>NZ_JAFBFD010000005.1 GCF_016909125.1 Enterococcus lemanii | reverse complement strand
TAAAGAAATACGCTTGCAAGTATGCTCTATTCCCAAGAAGCGCCCACTTCAAGCGTCAAGAACCGACAGGTTTAGCTAAGTGGTGAGTAGTTCACTAGCTATAGTTAACAAGTTTAGAGATGATCGCAATTGGAGACAGTTTCACGATGAAAAAGATTTAGCTATTTCTATTTCTATCGAAGCAGCTGAACTACTTGAGTTATTTCAATGGAAGAATTCTGATGAAGTGATAAAAAATAATAAAGAACGGCTAGAAGAAGAATTAGCGGATGTTCTTATCTATTCTTTGATGTTGGCTGATAATTTAGACTTTGATGTTGCAAATATCATTCAAAAAAAAATAACCAAGAATACGATAAAATATCCAATCGAGAAAAGCAAGGGGAAAAATGACAAGTATACGGATTTATAAGTTCAAAATAAAAAGTGAAACGCTCTTAGTGTAACTGATAAATTGATGGTTTTTCATAGTATAAAACGCTAGAGGAGGAGATTTCATGAAAAATAGTTTGTTCTTACCTATAGTTTTGTCCGTATTGTTTTTGAGTAGTTGTAGCCCTAAAGAAGCTCAAGATAACACAAGTCAAGAGTCTAGCGCTGAAAAGATAGAACTTAGTACAAAAAAGGCAACCAAAAAAATCATCGAAGCAGAAGAATTGATTTCCAAAGAGGAAGCGGAAACGTTAACGGGATTAAAAATAGTCGATATTGAAAAAAAAGAGGAAGAGCGGGTAGGTTCTAAGATATGTGGCTATCTAACAGAAGGGGATGTGATGGATAGAACTCTACTGCAAGTCGCCATTGTACAACAAGCTTTTATGCCAAAAGAACAACCCAATCGTCCTGAGGATATATTCCGAACAACACTCGAAAACTTTGATGATAAGGTCGTAGTAGAAAATATTGGCGATGAAGCTTATATTTTTACGCCAGGCCTTCACATTTTGAGTGATGGGTACTATACTACTGTTTCAGCTGGAAATATAGACAAACCCGAAGTTCAAGAGTTAATTAAAAAAGCCGGGAAACTTGCGATTGAGAATTTGAATAAAATAAATAAAGGTTGAAGAACAAATAAAATAAGGAAAAAAGAAGTCTTTTATAGGCTTCTTTTTTTCCTTATTGGAAACATTTGTAAAATAAGTAGTCTTGCGATGCTTAAATTTAAAATTACTGTTATAATAGGCTTTAAGGAGATTTTAACGTTAAAAAAATGAAAAAGAAAGGGCATTATGATACTAAAAAAACTTAAAAATAAGCTTGGAATTTCTTTAGAAGGAGAAGAGATATCCAAAAGTGAAATTTTAGCCATCCTTTGGCCAGTGATTATTGATCAATTTTTCCTAATTAGTTTCAACTTTATTAACACAGCGATGATTAGTTCGTCGGGAGCAGCTGCGATTAGTGCGGTTAATATGGTTGGAAGTGTGAATGTCTTTTTAGTTCAGATTTTTGTTGCAATCGGTTTGGGTGGAACAGTCTTGATTTCACGTGCTTACGGCAGTGGTGATATCAGACGTTTAGGCCGACTGACCGCTAGTGTAATTCATTCAACCTTGTTTGTTGGAACGATCTTAATGCTCTTGTTTTTATTTTTACATCAAGGGGTGTTACGCTTGCTTTTTGGGAGTGCCGAAGCAAGTGTGATGAATAGCGCTAAGTTATATTTTGTTGGGGTTTTATTGAGTTATCCGGCGCATGCAGTGATTGAAGGGATTAACGGAAGTTTACGCGGATTAGGTTTTACGCGTAATTCTTTAAAAAACTCGTTGTTCATGAATGGCGTTTATTTATTAAGTAACTTTGTCTTTGTTTTATACTTGAAACTAGGAATTATGGGTTTGATTTATTCGTTATTTATCTCACGCCTTTTAGGTGTTTTGTTTGCGAGTTATTCACTTTATTTGCATCGTCGAAATTATCGTTTGCGGAAAAAAGAAATTTTAAAAATCGATGGTCAAATGATGCGTTATATTTTACAAATCTCACTGCCTTTTGCAGCAGAATCCCTATTCTTCCACGGTGGAAAAATAGTCATGCAAATGATGGTCGTAAGTTTGGGGACTGCCTATATTGCCGCGAATGCGATTGCAGGTTCTTGGGTTCAAATTGCTGAAATTATCCCGAGTGCACTAGGTACCTCTTTGGTTCCGATTGTCGGGCAATCGGTGGGACGTGGGAATTTAAAAGACGTAAAGAAATTGACGAAATCTTTTATTCGGTTAGGTACCGTCGCCATTATCGCGATCGACGCGTTGTTGCTACCGTTTTTCCCGCTGGCGATGAATTTGTTTAAGCCAGTGCCAGAGACGATTCCTGTTATTTTTAAAATGTATTTAATGGCTTTTGTTATGCACGCTTTTACTTGGTGCTTTAGTTTTGTTTTACCTTCTGCTTTACGAGCAGTCGGGGATGGTAAGTTTACCTCCAAAGTGTCCTTGTTAACGATGTGGATCTTCAGAATTGGGATTGGTTACATTGTGGGGATTTGGCTTGGGGTTGGTTTACTTGGGATTTATGCAGCGATGACAATCGAGTGGGGGATTCGTGGATTTATTTTCTATCGTCGATTTATCAGTAATCGTTGGATGGAACAATTGGAATTACAAAAAAAGACGGCTCCTAGAAAAGCTTAAAAAATTCGAAGTTTTTTAGAACGGTGAGGAAAGACAATTGAAGATTCAAATAGAAACAAAAGAAGACTTTGAAGTAGTTTATGAAGTAGTCCAAACGGCTTTTAAAAATGCTGAACATAGCGAGGGCAATGAGGCAGAGTTAGTCGTTGCTTTACGAAATAGTTTGGCATTTGTGCCAGAATTATCTTTGGTTGCTAAGATCCAGGATAAAGTCGTGGGACACCTATTACTGACCGAAATTAGCATTGGTGAAAATGTGGGCTTGGCTTTGGCCCCACTGTCAGTCTTACCTGATTTTCAAAAGCAAGGAGTAGGTTCGGCATTAATAAAAAAAGTGCATGAAGTTGCAGAAAAACTCGGTTATCCGGCGATTGTTGTATTGGGTGATCCAAATTATTATTCGAAGTTTGGTTATGAAGAAGCCAGTCAGTGGCAAATTCAAGCACCGTTTGATATTCCTAGTGAGTATTTTAGGGTTTGTTTTTTAAAGCAACAGGGGAAAAAACCTGTTGGACTGGTCACTTATGCACAGGAATTTGGGATTGGTTAGACAGCAATCCACATCTTCGCTATAATGAAAAAAAACACAAAGGAGAAAATTATGGCGAGTATTAATGATGTGGCAAAATTAGCCAAAGTATCAAAAAGCACAGTGTCATTAGTAATTAACAATACCGGGTATGTATCGTTGGCTACTAAACAAAAAGTGCAAGCAGCGATGAAAGAATTAAATTATATTCCGAGTCAATTGGCTAAAAATTTATCAAATAAAAAATCACATCTTGTTGGTGTGGTTGTACCAGATGTTATTCACCCTTTTTTTGCAACTTTTGTAAAAGCAATTGAAAAAGAGTTATACGAACACGGGTATATGACGATGGTTTGTAGTACATTAGGACGTGAAAAAGTTGAATTAGAATATTTGCAGTGGTTGAATCGACAAACAATGGACGGTCTGATTATGTGTGTCCATACATTAGAGATTGAAGATTATCAAGCGACCTCTCGTCCAATTGTTAGTTTAGATCGTTTTTTAAGTCCGAATATTCCGATGGTTTCTTCTGACCACTTACAAGCTGCCCATTTGACGGTAGAACAATTACGTAAAAATGGTTGTAAAAAAGTGGTGCAATTTTCTGGAACAAGTAAAGGGAATATTGGCGCGGATACTTTTGTTGAAGAATGTGCACGCTTATTTGTAGAAGAGCAAGAAGAACTAATCATTCATCCAATGCCAAAACACACGTTTGCTTTAGAAGAGTACTTTAAAGTAGCACAAGAAGCTCTGGATAAATACCCTGATGCGCAGGCGTTTATAGGGACGGACATGGTAATTACGCAGTGTTTGAAAGTTGCTTGGAAAAAAGGCATTCAAATCCCAGAACAGCTCAAACTAATTGCTTATGATGGTACACAAATTACACAGATGGGGCCGCTTGCCATAAGTGCTGTCGTTCAACCAATTGAGCAATTAGCGGTTGAAGCTGCGGCCCAACTGATTGCAAAAATTGAAGGATTACCAGAGAGAAAACAATCCGTACCATTAGCTGTTTCGTGGTCGCCAGGTGAGACTTGCGCGATAATTAACGATTAAAATTGTTTGAAAAAAATATCGAAACGAATCTTGTGAAATTTACTTTGTTTGGAAAATTATTTCCAAATGAGTGATAAGACAAGGGGGTTTCGATATTTTTCATTTCTATTTCAAACGTTTGTGAAAAAGCGTTTTAATAAATCGGTTACAAAAAGTGTTGACGAAAAGAAATTCCTATGCTAGTATCGTTTTATCAAACCGGTTCGAGAAATAAATATAAATAATCTTGTCAAGGAGGAAAAAATGAAAAAAGATGCAAAAAAAACGGCTAGTGAATTACTAACTCTGTTTGAAGGCAAAGACAATATTGCCTCGGTGACACATTGTGCGACACGATTACGAATTGAATTAAAAGATGATCGTGTCATTGACGATAAAGCGGTTACTCAAGTGGACGATGTCGTGGGCTATTTTGCGAAAAGTGGGCAACACCAAGTAATTTTAGGGACAGGTTATGTCAATAAAGTTTATGAAGAATTTGCACAAATGTGCGCTGGGAAAACAGAAGAAAATCAAGTCGACGGGCCGAAAGAGCCGCTTAATTTTCAACAAGTAACAAAAATGATTTCTGATATTTTTATTCCAATTATTCCTGTTTTACTAGCAACTGGGATTTTAATGGGGTTACGAGGATTACTAATCAACGGTTTTGGTTTGCAAATTCCTGAAAATATTGATCAAATTTTTAGTGTTTTAACCGATACGGCTTACACATTTATTCCTGTGCTTGTTTGTTGGTCTGCTGTGAAAAAATTTGGTGGTTCACCAATCATTGGGATTGTTTTAGGATTGATGTTAGTTTCACCAATTTTACCAAACAAATGGGATGTGGTGAATGGCTTAGTTGATCCGATTCAATTTGGTTTAGGTAGCCTTGATTTAACGATTACAGGTTATCAAAGCTCTGTCTTACCACCATTGTTCTTAGGCTTTTTTGCGGCGCGCCTAGAAGTAAAGTTACATCAAGTTATTCCAGTTATTTTAGATTTATTAATTGTGCCATTTTTAACTTTATTAACTAGCTTATTGTTAGGTTTGTTTATTGTAGGGCCATTATTAAGTTTGGTTGAATCTGGTTTAACAAACTTTGTGTTGGCTGCATTGCAATTACCTTATGGAATTGGGGGAATTGTTTATGGTGGTGGTATCCAATTACTTTGTGCTGTCGGGATGCATCATACGATTACGCCAATCATTGTTAGTCTATATACGCAAACAGGCGTTGATTATATCAATCCGCTAGGCTCAGCGGCTATCGCAGGTCAGTTAGGTGCAGGGCTTGCTATGGTGATGCTACAAAAAAATCGCGTTCAACGTGGCAAAATGATTCCAGCATTAATTCCAGCTTTATTTGGGATTTCAGAACCAGTGATGTATGGCCTTAACTTTCCAAAAATTAAACCATTCTTAATGGGTTGTGTCGGTGGTGCCGCTGGTGGTGCATTTGCAGGTGTGATTCAATTAGCAGCAAAAGGAACAGGTGCTTCAATGTTGCCTGGCATGCTTTTATACTTAGATGGCGGATTATTCCCTTATTTAATGGTTCTAGCCATTTCAGTGGGCGTTGCTTATGTGGGTACTTATTTATTAATGCGTAAAGAACCTGCAGAAGCTTAGAAAGGTGGAAAAAATGGAGTTTCTAGATTTTTCAAATCGTCAAAATCGCCATGTTCGAAAAGAAGATGTCGGCGAAAGTTACCTTGATCAAATGAAAGCAAAAGTGGCGGAAGATACTAATTTTTACCCGACTTGTCACATTGCAGCACCGCATGGTTTGGTGAATGACCCAAATGGTTTGTACCAAGATAAAGAAGGTTGGTATCATATTTATTACCAATGGTTTCCTTTAGGTACGGTTCATGGCTTAAAGCATTGGGCTTATGTAAAAACAAAAGACTTTATTCATTATGAAAGTTATGGAGTAAAAATGTACCCCGATCAACCTTATGATGCATTTGGGTGTTATACGGGGATGGCTTTTCAAGAAGAAGAGCAAGTTCATTTATATTACACGGGAATTCGTAAAGAAGGCGAGCAACTGTTACCTTCTTCGGTCCACGCAGTTATTGAAGAAGGCGAAATTGTTAAAACAGGTATAATCGAAGATGTCGATTTAACAAAAACAACTGAAAATTATCGAGATCCTTTCATTTTTAAGCGTGAAGAAGATTATTTTATGATTGTTGGGGCAGAAAGTTTAACTAATGAAGGCGTACTTTGGCTGAGTAAAGGGCGTACACCAACGTCTTTTGAACGATTGGGTACCATTGATTTAGGGGATTATCCTTTTGGTTATATGTTGGAATGCCCAAATTATTTTGAAGAGAAAGATTATGGGGTGATGCTTTTTTCTCCGCAAGGCATTCAAGCCGTTGATCCATATGATTTTCAAAATGTCTTTTCGGTAATTTATGCAGTAGGACAGCCTTTAGATACTGAGAAGCGCGTTTTTCATTATGAAACCATTTATGAATTGGATAAAGGTTTTGATTTTTATGCACCGCAAATTTTTACAGATCAACAAGGTCGAAAATTACTCTATGGTTGGTTAGGAAATTCAAAAACGGCTTACCCATCGGATGATTATCAATGGGCACATATGCTGACAATTCCACGAGAAATTACGGTTGAAAATCAACGTATCCTTCAACAACCAATTGCTGAATGGGAACAGATGCGAGGCAAAAAAAGCTTGCAAGTAACTGAAAAAACGTTGACAAATAAAGCGTTTGAACTAGTTATTCCTGCCAGTGAACTGTTTAAGCTTATCATTAAAAACGAGAAAAATGAATGTTTAGTCTTTTCAAGTCAATCGAATGAATATTGCCTCGATCGCTCCCAAACGACACATCTTTATAATGACCAATATGGGCAACAACGCCTAGCGATTCGCCAAGTTGAAACCATGCATGATGTCCGGATAATTGTCGATCATTCTAGTATCGAAATTTTTGCAGATAATGGTTTAACGGTATTTACGGGACGTTTTTATTTAGAAGGAGAATGGTCACTAGAAGTTCAGGGGACATCTGTAATGCATTATGAATTACGAGGGCTTTCAACTGTTCAAAAAGCAACTTATTAATTGAATAAATAAAAAACAATAATCGATTTTGATTGTTGTTTTTTATTTTGTATCAGTGTCTAATTATGTGTCTTTACACATGAGGTGGTGAGTGCTATACTGCTTATTAAAAGTATTTATTGAACGATTAAGGAGGCACTATGAGTACGAGAAAGCAAAAAGAAATCGAACAGTTAAAAGAAGAAAAAGCAGCCGTTATCTTAGCGCACTACTATGTTTCACCTGAAGTACAAGCCATTGCTGATTACATTGGCGACTCTTATTATTTGAGTAAAATCGCAAAAGAACTCACGAATGAAACAATTATTTTTTGTGGGGTGACCTTTATGGGTGAAAGCGCGAAATTACTATCACCAGCTAAAACAGTGTTAATGCCTTCTCTTACGGCTGATTGTCCGATGGCGCATATGGTGACGTATGAAGAAGTGGCAAAGGCGCGCAAAGAATATGAAGATTTAGCTGTTTTATGTTATATCAATACAACGGCAGAAATTAAGTCGTGGTCAGATGTTTGTGTCACGTCTTCAAATGCGGTTGAAATTGCACGTAATTTACCTAATAAAAATATTTTATTTATTCCTGATAAAAATTTAGGTGCTTACGTGGCGAGTCAAGTACCGGAAAAGCATTTTATCTTTAATGCGGGTCATTGTCCAATTCATGAGGAAATGCTTGTGAATGAAATCACTTCTAAACAAAAAGAATATCCAGCAGCACTTCTACTTGTTCACCCTGAGTGTAATGCACAAATTCGAGCAAAGGCGGATTACATTGGCTCAACGACAGGTATTATTACTTATGCTAGTCAAAGCGAAGCCCATGCGTTTATTATTGCAACAGAAAGTGGCATTGACTATGTCTTGAAAAAAGAAAATCCCGCTAAAGATTTTTACTATCCGCAAACACATCCAATTTGTGCTGAAATGAAAAAGGTAACACTTGATCAAATCATTCATGTTTTAAAAACAGGGGAAAACGCGATTGAAGTTGAAGCATCCTATTTTGAAGCAGCAGCTAAAACATTGATGAGGATGCACGAATATGCGAGTTAATTTAACACATAATTGAAAGCAAAGAAGGAGAAAAAGTGGAAAAATGGCGTGAAAAATATGATGTAATTATTGTTGGTTGTGGAGTGGCAGGACTTTTTACGGCCCTACACTTACCTAAAGAATATCAAGTGTTGATGATTTGTAAAAGCTCTCTGTCAGACTGTAATTCAATGTTGGCGCAAGGGGGAATTAGTGTTTGCCTAGGTAAAGAAGACAATATGTTGTACTTTGAAGATACGTTGCGCGCCGGGCAGAATGCTTGTAATCCAGCAAGTGTTGCGGTTATGATTCATGAAAGTCAAGCGATTATTCAAGAATTAATTGATCTAGGTGTAAATTTTGATCGTAATCCTGATGGTAGCTTACATTATACAAAAGAAGGGGCTCATTCTGTAGCTAGAATTTGCCATTATCAAGATATTACAGGGAAGAAAATGACAGAAGTTTTACAAGATAAGGTAAAAAAACGAAGAAATATCACTCTTTTTGAATATACAACGATGATTGATTTGCAAATTAAAGCCAATACTTGTGTCGGCATTGTCGTGCGGCTTCAAGATGGCACGTTACATACCGTTCAGTCATCAAAAACAGTCTTAGCAACGGGCGGGATTGGTGGTTTATATGAACATTCAACAAATTTTTCAAACTTAACCGGTGATAGTTTATCTTTGGCTAAAAAATACCATATTGAACTGGCTGATATGGCGTGTGTCCAAATCCATCCCACAACTTTCTATACGGAAGAAAAAGGACGCCGTTTTTTAATTACGGAATCAGCGCGAGGCGAAGGCGCTTTATTGTATAACACCGATAAAGAACGCTTTGTAAATGAATTGTTGCCACGCGATCAAGTGACCCAAGCAATTTTTGCTGAAATGAAAAAAACATGTCGTCCCCACGTTTGGTTATCTTTTGAAAAGGTATCAAAAGAAAAAATTAAAACACATTTTCCCAATATTTATGCGCACTGTTTAAGTAAAGGTTACGATTTGACGCAAGAAATGATTCCAGTTGTCCCTGCTCAACATTATTTTATGGGTGGAATCGCGGTCGATTTAAATGGGCAAACAAGCATGGCCAGTCTATATGCAGTGGGAGAGACAAGTTGTAATGGCGTTCATGGGAAAAATCGTTTAGCAAGTAACAGTTTACTAGAAAGTCTGGTTTTTGCTAAAAGAGCCGCGCAACAAATTACGAGTGTACAAAAGAAGAAGGAGCGAGTTATTTGAATACAATCACCTTAAGTGTTGTTGCTGAGCGTCATATTCGCTTAGCTTTAGAAGAAGATATTAATCACGAAGATGTTTCAACAAATGCGGTCATGCCAATGGCGCAACAAGGAGAAGTACGACTAATTAGTAAAGAAGCTGGTATAATTGCTGGTTTGAGCGTTTTTGAACGAACATTTACTTTACTTGATTCAATGACCCAGTGTGAATTTTTTGTTGAAGATGGTGCGCTTGTTGAGGCTGGCCAATGTTTAGGTATTGTTCGTGGCGATGTTCGTATCCTTTTATCCGGTGAGCGAACGGCTTTAAATTATTTGCAACGTATGAGTGGAATTGCGACTTATACAAAAGAGGTAACTGCTTTACTTGAAGGCTCGAAAACACAATTACTCGATACACGTAAAACAACGCCGGGTATGCGTGTTTTTGAGAAATATGCAGTAAAAGTTGGTGGGGGAAAGAATCATCGCTACAATTTATCTGATGGTGTGTTACTAAAAGACAATCATATCGATGCGGCGGGTGGCATAAAAGAAGCGGTTCGAGCAGCGAAACAATATGCCCCCCATATTCGTAAAATCGAGGTTGAAGTCGAGTCATTGGCACAAGTTGAAGAAGCGCTTGCAGCTGGGGCCGATATTATTATGTTAGACAACATGACGCCTGAACAAATGCAAGCCGCCGTTCAATTTATTGATGGTCGGGCAGAAACAGAATGTTCCGGTAACATCACCAAAGAAAATATCAAAAAAATTGCACAAGTTGGCGTAAATTACGTTTCAAGTGGGGCATTGACTCATTCAGCCCCCGTGCTAGATATTAGTTTGAAACATTTAAAATTAATGTAAAGCCATGTTTAATTAAATATAGGATTTTTTTATACTTTTGTTTTCGACTTGACGATTAGAAACACGCTCGCTATAATTTAATCTAAATTTAATATTAAACATTGACGAGAAGAGTAACTTGCGTAATTTGTAAACAGAGACCTCCGTTTGGTGAAAAAGAGGAACAAATTTAAAAGTGAAGATGAGCTCTGAGTTTTTCACAAGGTTAACGCTTTGTGGACGGTTGCAACCGATATTTTGCGCAGTTTGTTTGAACTGTTGAGGTGTTATTTGTGAAAATAACACGAATAAGGGTGGTCACACGGTTTTAATCGTCCCTTTGTCGTTTTCATACGGCAAAGGGGCGTTTTTTGTTGTTTTAAAATCGAAGGAAGGAGTTTGTTTTTAGTTAGAAAAGTAAGAAAGTAAAAAAATAGGGGGAGTTTATTATATGAAGAAAAGTAAGTTATTTAAGCGAATTGTAGGATTCATTAGTCTCGGAATTTTTTTAACGGCATGTGGTAATAATCAAAAAGCAGCCGATGCAACAGAAAATACAGGTGGAGAAGCAAAGCAAACCATTACAGTGGGGACATCACCTGGGCCATACAGTGAGTTGTTTTTGACCGCAGTCAAACCAATTCTTGAAAAAGAAGGCTATCAAATTAAAGAAGTTGCTTTTGACGCGCTTCTTCAAGCAGACGTGGCTTTAAACGATGGGGATATTGATTTCAATGTGGATCAACATACGGCTTATTTAAATAATTTTAATGAAAATAGTGATGCGAACTTAAAAGGAATTGTTTCTGTTCCAACGGTTCCAGCGGGGATTTTTGGTGGTCGTAAACAAAGTTTGGCTGAGGTGGAAGCAGGCGATGTGGTTGCGATTCCGCAAGATCCGTCGAATATGGCTCGTGCGCTGTTGATTTTACAAAAGGCGGGTTGGATTACATTGGATTCCGCAATTGAGCCGATTGCAGCGACGCCTAGCAATATTGTTGAAAATAAACTAAACTTGACAATCAACGAGTTGGATTCTGCTCAAATTCCGCGGAGTTTAGCCGATGTGGATTATGCGATTATTCCAGGAAGTATCGTCTATAGTGCCAATATTCCAGCTGAAAAAAGTTTATTAAGCGAAGACATTTTAAAAAATTATGAATTAGTGGTAACAGTGGATGGAAAAAATGCTAACACAGATTGGGCAAAAGCAATCGTTGCAGCTTATAAATCAGATGCATTTGCAGAATACTTAGCAAAAGAAAACACGAATAATTACTGGTTTATTCCAGAAGATTTGCAAAAATAAGGGGGAGCATTATGTTTAAAGAAGCTGGTTTTTTTAAAGAATTAAGCGTAACAAGGCAAAAAATCCATCAATTCCCTGAGTTGTCGGGCAAAGAATTTTTGACGACACAATTTATTAAATCGTATCTAGAAACAGAAGGCATTCGTATTTTAGACACGAAATTAAAAACAGGTCTGGTTGCTGAAGTCGGGGTCAATACTGGTAAAGTCATTGGGTTACGAGCAGATATTGATGCATTACCTGTTCAAGAAGCTACAAATGTTTCTTATCGCTCAAAAAATAAAGGTGTGATGCATGCTTGTGGTCATGACTTTCATACGGCATCCCTTTTAGGTGCCGCTAAGTTATTAAAACAAAAAGAACAAGAAATTCCAGGAAAAGTTCGTTTTGTCTTTCAACCTGCGGAAGAAATTTTTCAAGGAGCGAAATCTGTAATTGAAAACATAGACTTCCAAGATTGGGATGCATTAGTCGGGTTTCATAATTCACCAACATTGCCTTTAGGTGTCGTCGGACAAGGGATAACGAAGCAGACCGCAAATGTTGATCGTTTTTTAGTAACCGTTCATGGTACAGGAACACATGCGGCCCATCCTGAACAAGGAAGTGATCCAATCGTGACCGGGGCTCAAATTATCACTAACTTACAAGCTATTGTCAGTCGACACCTTTCAGCAAGTGAAAAAGCAGTTGTATCCGTTACGCATGTCAAGGCTGGGGAGACATGGAATGTGATTCCTGATCAATTTATTTTTGAAGGAACTGTTCGTACGTTTCATCCAACTGTTCGCCAGAAAATTCACCAAATGATTGATCGAATTGTCAAAAATACAGCGGATAACTATCAGCAAATTGCGCGAGTTGATTGGGTGGTTGGTCCAAGTTCAGTTGAAAATCATAAAGACCTTACGCAAAAAATTACCCCTGTTTTAGCAAACGTTGCAAAAGAAATCGTAACCCTTCCGCCTAGTTTAGGTGGTGAAGATTTTGCTTATTATCAAGAACATGTTCCTACTTATTTTGCTTGGATTGGGACGGGGACGAAATTTCCACTTCACCATCCAGCGTTTACGGTGGATGATCGGGCACTCGTTTATTCGGTAAACTATTATTTACAAGCGGTGGATGCATTGTTGGCTTAGAAGAAAAAAGGAGGACTTATTTTAAAACAATTGAAAGATGTCAAAGTTTAGAGAATTTTTAGTATCGAACGAAAACGTGCTATAATAAAGAAAAGAAGGCAAGATGAAAGTCTGCGCTTTTACTGCATACAAAAAAATCAAGGGAGTGTTTATGATGGTTGAAAAAGAGAAAAAAGAGATTCAGCGTAAACATGTCAATGGATTGTATGATGAAGAAGGCGATGCGATGAGTGTTTATGATGCCGCACTCATTTATCAGGCAAATGACTATAACGAGAATTATATGTTTGGCTACACACATGAGCAATTGATGGATGCACTCGAAATGGTTTAAAAAAGACGAAATTCTTTCTGTAAAAAGGAGAGAATTTCGTCTTTTTTATTAATGCTCTTTCCAAATAAACAACTAGATTGATAATTAGTGTCTACCGATTAAATAAGAAACATAAAAAAACGGTGACCAATCTAAGTCACCGTTTCAAATCAATTTATTCAATTTTCATTTTGCCAGAAGCAACGTCCTGTTCATCCCATTCAAATTCAATTTCAAAAGAATGTTTGGTGCCTTTTTTCTCGTACTTAAATTCTGCTTCTAGTTCGGCGTTTGGTACAATTGTCAAGCGCTCCGTTCCTTGCGTAAACATGAACTGTCCATCTTCTTTTAATTTTCGAGCGATTGTTTCAAGCGTCGTAGCAAATGCAACAAGGGTCTGTTTTTCTTCGTAATCAATCAAGATTTCCTTTAGTGGCTTTTCTTTTGCACTAGGTCCGTCTTTTAAAACAGGCGTGTCGGGTCTGTTTTTATCGGTCATTGACAAAACCTCCTTGTGTATTTGATACTTTAATTATACTTGAAAAAGGTAAGATTGAACAGTCAGAGCTAATCGGCCCTTAAAGCAATTGCGGCATCTTTTTTGGCAGCCATTTTCGCTGGGATGTGGCCACCCAACATCGTTAAAACGGTGCTAACAATGATTAACAAAATAGCATGGATCGGGTCTAAAGTAGCCACATTTTTTAAATCTGTTAGATGATACAATAATTGATTAATTGGGAACGTTGCAAAATAAGCAATCGCAATCCCTAAAACCCCTGAACCAACCCCTAAAATAGCGGTCTCTGCATCAAAAACGCGCGTAATATCTTTTTTACGAGCACCTAAGGCCTTTAACACGCCAATTTCTTTTGTTCGTTCGATGACAGAAGTATAAGTGATAATACCAATCATAATCATACTAGTGACCAATGAAATACCAGCAAAAGCGACTAAGACATAAGTAATGGCATCCATTAAGCCGCCAGTTAATTGAGTCATCGTTCCTGCTAAATCAGTATAAATAATCTGATCTTTCTTGTCTTTTCCTTGATTATAGGCATCTAAATAATCCAAAATAGCATCTTTGGCTTTAAAGTCATTTGGATAAATCATGATACTATAAGGAATTTCACTCGCACCTAAGACGCTTAAAAAATTCTCTTTTTGGCTAGCATCAAGTTTTTCGTTGGTCATGACATTGGTCTCGCTATTTTTTTGTGCTTTGACAATTTGTGATTGTTGATTTGTTGCAATCACTTTTTGTGCGAAAGCGTCACTATAAGCGATACCAGGTGCAAGTAAATCCATCGTTGAAGAGCTTTTTACTCTTAATATCCCTTGAATCGTTAACTCTTCATTGTCTTTATTTTGATAGACTTCATTTAAATCTTGATTAGGTATGAAGTTTCCGGTAGGTAGTTCGGTATAAAAAGCATCATTGTAAGCTAAAGTAATTTTTGTTCCTACGATTTGATCAAAGTCAATTTGGTCACCATCTTCTACCTCAAAGCCAAGGTTTCTTAAGGAATTTAAATTGGTTGTATTGTTTGCATCAACAATTAAAACGACATCATTGGCCTCTGTTGGATAGTTTCCGGCTAACACCGTGTAATTATCTTTTAGGAAATTGCCTTTTTCCGCATCCAATTGGATGGGAAAAGAAGAAACACCAATCCCTGTTTGTGCAGCCATCATACTCATCATGGTATTTGTTTGACTACTTTCAGATGCGTTAGTTGAAAAAGCAATACTTTGAATCGTATCGTCAATTTTTCTAAATAAGTTTAAATTAACTAAACGCGTAAAGCCGATATTATTACTAAGTTCAGGATCAATCTTTTTAATATAATTAACAAAATTTTCATCGATTAAATTTGTATGTTGGGCGCGGTCGGCATCGCTAAGCTTGGCGGTAACTGCGGTTGTATCTGGAAAAGTAGGTTTTGCCATGCGGTCTTCAAAAAGTTCAGGGTCTTGTTCACTGGTTATTTGTGAGATGGTAATCGGGAATTGAGCTAACGTTTCAGCTTGTGTTTGGTCAATTTGTTTTTGAAAACCGGTCGATAACGATAAAACAATGCCAATGCTAATAATCCCAATACTTGATGCAAAAGTAGTTAAAAAAGTTCGTCCTTTTTTGGTACGAATATTGTTAAACGATAAGCGTAAAGCGGTAGTAAATTTCATTTTAGTATGGTTAAGCTGAAAAACCTCTTTCTTTTTTCCTTCAATATGAGGATGGGAATCGGTGATAATCTTTCCATCTGAAAATTCGATGGTTCGATCGGCATATTCATGGGCTAATTCCGGATTATGAGTAACCATAATCACTAGTTTTTCTTTTGAGAGTTCTTGGATGAGGGCCATAATTTGAACACTTGTTTCAGAGTCAAGTGCTCCGGTTGGCTCGTCGCAAAGTAGGATGTCAGGGTCGTTAGCTAAAGCACGCGCAATCGCGACTCGTTGCATTTGCCCACCAGAAAGTTGATTGGGGCGTTTATTCATATGATCTTTCAAGCCAACACGAATGAGGGCTTCTTCTGCTTTTTTGCGACGTTCTGTTTTTGAAACCCCACTTAAAGTCATCCCTAATTCAACATTATCGATAATCCCTTGATGGCTAATTAAGTTGTAACTTTGAAAAATAAAACCGATGGAATTATTTCGATAAGCATCCCAATCACGGTCTTTAAATTCTTTGGTTGATTTTCCATTAATAATCATGTCGCCTGAATCATAATTATCTAAACCACCGATCACGTTTAACATCGTCGTTTTTCCGGAACCACTTGGCCCTAAAATGGCGACAAATTCTTTTTTACGAAAAGCAACAGAGACGCCGTCAAGCGCTTTTGTAATGGTGTCGCCAACTTTATAATATTTTTTTATTTCTTTTAATTCGAGCATATCGTTATCCTACTTCCTAATTGTTTGAGAGATTTTGTTAATATCTTCAAGGGTAGCACGATAGTTAACAATAATCAATGATTTACATTTGAACAAATTGTGAATTTCTTGTAAGATAAATTCAATGAAAGGAGTGGATTGGTTTGGATTCGTTTGATTTAAGTGCGATTATTGAAGTGTATCAATTTTTGAATCATTCTTTGTTTCAAGGAATTGATGAAGAAATTGCAAAATTAAAATTAACCAAAATGGATTTATTTATTTTATTAATTGTGGCATTAAGAGAAGGAGTGACAATGACAGAACTCGCGCAAGAAGTGGGGACGTCTAAAGTTCAAATTAGCCGTTGGATTACAAATTTAGAGCAAATGAATTTAGTTAAAAGGCAACACAATACTAAAAACCGGCGCATGGTAAATGTTTATTTGACCTCTGAGGGAAAAGCGATTCATAGCAAAAGAAAAGAACAATTTGAAAGAAAGCTAGAAGAGAACTTTGCGACATTACCTAGCGAAGAATTTTTGGCGTTAAAAGATCACTTTGCTGCCGCACTTGCGATTTTACAAAAGACGCAATTGTATTCAAATTTCTTGCCTGAATGTTGAAAATCAGGCTTAAGTTGGGGGAAAAGAAGAAAAGAATAAAGTAAAATGAAAGAAGGAGGGGAAGTAAATGAAAAAAACAATGAAAATGGGTGCTGTTTTCTTATCGCTACTTTCAGTGAGTTTGTTTTTAGCTGGTTGTCAAGACATTCGGATGTTTTTTAAAGGTTTTGAAGAAAGTTTTAAAGGGCTAGAGATGACGATTCAAACGTATGATGAAAGTAGTCAATTGATTGATCAAATTACTGGCAAGTCGATTTTAATTGAGCGTGACCAAACGTTCGACTCGGATTTAGAGAGTAAAGATTCTTCTGTAATTAAAATTACGATTGGTACAAAAGAAATGCACCATGTTGGTTCGTCAATGATTATTGCTGAAAAAGGATTAGACAATGTATTTGACACCTATACTCAAACGGTTGATGTTGCGAATTTACAAAGGGGTATTCCGGTCATCAATGCAATGGTCAATGAACAACGCAATTCTTTTTTGGGTAAGAAAAAAGTCGTTCTTATTCGCAGTCAAAATGGCACACCACTAGCGACGTATGCAGGGAATCAAGTTTCGTTGTATAAGACAGAAGTTCCTAAAAGTACCGGTCTTTTAATTGATGGTAAGTATTTATTTGTTTATCGCTGTGATTACACCATTTACGACCTCGCGTTACTTGAATAAATGGACAATAGCCCGCTTGGCAAACCAAGCGGGCTATCTAACGATGCAATATCAATATTTTAAAGTTGGATCAAGACTATTACTACTGTTTCATTTTTTCTCATTTAGACGATGTAATCCCTAACCACTATTACATCCTTGTAGCCCTATAGCTACGCCAGTTGTGACTAAATTTCCACAAACAAAATGGAAACTTTCGCATATTTGTATTTCTCGTGTATCTTTATATTACGATAACTATTTAAAAAAATAAAGATAATCTTAGTGATTTATAAAAAAATTAATGATTGTTTGCCACTGCGTCCACTAATAGAATATGTTAGAATAAATAAGTACTCATTGTTATGAACAGGCGCAAAGGGTGGATGAAAATGAAAAAAATGACTAGTTTAAAGTGTCTCAATGCGAATCAATTGAAATTTTTGGCATTATTTTTTATGTTACTGGATCATATGTGGGCAACGATTATTCCAGGAAATCAGTGGCTAACAAATATCGGACGGATGGCTTTTCCGATTTTTGCTTTCAAAATTGTTGAGGGGTTTTATCACACGTCAAATTTTAAGCGTTATGCTCAACGTTTATTTCTATTTGCTTTAATTTCAGAAATTCCATTCAATTTATTTTTAACGGAATCTTTTATTTATCCGTTTCATCAAAACGTGATGTTTACACTTTTACTAGGTTTATTAGTGATAAAAGTTCTGGATATAGCCTGTCGTGAAAAAACGTGGCAAAGGGGTCTACTTGCATTGGTCACGCTAATTGCACTCAGTCTATTGGCTACGTTAACGATGGTCGATTATGGCGGAATGGGTATCTTAACCATTGTTGCATTTTATCTTTTTAGAGGTTTTCCGGGGGCTTGGCTAGGCCAACTTGTTTCCCTTGTTTGCTTAAATGTTGTTTTTTTTCAAGGGTTGAGTATCCCATTAACGATTTTTGGTTGGACTTATGATTTCCCGACGCAAGGGTTTGCTGTTTTTTCTTTAATCTTTATTTGGCTTTATAATGGCCAAAAGGGGTCTCGAAATCCAGGTCTTCAATGGGTAGCGTATTGGTTTTATCCTATTCATTTATTTATTTTGTATGCCTTGTTTTATTGGCGTTAATTTTAAAAAGAAGTGCCACTTGCTCTTAAAAGTAAGTGGCACTTCTTTTTTTAGCGATAAGCTTTTGCTAAACAGAATTGGTAAGCTTGTTCAAATACGTAACCAATTTGGAATAATAGGTCTTCTCGTCCTTTAGCTGCCATAAATTGAATACCTAGAGGCAAACCTTTTTCAGTGGCATAGGTGGGTAAACTGATTGCTGGTTGGCCGGTTAAATTCGCTAATTGTGTATACGGTGAAAGAGCCAAACTTTTTTCGAACATTTCATAAATAAAAAAAGCAGCTTCGTTAGCAGAATAGTCTTCAAAATGGTTCAAACGTTGACGAATTGTATCGCTTTGTAGATCCGTTTGAATTTTTGGTGCGACATGCGCCGTTGTAGGAGATAGAAATAAATCATAGGTTGAAAATAAATTTTCCATTTTCCAAGCTGCTTCATCCCAAGAAGCAAGAGAATGGACGTAACTAGCTGCTGATAATTTTTGTCCATATTGATAAATTGCCCAAGTCATTAATTCCATATCTGCTTTTGTCAAGGGACGTTTTAGCGCTTGCTGAATGTTTTCGAACATTGCCGCCGTTTCCGCGCCATTCATTTGATAATAGTCACGAATTAATTGTGGTCCATTGACGGGGTAAACAATTTCTTCTACCTTATGCCCTTGTTGCGCTAAGAAAAGGCACGCTTGTTTTACCGCCTCGATGGCATCTGGTGAAACAAAGCTTCCTACCGGTGAATCCGTATGGTAGGCAATTCGTAATTTTTTTTGCTTATTTTTTGGTAGGTGCCATTCAGAAAAAGGTGCTTGATAAGGGGCCGCACTTTCTGTTCCGCGCATGCCATAAAAAAGAGTTTCCGTATCACGCATTGAAATGGTTAATGCGAAAGAAATGGCGGCTCCTTGCCAAGAACGCCAACCGCTAGGGCCAACTGGCATTGTCCCGCGGGTTGGTTTTAGCCCGATTAATCCATTGAAAGAAGCTGGGATGCGAATCGAACCACCGCCATCACTTGCTGCAGCAAGTGGGAAAATACCCGATGCAACTAAAGCGGCTGCGCCACCACTAGAGCCACCAGCCGACCGATCTAGTTGATTGGGATTTCTTGTATCGCCATAAATTTTAGCATCCGTTACGTTTTTAAATCCAAATTCAGGTGAAGCACTCTGGCCGATCGGGATGAAACCATTTTGCTCGAGCCTTTGAACAAAATGACTCGTTTGTTTGGCTCGGTGATTCGTAAATAGCCGACTTCCATTGGTGGACAACCAATCTTTTTTGTCTTGTCCAAGCATTTTTAAAGCAATCGGTAAACCGCCAAAGGGTGTTTCTTCAAGTTTCGGTGTTCTTTTATATTGTTCTAGAGCCGCTTTTTTTTCAAAAGTGACAAGAGCGTTTATTTCTGGATTCAATTGTTTGATTTTAGCTTCTAGTTGCTGAACGTATTCAGAAAAGGAAAGTTGTTTTGTTTTTAGTTGGTCTGCCCAATAAAGCCCGTCTTTTACCATTTCTTTCACCTCATATTTTGTTGATTCTTTCGTTACAAACATAACACAGACAAAAAAATCGTGCAAAGTTTGTGTAGGTCTGCTATACTAAGCCACAAGCAAAGACAATTCAATCGAGATGCAGAGGGACGCAATTGCGTTGAGAAGGTTAAAACCTGACTCTTTGAACCTGTTGGTTAACACCAGTGTAGGAAGCATGCTACAGTCAAATTTTATTTTGATATCTTAAGGCGTGTTCTCTATATCTGGAGAAGATGCCTTTTTGTTTTGCTAATTAATTAAAAAGGGTGGAGAAAAAATGGAAGCAAGTGTTGCGATTCAAATTTTACCAAAAGTCGAAAGTACCGAAGAAGTGGTACGAATTGTGGATGAAGTAATTGATTATATAAAAAGCACCGGCTTAACTTACCAAGTGGGGGCTTTTGAAACAAGTATTGAAGGGGATTTTGATCAATTGATGACCGTCGTTAAAAATTGTCAATTAATCGCTGTGAAAGCTGGAGCGCCGGCTGTCTCATCCTATATAAAAACGGTTTATCGTCCGGAAGGCGAGGTTTTAGGAATTGAAGAGAAGACCGCGAAGCACGCACATTAAGCTTTCTTCTGTTTTTTCAGTCGTCTTTCTTTTATTGCTTTGGCAACTAGTGAGTTTCTTTGGCCTTGTGCCATCTTTTATGTTGCCTTCACCAATCCAAGTTGGGCAAGCCTTCATTCAAGATTTTTCTTTATTAGCCTTTCATGCACGTGTCACTTTAATTGAGGCTGCTTTAGGATTATTGTTAGGGGTATTTTTTGGTGTTGTCGTTGCGATTGTCATGGATCATTTTGAAAAAGTGAAAGAAGCTGTTTATCCGCTACTTGTCTTGACACAAACGGTCCCAACAATTGCAGTGGCACCCTTATTGACGATTTGGTTTGGTTTTGGTATTTTCCCTAAAGTTGTTCTAATTGTCGTGACCATCTTTTTTCCAGTTGCAGTCGCCATGTTAAATGGTTTTTCTTCGGTGGATCAAGATGAACTACGCTTAATGCATTCAATGGGAGCAAATACTCGCCAAATACTATGGCACGTGAAGTTACCAGCAAGTTTAGGTGATTTTTTCTCGGCTTTAAAAATTGGTGTTACTTATGCGGTAATTGGCGCCGTGATTTCAGAATGGTTAGGCGGTTTCGAAGGTTTAGGGGTTTATATGACTCGGGTCCGCAAATCGTACGCATTTGATAAAATGTTTGCGGTTATTTTACTGATTTCTTTAATTAGTTTGTTACTGATGGCTGTGGTGAATTTATTAGAAAAAATAGCCATGCCTTGGAAAAAAGAAGGGGAAAATAAATGAAAAAATTAATTCAATTAGGGCTTGGGTTTAGTTGCTTAATCCTTTTTAGTGCTTGCGGTAATGGCCAAGCTTCAAAATCAAAAGAAAAGAAAGATAAAATCACATTTGTCCTTGACTGGACGCCCAATACTAACCATACTGGTCTTTACGTTGCAAAAGAAAAAGGTTATTATGATGACCTTGGTCTAGATGTTGAGATTATCCAACCTTCAGAAGATTCTGCTTCAATGCTCGTTGCAAGTGGTAAAGCAGCTTTTGGCATATCTGCACAAGATTCGTTAGCAGCCAACTATGCAGCCAAAGAACCGTTGCCGATAACGACGGTAGCAGCGATTTTGCAACATAACACTTCAGGAATCATGTCTCGCAAAGATGAAGGACTTGAGCAACCAAAAGGATTAGAAGGTACGACTTACGCGACATGGGATTCACCTGTTGAACAGGCGATGATCAAAAACGTGATGGAAAAAGATGGGGGTGATTTTTCTAAGGTGAAATTAATCCCGAATAACATTGTAGACGAATCTCTTGCGCTAAAAGAAAAACAAGCAGATAGTATTTGGGTATTCTATGGCTGGGGTGGTGTTTCCGCCGAAATTCAGCAAGTGCCGACTGATTTCTTTTATTTTAAAGACTTAAATCCAGTTTTTGATTACTATACTCCTGTTATTATTGCCAATAATGATTTTCTAGTAAAAAATACCGACGTGGCTAAGCGATTTTTACAAGCAACTAAAAAAGGGTATGAAGAAACGATTGCCTCGCCAGAAGAAGCAGCTAAAATTTTATTAAAAGCTGCACCCGAACTGGATGAAACGTTGGTTAATGCAAGTCAAAAGTGGCTAGCTGATCAATATCAAGCACAAAGTACCAACTGGGGTGTGATTGACCCAAATCGTTGGAATGCTTTTTATAATTGGCTGAGTGAAAATCAGTTAGTTGAAAATACAATTCCGGAAAATACTGGTTTTACAAATGATTATTTAGTGGAGTAAAATAAGATGGCAAAATTAGAAGTCAAGCATCTATCGAAAAGCTTTGCGGAAAAACCTGTTTTAGAAGGATTAAACTTTTATGTCAATGATCAAGAAATTGTCAGCATTGTCGGTCCAAGCGGAGTAGGCAAATCGACCTTGTTTCATTTAATTGCAGGACTGCTTGCGCCAACTGCTGGGGACATTTTGTTAGATGGACAATCCATTGTGAATCAGACTGGAAAAGTTTCTTATATGTTGCAAAAAGATTTATTATTTGCTTATAAAACCATTGAAGAAAATGTGGCGTTACCTTTAATTTTACAAGGGATAAAGCAAAAAGAAGCGTTGGAAAAAGCGCGAAGATTGTTAGAGGAATTTGGCTTAGCATCCGTTGCAAAAGCTTATCCACAAGCTCTTTCTGGTGGTATGCGACAAAGAGTGGCTTTACTACGCACCTATTTGTTTTCAGCTAATTTTATTTTGTTAGATGAGCCCTTTAGTGCTTTAGATCCATTTACAAAATCTGAAATCCACGACTGGTATTTAAAAATTCAAAAACAATTGCAACTGACGACGCTGTTTATCACTCATGATATTGATGAGGCTATTAAGTTGTCTGATCGAATTTATATTTTAAAAGGTCATCAATCCCATCAGTTGATTGAAGTCGTGATTGATCCTCATTTAAAGTTATGCGATGAGTACGAATTGTCTGAAGCGTTTTTAGCGTATAAACGAAAAATTATCCATGAGTTGAAAGCAAAATAAAAAAATAAGCCTCTACTGTTTAAATTCAGTAGAGGCTTTCAGTACTCGCATAAGTTGATCATGTGAGGGGTGACACTCCTTATAAGTTTTTTGTTAAACTTTGTACTGCTTCTTCAATGGTTTGACCGGTTGCGAAGTGATTCTCATCTTTTTTATCAAAAACGATAAATAAGTTTAGCTCTGTGTTCAACGTTACACGGTATTCCAATTGGTTGTTATAAAAAGTCATATTCATTCTCCTCTCTTGTTTTGACGAAAGGCAACGATAACGTTCATAACGAAATTCCATAAATAAGTTTACCATATTTTTTTTGAAAAAGTCAAACGAGTTACTGAAATTTTATAAGATTACTTGAGAGTTTAATGAATGAAACGCGATGAAATCAACGTTTTAAAGTGGCTAAATGATTAAGAAAAAATTAAACAAAGGTATTTTGAGAATAAAATGAGAGTACGTGCGTTTGTTTCACTAAATTGTAATAATTGAAGTGAAAATTAAAGCAATTCATTCTATTTGTATTTTTTTTGAAACAGATTTATAATCAAAAAAGTACAGTTTTTCAAGCTGTAACTTTTTAAATAGGGGGATTTAAATGCGCTATTTTGTTTCAGATAAGCTAGATATTCGTTGGAACTTAGCAGCCGAAGAATATCTTTTAAATAAAAAAGATATAACAGAACCATTAATTCTGTTGTATCGGCAAAAGCCATGTGTTATCATTGGCCGGAATCAAAATGTATATGAAGAAGTCGATTTAGCCTATTTAAGGGCGAATGATATTACCTTAACCCGACGAATTTCAGGTGGTGGAGCTGTTTACGAAGATTTAGGGAATTTTTGTTTTAGCTTTGTTACTGATAAGCAACAAACGGTTTTTGGTGATTACGAAGGAGTTACTGAACCAATGTTGGCCGCGTTGCATAAAATGGGGGCAAAGGCCGCAACGATTGGCGGTAGAAATGATCTTTATATTGAAGGAAAGAAATTTTCCGGTAATGCGATGTATACCAAGCAAGGTCGGACCTATTCTCATGGCACATTAATGGTTGATGTCGATTTAAGTGTTTTAGAAAAAGTTCTAACCGTACCACAAGAAAAAATTGAATCGAAAGCGTCAAAATCAGTTCGGAAAAGTGTGACAAATCTCAAACCTTATTTAGATAAAAATTACCAAGATATGACAATGGAAGCCTTAATGGAAGCGACCCTTTGTCAATTATATGAAGTAAAAAATCGGGCAGAAATTGCTCATTTAGAAGTCATTTTAAGTCCTAGCGATGAAGCAGCCATTCAAAAAATCTATGACTCACGCTATGCAAATGATGATTGGATTTATAAAGAGACGCCCAATTTTGAATGGAAGAAACGACGTCGCATTCCTGGTGTGGGGTTGTTAAGTTTTGATTTTTCAATCGATGAAGGTAAAATTTCGGCGATTAAGATTACCGGCGATTTTTTTGGAATGAAAGAAATTCAAGAATTCGAACACTTCTTAGTCGGGTTACCATTTATAGAAGATGCATTAGCTGAGCAAATCGAAAATTTTCCGATTGAAGACTACTGCTTGAATTTATCTCATGCGGATTTTCTTTCTGTATTCTTTCACTAGGGGGCGGTCAAATGTATCGTTTCGAACAAGTCTCGCAACTTTATGATGAGAAATTGGCTTTAGTTGATCTTTCTTTTTCAGTATCATCCAATGAATTTGTCGGTATCGTCGGTAAAAGTGGTTCTGGAAAATCAACTCTTTTGCGCTTATTGAATTTACTAGAAGCGCCAACTCGCGGCAAGCTCTATTTAGAAAATCGGGAAGTGGCTACTTTATCAGCAAGAGAAAAACAACAAATGAAAGAAAAAATTGGAATGGTCTTTCAACAATTTAATTTGTTACATAATTTGACCGTAGCAGAAAATATTGCCTTACCGTTAAAATTAAGTGGTCAAAAAGAAACAAGTGTCGTTACCTCTTTACTGACATTCGTTGGATTAGAACAAAAAGCGCATGCTTATCCTAGCCAATTGTCAGGTGGCGAAAAACAAAGAGTGGCTTTAGCTCGTGCATTGGTACGAAAACCAGAGCTGTTATTGTGTGATGAAGTGACAAGTGCCTTAGATGAAGAGTACGCCGATGAAGTCTTACGTTTGTTACAAAAAATTCATACCGAAATGGACGTCACGATCTTTTTTGTTAGTCATGATTTAGCAGCAGTCAAAAAAACTTGTAGCCGTATCTTAGTGATGGAAGAAGGTCGGTTACTCGGTGAATTATCACACCAACCTGAAAAATTAGTCAAAGAGTCAGAAAGCTACTTTGAGAAAGTAAAAAGGAGGTTGGGCCAATGACTTTATTTGAACAAATTCAATATTATTGGCCAGAGTTGCTGTTATCTTTGAAACAAACAGGCATCATGATGGGCATTTCGCTTAGTTTTGGTTTTTTTCTAGGTTTATTTTTAGGTATCTATTTATTTTTAAGTCATCCACAAGCAAATGATGGCAAACAAACCTTGAATTATTGGCTGGCCAATGCTTTTGTGAGTATCGTTCGTTCGTTTCCATTTTTGTTATTTGTAATTGTTTTAATTCCTGTTGTTCGTTTTGTAATTGGTCGCGCTTTTGGTCCGGTACCAGCAGCATTTCCTTTAAGTTTTGTTGCGGTCGCGATATTTGCGCGTTTAGTCGAACAAGTTTTACTTGATTTACCAAAAGAAATAACCGTTTTAGCGCAATCATTAGGAGCGTCAACTTGGCAATACATTTGGCATTTCTTATTGGTTGAAGCGCGTAGTGGGCTAGTGTTAGCCTTTACGACAACGATTGTCAGTATGGTTTCTTATTCTACTGTAATGGGGATTGTTGGTGGTGGTGGAATTGGTGATTTTGCAATTCGGTATGGCTACCAAAGTTACCAATATGGGATTATGTATACAGCCGTACTAATTATGATTGTGATTGTTTTTATTATTCAAATGTTAGGGAACCAACTCGCTTATCAAATTGATCATAGAAAGTAGGAAAAAAGAATGAAAAAATGGATTTTAGGTATGATTGGAATTAGTTTTATTGGATTATTAGCAGCTTGTGGTACGAGTGGCCAAGAGAGTGCTTCAGATAAAGTGATTAAAGTAGCTAGTCAAGCCCCACCAATGACAGATGTGGTGAAAAAAGCAGCCGAAGTGGCTAAAAAAGATGGCTGGGACATTCAATTAGTGCAAGTCAACGATAACGTAGCTTACAACGATATGGTCGCAAACAAAGAAGCAGATGCAAGTTTTGCTCAACATAAACCTTTTATGGAAAAATTTAATAGTGAAAAAGACGCAAACTTAGTCGCACTGCAACCTATTTATGATGCAAAAGTAGGTTTTTACTCAAAAGATTACCAATCAATTGATGAAATTCCAGAAGGCAGTAAAGTGGCACTTCCAAGTGATTTGTCGAATGAAGGCCGTGCGCTGGCGATTTTAAATGAAGTGGGTTTAATTGAATTAACAGAAGGGGTAGGGACAAACGCAACGACAAAAGATATTGTTAGTAACCCTAAGAATTTAGAATGGTTGCCTGTTGACTTATTAAACTTGGCTGAAGCATATAGTGAACCAGGGGTGGCTCTTGTTTATAACTACCCAACTTATATTTCAAAAATTGGTTTAAAACCAGCAGATGCAATCTTCTTAGAAAAAGAAATTGACGATCGTTTTTCTATTCAGTTGGTTGCCAGAGAAGACAATCAAGATTCAGAAAAAATCCAAGCTTTAAAAAAGGCGATGACAAGCCCAGAAGTTCTAGCGTTTTTAGAAAATGAACATTCTGCAACACTCGTTCCTTCATTTTAAAGGAATCGAAAAAAATCCCATGGGCTGGTTTTGCCGCCATGGGATTTTTTTGATTAGAAGCGATTGTTACCATTCACGTGGTTCGTAATCTAACTCGTTAAATAACTCACTTTTTTCTTTTTTTGATAAATAACGCCATTGTCCGACTGGTAAATTGTTACCTAGTTGAATATTCATAATTCGAATTCGTTGCAAACGAACAACGTTGTATCCGAGTTCTTCACACATACGTCGAATTTGGCGATTTAGTCCTTGGGTTAAGATAATATTGAATTCGTATTTTGATAACTGGGTCACTTCACAAGGGAGTGTGGTTTGGCCAAGGATTTTGACACCTTTCGCCATTTTTGCTAAAAAGTCAGGCGTAATTGGACGATCAACGGAAACAATGTATTCTTTTTCGTGGCGATTTTCAGAACGCAAAATTTCATTGACAATATCGCCATCATTTGTGAGTAAAATGAGCCCTTCAGAATCTTTATCTAGTCGACCGATATGGAAAACACGAAAAGGATGATTGACTAAATCGACAATATTACCTTTGACGCCTTTTTCGGTTGTACTGGTAATTCCTACTGGTTTGTTTAACGCAATATAGACATTATTTCGAGCGACATAAAGCTGATTGCCATCCACTCGTACATCATCACCAGGATTGACTTGGCTCCCGATTTTCGCTTTTTTTCCATTAATCGTTACGCGGCCTTCTTCGACCAGTTTGTCGGCCCCGCGTCTCGAAGCTTTGCCGGCTTCACTAATAAATTTATTTACACGCATTTTTATTATCCTCTTTTAGTTTTTTTCAATTCTTACTATACGTGATAATCAAAGGAAAGCAAGTCTTTTTCATTGAGAATGCTACAATTTATATGAAAAAACCATTTGTGTAACCGTTTTATTTTGCTAGTTTCACTTTATCTGCTAAACTAGAGTTGTATTAAAAACATTGTAGGAGGAGATTATTTATGGCAAAAATTGGTAGAGAATTACTCAATCGACTCGCATCAGATCAGGTTAAAGGACCCTTTGTTACTGTTATGTTAAATACACATGTTGCACATCAAGAAATCGAAAAAGACATTTTGAAATTCAAAAATTTTATCAAAGAAGCGAAAAAACGCTACACAAAACGTTATCCAGATTTAGATTGGAACCAAATTCAAACAAAAGCAGACGCCATTTTAAACAGCGCAGACTTTTGGCGTAATACGACAAAAAGTATTGCGATTATTTTGACACCAGAAGAAACATTGGTGCACCATCTAAACATTGAAGTTGATGATCAGTACTATGTAGGGGATACACCTTACTTGCTTGCAATTATAAAAAACGCACAATACAATTACGACTATTATTTATTAGCATTAAATCGCGATTCCATGTCATTGTACAAAATGGAGAACAATCGATTAAATACAGTTGAATTACCAGAAGAAGCCCCCACAACATTGAAAAAAGCTTTAGGAGAAGAAATTACTGGAGGCGGCGCGAATTTCCGTTCCTCGGGGAATGCGAGCGGTTCTGGACAACACGGAACAAGTGATAAAGAAGAAGAAGTTGCTATTGACTGGGCGAACTATTATATTGCAATCGGGGACTTTTTACGCAATTTTATTGAAAAAGAAGAAAAATTACCCCTTTATCTTTTTGGTTTACCAGAGAATCAAGCGATGTTCAAAAAGTATGCCAAAAATATTGTTTCAACTGAAGGTGTCGGCGTTCCTTTATCTCCAACTTCTTTAAGCGTTGCTGAATTATCTAGAGGAGCAGAAATTATTTCCATTGAATTAGCTCAAAAACAAATTTCAAATTATAAAAAATTAATTGAAGCGAAATATTATGATCAACTAGCTGATATTAAACAAACGGCTAGCCTAGGACGTATTTCACAACTCTTTATTGCCACTTCGAATTTAGTTCCAGGTTTTGGTGAAAACGTCGATGAAGAATACGATTGGCGTCAAGAATTAAATACGATTGCGATTGATGTAATTAACCACGGGGGAGAAGTTTCGTTATTAGATCAAGCAGATGCCCCTGGCCAAAAAGCTTTGATTGCGATTTTAAGATACTAAAATAAGTGAAGCTATATTAGCGATAAAAAAACAGCATACCTCTTCTGAATGAAGTTTGTATGCTGTTTTTTTCGTATAAGCATGAAAGAAGCTTAGAATGAGAAAAAGAAGGTTTGGAAAATAGAAGACAAAAATGTAAGTAGTTTTACTTGACGAATTTAACAAAGCGAAAAATAAAAATGAATGAACTTCAAAATAGGCTTCTAGGTTGAAATCATAGGTTCTTATTTTTAAGAATACCATACAAAGCATTGACAAAACGCCTTTAAGATCATAATGACATTCGTTCAGTAACAATAAAAAAAGATTCTAAACAAAAAAACAACTCAAAATAGATAAACCAATGATTTTAAATAAAAAATAATTCGTCAAGTAAAACTACTTAACGAATTTCAAAAAAAGACTAGCATTTGTTACAGAATCATGCTATTATATTCAAGTCTGAGAAATGTCTTAGAGAATTCTTTTTGTATGGGAGGGAAAATCATGCGCGTAAACATCACTTTAGAATGTACTTCTTGTAAAGAACGTAACTACTTAACAAGCAAAAGTAAACGTAACACTCCAGATCGTTTAGAAAAACAAAAATACTGCCCACGTGAAAGAAAAGTTACTTTACACCGTGAAACTAAATAATTAACGTTTAGTCGAAGCTAGAAGCCTTGTGTGTCAGGGTTTCTAGCTCTTTTTTGTTTTTTAGGAAAGTTTTTGACTACGCTTTTGACTACGTTCGCTAAAAACCAAAGTGTTCAATTAATGTTGAAATTGCCTTCTTTTCTACGCTATCCGTGACGTGCGTATACACATCCATTGTCATAGAAATATCGGAATGTCCCAAGCGATGTTGAATCTCTTTGATGTTTACACCACTCTCGAATAACAAAGTAGCGTGCGTGTGACGGAAGCCGTGCAAACCAATATTAGGCAATTCTGCTTTCTCTGCAATACGTGAAGAACGACCATAAACACTTTGGTGGCTAATAATCTCTCCGTAAGTGCTGCAAAAGACAAGGTTGTATCTGTAAACTATGCGGTGATTAATCGCAACAAAAAGATCGCACAATACTAGTTGAGCAATCTTTTTGTTGAATACAATTAAACGCCTAATTTTTCTTTTAAAGCTTCTGTTAGAGTTTGAGAGAAGTTGATGCCTGCTTTCTTACCTAAATCATTTAGGTAATTAGGAATAGTTAAAGTCTTTTTGATTGGAGTACTGTCGAATTTTCTACGATAAAAATCAAGATCTACTTCAATAGGGATGACTAAATCGCCTTTTTTGGCATTAATATCATTCGGTTCAGTAGGGATGGGAAAAGTATTGCCATCTTCTTCTTCTCCTAAAAGCCATCCAGCTAGTAAGTCTTTTGCCATATAGAGTGCCTCATGCATATTTTCGCCAAAAGTAACAGCACCTTCTAAATCAGGGAACGAAACGTTAATAGCCTCATCTTCAAAATTGAAAACGGCATAATAAAGATACATAGAATCAATCCTTTCTTTTGAGATAGATAGAATGCTTGGAAGCTAGCATATCATTTCAGACTCGCTGTTTTCCAAATGGAGTTAAGTGTTTTGAGAGGTATCTCTTTTTTGCCATGGTCAGCAACGGTCACCTTTCCTTTTTTACTAGGATGTTTGTAATACTTATGACTCCCGCGTTGGGAATCGAGATACCAACCATCTTGATTCAATATTTTAATCACTTGTTTCGCATTCATTCCTGTCTCCTTTCTATGTGTTTATTATAACACGTGCTAAAGTACGTGTGAATAGAGATGCTGAAATATATAGTAAGTAAGAACTACCTTATCGTGATTGCTAATTATTGAAAGGAAGTAAGCAAATTGCATTAACTCAATCGGCGACTTAAAAGTACCGCAATCTATTCAGCCAACCTAGCTTATATCTGGTTTTAAACTCGAATATTTGAAAATTTGTTATCGGTAAAACAAAAACTAGCCATTGTATGAAAATGTATTTTTGGCTATTCATTTTCTAAATACGTTTTTCATCTTTGAACTTTTTGTGAATAAGTGATTTCAGTTTGCTATTCTGTCTGTTTTTCGGTACTATTTTCAGTAGGAGTGTGGATGATGGATAAAAAAGAAAGACGACAGTTTGCTATTCAAAAATTAAAAGAATTGGCACGTCATGAAAAATTAAAAAATAAAAAAGAAAAACAAATCTTAGCATTATTTTTTGCTTCAAAGCAGTGGAAAGAGGCGCAGTCAGTTGCGGTTGTGAAAGCAGTCGATTTTGAGTTTGATACAAGTAAAGTGATGCGACAAGCTTTTTTAGAAGGAAAGAAAGTTTTAGTGCCAAAGTCATTGCCTGAAAGACGTTTAGCCTTTTATGAAGTGGATACGCAGACGGAATATACGACAACGAAATTTGGAGTGGAAGAGCCGCTTTCAAATTTATTTTTACCTAAAGATGAAATTGATTTAATTGTTGTTCCCGGTTTACTTTTTTCTAGTCGGGGGTTTCGCATTGGTTTTGGTGGTGGGTTTTATGACCGCTATTTAGCTGATTATCAAGGGAAAACATGTAGTTTGGTTTTCTCAGAGCAATTATATGATGATTGGGAAGTAGAAGAATTTGATATTCCTGTACAAAAAATTTACACAGATTCTTATAAAGGCGGGGCAGTAAATGAATAAAATAAATTTTAAAAATTTAAAGAATCAACCTTTTATTACTTTAAGCTTTCTTTCTATTCAAACGGCAGTTTTTTTACTGGCGTATGTCTTTCCAAGCTTATTAATTGAGTTTCGTGGTTCGATGTTTGGCCCATCCATTGTTTTTAATCAAGAGTTTTGGCGCTTTGTTACGCCGATGTTTATTCATTTTGGTTTAATGCATTTTGCGGTTAATTCAGTGGTACTTTATTATATGGGACAACAAGTTGAAGCGATTTATGGGCATTGGCGCTTTTTTGCCATTTATTTAATGAGCGGTGTGCTTGGGAATTTACTGAGTTTTGCGTTTAATGATCCGCGCGTACAATCGGCGGGGTCAAGTACGGCTTTATTTGGGATGTTTGGTGCGTTTGCTATTTTGGGTTATCATTTTAAAAATAATTATGCGATTCAAGCGATGGTTCGGCAGTTTGCTTTATTTGTTGCGTTGAGTTTTATTTTTGGGATGTTTGATCGCTCGATTGATCTACTTGGGCATTTAGGTGGTTTAGTCGGCGGAATCTTGATGGGAAATTTAGTTGGGTTTCCACCAAGAGTTGGAAAAACCTATTCGATTCATGTTAAAATTTTGTCTGCATTAATCTTAATTTTTATCGTTGGTTTTTGTTTATTTTATGGGTTTATGAGATATAGAAATTTATAAATCAATGAATAATATGAGAACAGATAAGAAACATTCAATCAATTTATCTTTGGTAAAATGATTTGTTAAGTAGACACCCATAATAAAAAGTTTAAGTCGGATTTTAGGTTTCAAAAAATAACAATTATAGTATAATGTAGGAAGTGTTTTTAAATGGAAAGTTTGTATGACGTACAGCAGCTACTCAAACGTTTCGGAATTATTATTTATCTTGGCAAAAGAATTTATGATATCGAAATGATGTCGCAAGAGGTTAAGCACTTATATGAGGGGCGTTTAATCGATCAACAAACCTATCTTAGAGCATGGACCATTTTAAAAAGAGAACATCAAATTGAGCTTAGTCGGGAGGAAAAGTAACAATGTCAGAAAAAAAGTTAATTGGAATTGATTTAGGTGGGACAACAGTGAAGTTCGCCATTTTAACTAAAGAAGGCGAAATTCAGCAAAAATGGAGTATTGAAACGAATATTTTGGATGAGGGTTCACATATTGTGCCAGATATTATTGCTTCAGTGAATCATCATTTAGAATTATATGGATTAAAAGCAGAAGACTTTATTGGCATTGGCATGGGGACACCTGGAAGTGTTGATCGTGAAAATGGTACTGTAATTGGCGCTTATAATTTAAATTGGAAAACATTGCAACCGGTTCGTGATCAAATTGAAGCCGGAACAGGAATTAAGTTTGCGATGGATAATGATGCGAACGTCGCTGCTTTGGGTGAACGTTGGAAAGGTGCCGGGGAAAATAATCCTGATGTCATCTTTATTACTTTAGGTACTGGTGTTGGTGGCGGAATTATCATGGAAAACTTGTTGCTTCATGGGGTGGCAGGTTGTGCGGGTGAAATTGGCCATATTACGGTTGACCCAAATGGTTTCCCTTGTACTTGTGGTAAAGTTGGTTGTTTAGAAACGGTCTCAAGTGCGACGGGTGTTGTGCGAGTGGCGCGTCACTTAGCCGAAGAGTATGCAGGCGATTCTGAATTAAAGCGTCGTTTAGATGACGGGCAAGATATTTCAAGTAAAGACGTTTTTGAGTTAGCGCAAGAAAACGATGATTTTGCTTTAATGGTTGTCGATAAAGTTTGTTTTTATTTAGGTTTAGCTTGTGGAAATTTAGGCAATACGTTGAATCCATCAAGCATTGTTTTAGGTGGTGGGGTAAGTGCAGCTGGAGAATTTTTACGTAGTCGTGTTGAAAAATACTTCTTCCAATTTACTTTCCCGCAAGTTAACCAAAGCACAAAAATTAAATTAGCAGAACTAGGCAATGATGCAGGCGTAATTGGTGCTTCATCATTAGCTATGCAGTTTTTAGATTAGAGGAGTCGTCATTAAATGGGTAAATTTCTTTTATGGTTAAATTTATTTTTAGCTTCAGTATTGTTATTGATTGGTTTGAACTGGTTGTTTTATTACATCATGGGCAAGCGTTCTGCTAAAGTTCTAACCGAAGAAGAGTTCAAAGAAGGCATGCGTAAAGCTCAAGTTATTGATGTACGCGAAAAGGATGATTTTAATGCGGGCCATATTTTAGGCGCACGCAATATTCCTTTTACAGTTTTTGCACAATCGATGAATGGTTTGCGTAAAGATCAACCGATTTATTTGTATGACCAAACGAAAACATTAAGTGTGCGTGCGGCGTCAAAATTAAAGAAAAATGGTTTTACGGATATCTATGTTTTAAAAGGTGGTTACCAGGATTGGACTGGTAAAACAAAAGCAAAATAAGATGATAAAAAAACCTTTGGAGAATGCGTCATTCTTCAAAGGTTTTTTTGGCTTACTAGCGGGCAAAACTTTTACGATTTGCTTTTTTACGACTTTCTTCAAACATGGCGTCTTTTTCATCCAACGGATCAATCACCGTTTTTTTAATTGTCGCTAATAAACAAACGGTTGTTGCAGTTGTAATTAAAGAACCAACGACGAAACCAGATACGAATTTTTTCATTGTTCTTTCACCTCACTTTAGTTATCTATTCTTATTATGAAGCAATTGTTGCTATTTGAAAAGAGAAAACCACGAAAACGATTAAATAAAAACTATTGAAATATTTTACTAAATGTTTTACAATATATTTACTAACGAAAATAAAAGGAGTGACGGAGATGGAAAAAGACTTAAAACGTATTTTTGTAGAAAAATTTGGTGAGGAAGCAACAGGTGAGTATTTTGCACCAGGAAGAATTAATTTAATTGGAGAACATACAGATTATAATGGGGGCTATGTTTTTCCTGCGAGCATTACAATTGGAACTTATGGCTTAGCTAAAAAACGGGAAGATCAAAAAGTTCGTTTGTATTCTGAAAATTTTCCTGAAAAAGGGATTATTGAATTTGACTTAAGCAATTTAGATTATGATAAAGCACATGACTGGACGAACTATCCTAAAGGCATGGTGCGTTTCTTAAAAGAAGCCGGTTACCCTATTGAGCAAGGATTTGAAGTTGTTTATTATGGCAACATTCCAAATGGAGCAGGTCTTTCTTCGTCGGCTTCGATTGAACTTTTAACAGGTGTTATTCTACGTGATTTATATGACTTAGAGGTTGCAATGTTAGACTTAGTTAAAACAGGTAAAAAAGTTGAAAATGAATTTATTGGGGTAAATTCAGGTATCATGGATCAATTTGCGATTGGAATGGGCCAAAAAGACCATGCCCTACTTTTGGATACGAATACACTTGAATATGAGGTGGTGCCTGCTGAATTTGGGGAGTACGTGGTTGCAATCATGAATACAAATAAACGTCGGGAGTTAGCTGATTCTAAATACAATGAGCGTCGCAGTGAATGTGAAGAAGCACTTCGTCGTTTGCAAAGTGAATTAGCCATTCAAACGCTCGGTCAACTCGATGAAGCAACATTTTTTGCACATACCAATTTAATTGCTGATGAAACTTTAGTGAAACGGGCAAAACATGCGGTAACGGAAAATCAACGAACACTAAAAGCAAAAGAAGCCTTGCAAGCCGGCGATTTAGTCGCATTTGGTCAATTGTTAAACGCTTCTCACGCTTCTTTAAAAGAGGATTATGAAGTAACAGGGATTGAATTAGATACACTTGTCGCAGCCGCTCAAGCTCATCCAAGTGTACTAGGGGCCCGTATGACGGGAGCTGGTTTTGGTGGATGTGCGATTGCACTGGTCAAAGCAAGTGATTGGGAAGATTTTGTCGCAAATGTTTCTAAACAATACTTAGAGAAAATTGGTTATGCGACTGACATTTATCAAGCGAGTATTGATGATGGGGCACGCAAATTAGCTTAAAAACGATCAAAGGAGTGGTTTCATGTCAATTTTAGTACTAGGTGGAGCTGGTTATATTGGTTCACATGCGGTAGACCAGTTAATAACAAAAGGGTATAAAGTAGTTGTCATTGATAATTTATTGACCGGACACCGTCAAGCGGTACATCCACAAGCAACATTTTATGAAGGGGATGTACGGGATAAATCGTTTGTTCAAGAAGTCTTTAAACAAGAAAAAATTGAAGGGGTCATGCACTTTGCTGCGAGCTCTTTAGTTGGTGAATCTGTTGAAAAACCGTTAAAATATTTTAATAATAATGTTTATGGGATGCAAATTTTATTGGAAGTTATGCAAGAATATGACGTGAAACATATCGTTTTTTCTTCGACAGCAGCGACATATGGTGAGCCTAAAGAAAATCCGATTGTCGAAACAACACCAACGAATCCAAAGAATCCTTACGGTGAAAGTAAATTAATGATGGAGAAAATGATGAAGTGGTGTGACGAAGCTTATGGTATGAAGTTTGTGGCTTTGCGTTACTTCAATGTTGCCGGTGCTAAAAGTGATGCCTCAATCGGGGAAGACCACACGCCAGAAACCCATCTTGTTCCAATTATTTTACAAGTTGCTCTAGGGCAAAGAGAGGCGCTCTCAATTTTTGGTGATGACTACGACACACCAGATGGCACTTGTATTCGTGACTATGTGCATGTTGAAGATTTAATTGCGGCTCACATTCTAGCGCTTGAGTATTTAAAAGCTGGAAATAAAAGTGATGTCTTTAATTTAGGGTCAAACAATGGTTATTCAGTGAAAGAAATGCTAGAAGCAGCTCGTGACGTTACAGGCAAAGAAATTCCGGCAATGATAGCACCAAGAAGAGCGGGTGATCCGGGTTCTTTAGTCGCTTCAAGTCAAAAAGCGAAAGAAATTTTAGGGTGGCAACCGGTCTACACGGATGTGAAAAAAATTATTGAAACAGCTTGGAATTGGCATGTCAGCCATCCAAGTGGTTATGCAGATTAGGGGTTGTTAAAATGACAATAAGTCAAGTGATTGTAGACTTTACCACAGCAGCGATTCAAGCTGGTGGTTGGATGGAAATGGACCGTTTATATGTTCAAAATCGTATTTTAGCTATAATTGGTGAAGACTCTTTAGCTGAGGAAGTATCTGTTTTACCTTTAACGACTTTACCAATTAATTTAATGGATCAATTAATTATCAGAGCACAAGAAAACCAAGTGATTGGCGATACGCAAGCCGAAATCGAAATTTTAGAAGCAGAACTGATGGATTTCTTAACGCCTCCTCCTTCTGTTGTGAATGCCTTTTTTGCCCAGCACTATGAAAAAAGCCCGCAACAAGCAACGGATTACTTTTTTGAATTGTGTCAAAGAAATGACTATATCAAAACACGTGCAATTGCTAAAAATATTGTTTTTCCAATTGAAACACAATATGGCGCGTTAGATATTACGATTAATTTATCAAAACCAGAAAAAGATCCGAAAGAAATTGCGGCCCAAAAGAATCTCGCAAGTGTGAATTATCCTAAATGTATGCTTTGTATGGAAAATGAAGGTTATCAAGGGCGCATGAATTATCCTGCGCGGACGAATCATCGGATTATTCGCATGAATTTAGATGGCCAAGCTTGGGGATTTCAATATTCACCTTATGCTTATTACAACGAGCATTGTATTATCTTATCGGAAGAGCATCGTCCGATGAAGATCAATCGAGCGACATTTGAACGCTTAATTAAAATCGTTGAAGTCTTACCACATTATTTTGTGGGTTCTAATGCTGATTTGCCAATTGTTGGTGGCTCGATTTTATCGCATGATCATTATCAAGGGGGGCGCTATGATTTTGCAATGGCCAAAGCTCCAATTGAACATTCTTTTAATATTCCTGGGTTTTCAAGTGTACAAGCAGGGATTGTGAATTGGCCAATGTCGGTCATTCGTTTGCAAAGCATCAATCAAAAAGCATTAGTCGATGCAGCTGAAATGATTTTAGCAAAATGGCAAAACTATTCGGTGCCAGAGCTTTCGATTCAAGCTTATAGTGAAGATGGCACACCGCATCATACGATCACGCCAATTGCTCGTCGTCGTGGCGAGTTGTTTGAAATGGATTTAGTATTGCGTGATAATAATGTCTCAGAAGAACATCCAGATGGCATTTTCCATCCACATCAAGACGTGCAACACATTAAAAAAGAGAACATCGGCTTAATTGAAGTGATGGGCTTAGCTGTCTTGCCTCCTCGCCTAGCAAAAGAATTAGTTGAAGTGGAAAAATATCTTCTAGATGAAACGAATGCGATGGCGAATTATCATTTACCTTGGGCACAAACAATGCAAGAGAAATACGCATTCACCAAAGAAAATGTCAAAAAAATTGTTCAAGAAGAAGTGGGCTTGATTTTTGCACGTGTCTTAGAAGATGCCGGTGTCTTTAAACGCAATCAAGCAGGTCAAGCAGCGTTTCATGCTTTTGTAGCAAGTCTATAAATAAGAAAGGAGAAACGAATGGCTACGATTAAAGATATTGCAAAAAAAGCAGGTGTTTCTCCTGCAACCGTCTCAAGAGTTTTGAATTACGATCCGGAATTGTCCGTTAGTAAAGAAACAGAGCAAAAGGTTTTTGAAATTGCGGAAGCTTTAAATTACACTAAACATAAAAACAAAAAGCGAGAATTGGTTACTTTGCGTTTAGTGCAGTGGTACGATAGCGAAGAAGAACTCGCGGATTTGTATTATTTAGCCATTCGTTTGGGAATTGAAAAAAAAGCGGAAGAGTTAAATGTGCGTGTCATTAAAGAAGCGATGAGTGAGTTATCTGATACTCAAACACAAGGCACAATTGCGTTAGGGAAATTTGATCAAAAACAAGTAAAACGTTTAGAAAATCTAAGTGGTGAATTGTTGTTTGTTGATTTTGACGCGATGTCACTGGGGCATAATTCATTAGTTGTTGATTTTGCGCAAGGTGTTCAACTTGTGATTGATCATTTTATCAAAGAAAGTCACACAGAAATAGGAATACTTTCAGGCTTGGAGTTTACCAAAGAAAGCGGTCACGAAATTACCGATACGCGCTGGCTTGTTTTTCGTGAATCACTTCAACGTTTGAAAATGTATCAGGAAAGTTATCATTTAGCGGCCGATTTCACGATTGAAGCCGGATTTGCTGCAATGGAAAATTATTTGGCAACAACAGAAACTTATCCAAGTGCTTTTTTTGCTTCAAGTGATGCGTTAGCCATTGGAGCGATGCGCGCCATTCAAGCACACGGGTTGAAAATTCCAGAAGACATCTCGATTATTGGGTTTAACGATGTGTCCGTTGCAAAATATGTTTCCCCAGCTTTGTCAACCATTCGGGTTTATACGGAATGGATGGGGGAGTTAGCGGTGACGACGCTACTTGAATTAATGCAAGAAGAAGCACCCGTTTCACGGAAAATTACAGTAGGCACGGAGCTTGTCCTACGTGACTCAACTAAAATTAAAAAATAGCGATAAAAACTGTCTATCCTACGGGAGAGGCAGTTTTTTTAGCGTGATATAGTACGAATGGATCCATTAAAGTTAATAAAATCGAATTCTTAACAACTATCATAAAAATGTTTACGGGTAATTTACTTAAAATACGTGGGACATTAACAATCGTTTTATATGATGAGTTTATTAAAAAGGAGGAATTAAGAATGTTTGAATCAAAAGAAGTTTATCAACTGAGTCAGTCAAAAAAAATGATGGTTTTTGTCTTATCAATGTCTTTGTATGGACTTGCAACACTCTTTACAGAATTGATCCCCTCGATCCATTTAGGCGTAATTGAATTTTCGGTGGAATATTTTGCGTTTATTCCGTTAACTTTAGCGATTTTATTTGATCCATTTTCTGCCGCTATCGGTGCCGCAACAGGGGAGGTTGTTTTTAGCGAAATTATGTTAGGGCAATTTAGTGGACTTAGTGAAGTAGAAAAGTTCATTTTGTTTTCTTTAGGAATTTATGTGGCTGGGATGTTAGTGAAGAATCCTTTAAATAAGCGACAAGTAGCTGTTGCATCGATCACAGGGATTGCTATTCATCAAATTTTAGGGGCAGTCGTTGATATTTTAAAAGTCGTTTTAGCAGTTGAAGATTTTGAGGTAGTTACTGGTCTACCGCAATCAGTTGTTTTTGTTGAGTTATTTAGTGCATTAAATGATATTTTATTTTCAGGTATTTTATTTTGTGTATTACCAACTTTGTATCTAGTGCCGCGTTTATACGGTAAAATTGAACCTTTATTAGGTGTTCGTAAACGTACGCCACAACTACGCCCAACGATAAAAGAAGTGATGACAGGTAAGTTTTTGATTTTGAGTGCTCTTTTGATGGCCATTGCGACCACGATGGAGTTAGCTTCGACGGTCGGTGTTGAGCTCATTAGCTTTGAGGCGTCGTGGGCTGAAAGTATTTTAGCTTATGCGGTAGGAATATTGGTTGCCCTTGCGATTGTCTTATTTTTAGTCGTTAAATTAAAAGAAAATAATAAACTTCGTGAAGAGGAAGCCTGATGATAAAGTTAAAAAATGTTAGTTTTACTTATGCTGATGCCCCCAATAAAGCCTTGAATGATTTGACAGTATCTATCCCGAAAGGTTCTTTTGTAGCAATTGTGGGCGATAACGGTGCTGGAAAGTCAACTTTTTGTAAGTTGTTAAATGGAATCATCCCTCATTTTATTGATGGGGATTTAACAGGAGCGATTTTTTTAGAAGGGGAAGAAATTCGTCAAAAGAGCCCGGCTACCATCGCTAAAAAAATCGGGTATGTCTATCAAGATTTTGAAAATCAAATCATTCGACCAAAAGTCCTAGATGACGCCTCTTATGGATTATTAAATGAAGGCGAAAAAAACTACGAAGCAATGACGTTAGAAGTTCTAGCGACATTAGATTTAGCACACTTGGCAGATGAATATGTTTGGCAATTATCCGGTGGACAAAAGCATTTATTAGCCTTAGCAGGCGTTTTGGTGATGGCACCAGAAATCATTGTTCTAGATGAACCTGTTGCTCAATTAGATCCATTTCATGCCAATAAAATATACGAAAATCTTGCTTATCTAAATCAAAAATTAGGCAAAACAATTTTGGTGATTGAACACAATTCTGAATTTATTGGTCGTTATTGTGACTCTGTTTTATTGATGAAAGAAAAACAAATTTCTTGGTTTTTACCGACGAAAATGGCTTTGCAAAAGGTTGAAGAATTGATAAATGCAGGTGTTTATCCGCCGCAAGTGACCCTACTAGCTCATGAAATGATTAAAAAAGGGCATCAAAAGTCGCGACTATTACCAATTAATCAAACGGAAGCACTTGATTTTATGTCGGGCGTTTCATTGTACTCGAGCAGTCCTTCAAAAGCTCCTTTAGACCAATCCAAACGACGAATGCCTTTTATTGAGTTTAAAAAAATGACAATCACATATCCACGAATTAATGAGCAACCAAAAAAAGTAATCGATCAGTTAGATTTAACGATTCGTCAAGGTGAAAAAATAGCGATTATTGGCAATAATGGTGCTGGAAAATCTAGTTTAATGAAGTTGTGCGTTGGTTTAATCAAACCGACACAAGGACAAATGATACTGGATCAGTTAGATGGTTTACAAATGAAAACAGAAGAAATTGCTGAACGAATTGGCTATGTGTATCAAAATGCAGAAAACATGTTTATTGAAGATTCCATTGAAAAAGACATTGCCTTTTCTTTAAAAGCACGTGGTGTGAAAGATTATAAGAAAAGAACCCAACGCTTATTAGAGCAATTTGATTTGATTGAAATTAGAAATCGCGATGGTCGTTTGCTTAGTGGTGGGCAGATGCGGCGTGCGTCACTTGCAATTGGTATTTCATTGGAACCAACATGTTTATTGTTAGATGAACCAACGGCAAGTTTAGATTTAGCGACTCGAAAAAAAATTACACAAACGTTAAAATCTTTGACAACTGCAATTGAGACGATTGTTATTGCAACCCACGACATGCAGCTAGTTTGTGAATGGGCGGAACGAATTATCGTAATGAACAACGGACAAATTGTTGGGGATGGTACGCGAGAAGAAGTATTTAATAATCCAATACTACTAAAGCAAGCAGGAATTCAAATACCTGAATTAGTTGCTTTAAGTCGAAAATTAGGATCAGATGCGATTTTTTCAATTCCTCAATGGATGGATTGCTTAGAGGAGGTAAAGTGAAAATTGGAAAATAGTCGTTTTATTGAAAAAATAAACATGGATTTTATTAAGAGCCAAGTTTTAAAAAATGCTTATGGACGTAATGGGAATTTTATTGCACGTTTAGATCCGCGAACAATGTTTGTTTGGTATATTATTTTTGGCTTGCTTCCGTGGTTTGTTTCCGATATGGTTGTTTTGTTTGGATTGTTTTTATTTGTGGCAGTTTTAACGAAAATAGCTGATACAGTGCCTTTGGTGTTATTTATTTTTTGTTTAGGTATATTTTCTCAAACGGGTTTTTTATTTGTATTTACTTTGTTTTTTGGAGGTGGTTGGGAAAGTATCTTTCCTTTACTCCGATTAACTTTAAAAATAGCGGTTGTTTCACTTGCAGCTATTTGCGCATTTGCCGGGATGGACCCAGATAAATTAGCTAGTGGCTTAATGGCTATTGGCTTACCAGAAAAATTTTCTTTTGGCTTTTCTTTTTCCTATCGCATTTTACCAATTTTAATGGAAGAGTATCAGATGATTTTATTATCTTATAAAATTCGAGGTATTCGACCGAATGGAACCGGCTTGAAAGGGAAAAGCCAACGTATTTTTTATCAATTAAAAATTATGATACAAGCTTTTTATCCTTTAATGTTAAATATGGCGAAAAGAAGTCGAACGACGGTTGAAGTGTTAGAGATAAAAGGATTTCATCGCGCTTTAGAAAATAAAGCTGTTCGACAGATGAAATTAAATCATCTTTCCTTCAAAAGCCGAGATGGTTACTTTTTACTAGGTTCCTGTTGTTATTTTGTTGTTTTATTTATTTTATCCAATCAATTATGATAAAAAGGAGTTTTTCACTTGATTCTTGACACGCATACACATGGTAAATTAGCGAAATATTTACCTTTTTCAAAAAAATATACTCAAACACTTTATAAAGAAGCTAAAAAACGTGGTGTAGAAGCACTATGTTTGACGGAGCATTTTAATACGCAGGAATTTGATCATATCTATCAATTTATTAATCAAAATTATCCAAGACAAGGGGATGCCTTTCTAGTTGAAGGAGTGCGTGTTTTTCCTGGCCTTGAAATCGACATGCAAGAAGGCGGGCATAATTTAGTTATCGGTCGCTATGAAACAATTCTAGCTTTAAGAGAAGAAATTTTGCGTCTTTCTTCTGTAGAGGAATTTTTACCGGCGGCAGAACTTTTTCCTCTGATTAAAAAGTATGATGTTCTTTTTGGTGCAGCACATGTTTACCGGCAAGGAGTTCACAATTTATTACTACCTGAGACACTCATTCAACAATATGATTTCTTTGATTTAAACGGCAAAGACATGGCGGTTGTTGGAAAAGAAAACTATCCAAAAATTATAGATATAGCAAAAAAATATGGGAAGCCGGTCTTAGCGGGAAGTGATACCCATCAATTTTTACAGTTTGGCTCTGTTTATAATCGATTTGAAAAAGAATTTACGACGATTGCTGAATTTCGTAATGAGGTAGCCAAAGGGGCATATGAACTTTATATCAGTCCAAGTGTGAATGAAAAGGTCGAGGGAGCAAACTTTGTCAAAAAAGCATTGAAGCAGCTTCACAATCAAGGTGGTTCTTATGATTTACCTTTAGGAATTGAATAAACGAAAGAGTAGCCTTTTATTTTTCTAAAGGCTGCTCTTTTCTGTTTGTTTAGGGAAATCTCAATTGTATCTAATCCATGTTTTATGATAAACTGAATAGGAATATCTAAAAGGTAGGGAAAAAGATGAAGATTTTAGCTCTGGATACTTCCAATCAGACATTAGCAATTGGGATAATGGAAGATCACAAGATTTTAGGTCAGCTTCAAACAACTTTAAATAAAAATCATAGCACGACATTAATGCCAGCTTTAGAAGATTTAACTCAAAAAATTAGCATCAAGCCAAGTGACTTTGACCGAATTGTCGTGGCACAAGGACCAGGCTCTTATACCGGTTTAAGAATTGGCGTTACAACGGCGAAAACATTAGCTGATACTTTAAAAATCGAACTCGTTGGTGTTTCAAGCTTAAAAACACTAGCAGCTAATTGTGTTGGTGTGACTGGTTGGATTGTCCCTATATTTAATGCTCGTCGCCAAAATGTCTATGCAGGGGTGTACCAATGGCTAGATGGTCAATTACAAACAATTGTCGCCGATCAACATCTTTCATTTGAACAATTGTGTGAAAAACTCCAAGATCAATCGGTCTATTTTGTCGGTGTTGATGTGGCTGACTTTCAAGCAGAAATCCAGAAAAAATTACCCAAAGCACAAATCAATACAATACCAGCTTGGCAATACCCGAATGGCATTACTTTAGCTCAATTAGGAGCGCTTGCCCAACCAGAAAAAGATATCCATGCTTTTTTACCGGATTATTTAAAATTAGTTGAAGCAGAAGAAAATTGGCTGGCTACGCATGAAGCAGGAGCTGAAAGTTATGTGGAAAAAATTTAATCCTTTTCAGTATACTTTTTTAAAAAATCGAAAAATAAAATATAAACCCCAAAATGTTACTTTAAAAAACCAACTTTTTGTCATTCGTCAAATTGAATTTTCTGATATGAAAGCTTTATTAGATGTTGAACGTTTGACTTATGCTGGGGAAACACCGTGGACTAAAAGTGCTTTTTTGGCAGAAATTTATTCTCGCTATCCTCACTTATATTTAGCGGTGATTCATGAAGGGGAAATGATTGGGTTTATGGGGGTCCGTGTTTTTCGAGGGGATGCGCATATTACGAATATCGCACTCATTCCTGCATGGCAAAATTTTGGGTTAGGAGCAATTTTAATGGCAGAAGCAGAAAAATTTGCTTATAAAAATCGTTGCCAAACGATGTCACTTGAAGTACGGATAGGCAATAAAGATGCGCAACGTTTTTATCGTCGATTGGACTTTGTTTCACGCAAAGTAATTAAAAATTATTATACAGAAGAAAATGAAGATGCAATTGATATGGTGAAATATTTATGATTATCACAAAAGAAAATTATGAACCACTTGATTTAGCTGAAAAACTATATGAAGTTGCCGAAAAAAGTTACTTACACGGTTCACCATGGAATCAAAAGCAATTCCAAGAGGATCTGGTTAATCCGTATAGCCAGTATTTAATCTGGTTAGAAGAAACGAAAATCATTGGATTCATTGCTTTTCATCAAATTTTTGATGAAATTGAAGTTATGCATGTTGTCGTATTACCTGCTTATCAAGGGGGGAAAATCGGTTATGCGCTTTTGGGGCAGTTAAATCAGCAGGCGAAAAAAGCAGAAATCCGTCAAATTTTTTTAGAAGTTCGTCAGTCAAATAAAGTAGCGCGCCATTTATATGAAAAAAGTGGTTTTGAAGTCATTGGAGAACGTGAAAATTATTATCAAAATCCAGTTGAAAAGGCAATTTTAATGGTGAAAAAAAGATGAGAAGGAACAAAGAATGAGAGAATTAATATTAGCAATTGAAAGTAGCTGCGATGAAACGAGTGTTGCAGTAATTGAAAATGGCGTAGAAATCTTAAGTAATATTGTCGCTTCACAAATCAAAAGCCATCAAAGATTTGGTGGTGTTGTGCCTGAAGTAGCGAGTCGTCATCATGTGGAACAAATTACTTTGTGTATCGAAGAAGCGCTAGAAGAAGCCAATGTTACGGTAGAAGACTTAACCGCAGTAGCAGTAACGCAAGGACCGGGTTTAGTTGGTTCTTTATTAATTGGAATTTCAGCAGCAAAGGCTTTTGCTTGGGCGCATCAATTACCTTTAATTCCAGTCAATCATATGGCCGGACATATTTATGCTGCCCGTTTAGTCGAGGAGCTAGCTTTTCCTTTAATGGCTCTTTTAGTTAGTGGTGGGCATACCGAACTTGTTTATATGGCCGAAGATGGATCGTTTGAAATTATTGGCGAAACGCGTGATGATGCGGCCGGTGAGGCTTATGATAAAGTTGGACGTGTACTTGGTTTGGCTTACCCGAGCGGGAAAGAAATTGATCAACTAGCCCATCAAGGACAAGACACTTATCAGTTTCCACGTGCGATGTTGCATGAAGATAACTTTGACTTTAGTTTTAGTGGTTTGAAAAGTGCGTTTATTAATTTAGTTCATAATGCGAAACAAAAAGGCGAAGAGTTGGTTTTAGTTGATTTGGCAGCTAGTTTTCAAGCGAGTGTGATTGACGTCTTAGTGGCAAAAACCGTCCGCGCTTGTGAGCAATATCCTGTAAAGCAACTCGTTGTCGCTGGTGGCGTTGCAGCAAACCAAGGATTAAGAGAAAAATTAACGGTGGCTGTTGAAACTCACCTGCCACAAGTTAAAGTCATTTTCCCACCGTTACGTTTATGTGGTGATAATGCAGCAATGATTGGCGCAGCAGCCCACGTTACTTTGTCGCAAGGACAACTAGCGTGTATGGACTTAAACGCAAATCCAAGTTTGGTTTTTCCAAATAAAAAAGATGAATGAAATAGCTAGCAAAACGGCAGAGTTTTTGTTATAATCGCTATGATTTAACAATTGAATGATTGATTTGATGATCAAGAAAAGTAACTTTCAATTTTTTTAAGCGAATTCGGGAAGGTGGGAGCCGAAGAAAAGAAAGAAAGTGAAACGCGCTTGTGAAAATTTGCTTAGCAGACGGCATCTACCGTTATTAGATAAAGTGGGTTCGGTTAAACGAACAATTAGAGTGGTACCGCGGGTAGTCTCGTCTCTAGTGTGATGAACACTAGGGATTTTTTTGTGTAGAAATAAGGAAAATTAGCAAGTGCGTGTTGACCATAATGAATAGATATTTAGGAGGAAAAAAGAATGAATAATAAAGAAATCGTAGCAAAAGCGATTTATGCGGTTGTAAAAGAAGATTTAACGCTTGAACAAGTGGCAAATTTTTTAGAAAACCCGAAAACGGCTGACCATGGAGATGTTGCTTTTCCAGCGTTCGGTTTAGCAAAAGCTTACCGAAAAGCTCCACAACAAATTGCACAAGAATTGGCTGAAAAAATTGATGGTACTTCTTTTGAAAAGATTGAAGTCGTAGGGCCTTATTTAAACTTCTTTATGAATAAAGCTGCAATCACAGAAGCTGTTTTAACACGAGTAATAAAAGAAAAAAATCATTTTGGTGATCAATCAATTGGGATGGGTGAAAATGTCCCAATTGACATGTCTTCACCGAATATTGCCAAACCAATTTCAATGGGCCATTTACGTTCAACCGTTATCGGAAACTCAATTGGCTTTATTTTAGAAAAAATCGGTTATCAACCAATCCGTATTAACCATCTGGGGGACTGGGGCACACAATTTGGGAAGCTAATTGTTGCTTATAAAAAATGGGGCAGTGAAGAAGCCGTCAAAGCACACCCAATTAATGAATTATTGCGTCTTTATGTTGATTTTCATGAGAAAGCCGAAGAAGATGCGACTTTAGAATATGAAGCACGGGCTTGGTTTAAGAAATTAGAAGATGGCAACCAAGAAGCCAATCAGTTATGGCAATGGTTCCGCGATGAGTCAATGAAAGAGTTTAATAAGATTTATGACATGTTAGAAGTTTCTTTTGACTCATTAAATGGTGAAGCTTTTTATAATGATAAAATGGCTGAGGTTGTCGAATTGTTAGAAGAAAAGCATCTACTGGCTTCAGATCAAGGGGCGGATATTGTCGATCTTTCCGCTTATGACTTAAATCCGGCTTTAATTCGAAAATCAGATGGTGCAACGCTTTATATTACACGTGATATGGCAGCTGCACTTTACCGTAAACGTAACTATCATTTCGCAAAATCATTATATGTAGTTGGAAATGAACAAAGTTATCACTTTAAGCAATTAAAAGCCGTCTTGAAAGAAATGGACTTTGCGTGGGCAGATGAAATGCATCATATTCCATTTGGTCTTATTACGAAAGATGGTAAAAAACTCTCTACACGTAAAGGGAAAATTGTGTTGTTAGAAGAAGTACTAAATGAAGCAATCTCTTTAGCGAAAGAGCAAATTAGTGAGAAGAACCCAACACTCGAAAACAAAGAAGAGGTTGCCAAACAAGTTGGTGTGGGGGCAGTTATTTTCCATGATTTGAAAAATGATCGCTTAAACAACTTTGACTTTGCCTTAGAAGATGTGGTAAGGTTTGAAGGAGAGACTGGTCCATACGTACAATATGCACATGCTCGCGCAATGAGTATTTTGCGTAAAGCCGATTTCACGCCGGACGAAACCAAAGCTTATCCATTAAATGATGAAGGTAGTTGGGAAGTAATGAAATACATCCAACGCTATCCTGAAACCATTTTGCAAGCAGCCGATAAGTATGAGCCTTCTGTGATTGCAAAACACGCAATCAAATTAGCTCAGGCCTTTAATAAATATTATGCAAATACTAAAATTTTAGTTGAAGATGAACAAAAAGAAGCGCGTTTAGCTTTAGTTTATGCCGTAACAGTTTTACTAAAAGAAGATTTGCGTCTATTAGGATTACACGCACCAGATAAAATGTAAAAAATAATTGAACCTGACTAAATAAGGTTTCGCTTCCCACATTGCAATTTTTTTGCCGTGGGAAGTGGGCCTATTTTTGCGGATTTATATCTTAATCAGAATCGGTCTCAAGGCCTTAACCAATGAGTGAAATCAGCCGATAGTGTAAGTACAGAGTCAAAAAAGTCGCTTAATTGCGCAAGCATAATGGAAAGGGAGTTGAATGAATTGAATTATTCGGTCATTGCTGTCACATCCACGAAAGAAACGAAGGAAAAAAGATTTAGAACTTATCGTGAAGCGTTATGTTATGCAACCAATTTTCGCAAGATTCGTAAAAGCAAGATTTACAAAGACGAAAAAATGTTAATTGATTTTTCTTATTAAGATTTTTTTGTTCGAAACACAAAAAAACGGGTGACTTCATAGGAGTCACTCGTTTTTTTAATCTAAGTTTTTCTTGAAAAAATCTTCTAAAATAATCGCAGATGCTTCATCAGGGGAAATGACCGTAACAATATCAAAACCTGCTAAAGTACAAATTTTTTCCTTCATTGTAATTTCATCAATCGCAGCAGCTAAAATCGGCGCATTGTTTGCGACGGTATGTAAAATCGTCATAAATTGTACCCGATCAACTTTTGTCACAACGTCTTGTGTGAGTTGCTCCAGATGAGTCGTTTGGGTGTTTGATTCCTCGATTTCTTCTTGGAATTGTAAAAAGCGTACTTGCCCAGTGAGATCTGCTGTTTTTACAAGTTTTAATTCACGAATATCTCTAGAAATGGTTGCTTGTGTCGCATTCACGCCCTTCTCTTTTAAAAGTGCGAGTAATTCTTCTTGTGTTTTTACAACATTTTCTTGGATTAAAGTTTCAATTAGTGCGTGACGTTCGCTTTTTTTCAAGCGGAATTCCTCCTTGTGTTGGTTTTGCTTCATCATATCAAAAAATAAAGTATATTCCTAGAAAAATCATTCAGAGAATCTTTCTTCATTAGAAAATGAGAAAACAAGCGCCAATAAACTTTAAAGCATGGTAAAATACAAGATAGAAAATAAAAGTTGATAGGAGTGTTTATTTATTTGATAGAAGCATATTTAAATATTATGGTAATTTTTGCGATTATGCTAGTTGGTTATGCACTATCGTGGAAGAAGTGGTTTGACGATCACGTGGCAGATGCCTTTTCAAAATTGGTATTAAATTTAACTTTACCGTTAAGCATGTTTTTAAATATGACGGAAAAATTTACAAAAGCGGAATTTTTGACCTTGTTTAAAGGAATCTTATTGCCCGCTATATCCATTGCGCTCACTTACTTTATTAGTGTACTATATGCGAAATGGACGAAGGTTCCGGCTGGTCGTACCGGTGTTTTTCGAGTGATGTTTACGGCCTCAAATACGATTTTTATGGGATTACCTGTTAATATTGCTGTTTTTGGTGAGAAAGCAGTGCCTTACGCTTTACTTTATTATATTTGTAATACGACCTTCTTTTTTACATGGGGCATTTATTTGATTCAAAATGACAATTTAACGTTAACAGGTAAAAAAACAACCTTTAGTTTCCGATTTATGCTGCGTAAATTATTTTCGCCAGCCTTACTCGGTTTTTTTATTGGTTTATGTTGGATGTTGCTTGAGATCCCACTTGTGACGCCATTGCGCGATTTTTCCCGTTATCTGGGCCAAATGACGACCCCGCTTTCGCTATTTGTTATTGGCATTATTATTTATCAAACAGGTTTTAAAAACTTAAAGTTAGATAAAGATGTATTGGGCGTTTTATTAGGGCGTTATCTGATTAGTCCGCTAGTGGTTATTCTTTTGTCAAAGGTGATTGCAGTCCCTAGTTTAATGCTCCATGTGTTTATTTTACAATCAGCGATGCCTGTCCAAAATTCCATGGCAATCTTAGCAAAAGCATATGGTGCAGATGAAGAATTTGCAACGAGTAGTTTGGTTTATTCAATCTTTGGGTATTTATTTGTGATTATTCTTTTATTGAAGTTTATTTTTTAATAGAAAAATCTTGCATCTAAGTGAATTTATCTGTATAATACTAGGAGTGTGCTGGAATGCTAGCCACAAATCCACATTCACCTTGATTGCAGAAGGGTTGCTAAGCGATTAGTTCTTTTGTCAAAATGAGAGGTTGAAGAGGGAAATACAAAAACAATCGGAGGAAACACAAATGTCAGTAATTTCAATGAAACAATTGCTTGAAGCTGGTGTACACTTTGGTCACCAAACTCGCCGTTGGAACCCAAAAATGAAGAAATATATCTTCACAGAAAGAAACGGAATCTACATCATCGATTTACAAAAAACAGTTAAATTAGTTGATGCAGCTTATGAGTACATGAAAAATGTAGCAGACGAAGGCGGAATCGCTCTATTCGTAGGTACAAAAAAACAAGCACAAGAAGCAATTAAAGACGAAGCAATTCGTTCAGGTCAATTCTATGTAAACCACCGTTGGTTAGGTGGAACTTTAACAAACTGGGAAACAATCCAAAAACGTATTGCACGCTTAAAATCAATCAATGCGATGGAAGCAGATGGTACTTTTGAGTTACTTCCTAAAAAAGAAGTAGCTGGTTTAAATAAAGAACGCGAACGCTTAGAGAAATTCTTAGGCGGAATCGCTGACATGCCAAGAATTCCAGACGTTATGTACGTAGTTGACCCTCGTAAAGAACGTATTGCAATTCAAGAAGCTCGTAAATTAAATATTCCAATCGTTGCAATGGTTGATACAAACTGTGATCCAGATGAAATCGATGTTGTTATCCCATCAAACGATGATGCTATCCGCGCAGTTAAATTAATTACTGCTAAAATGGCAGACGCGTTTATCGAAGCAAACCAAGGTCAAGATCAAGTTGCTGAAGAAGACTTTGTTGTAGAAGTAGACGTTGAAAATGCAACTTCAATTGAAGAAATTGTTGATGTTGTTGAAGGAAACAACGCTTCAGCTGAATAATTTAATACACAATTAAGCGAGCTGTTTCAAGGGCTAGGCGCAAAGCCTTAACACTCTTTGAAACAGCTTTTTTTAAAAAATTACGAAATAATCAGGAGGAAACAAAGATGGTTCAAATCTCAGCTAAATTAGTAAAAGAATTACGCGACATGACTGGTGTCGGTATGATGGACGCAAAAAGAGCGTTAGTTGAAGTAGAAGGCGATATTGAAAAAGCAGTTGACCACTTACGTGAAAAAGGCATGGCTAAAGCTGCTAAGAAAAATGACCGTATTGCAGCTGAAGGATTAGCAGCAGTTGCGATTAGCGGAAATACAGCAGCAATCGTTGAAGTAAACTCAGAAACAGACTTCGTTGCAAAAAACGAAATGTTCCAAGAGTTAGTAAAAGAATTGGCAACTTTAGTAGCTGAACACAAACCAGCTGACTTAGAAGCTGCAATGGCTTTACCTGCATCTAAAGGTACAGTAGAAGAAACATTAATCGAAGCAACACAAGTCATTGGTGAAAGAATTAACTTCCGTCGTTTCCATCTAGTTTCAAAAACGGATGCAGACGCATTTGGTGGCTACTTACACCAAGGTGGACGTATTGCAGTATTGGCTCTTCTTGAAGGAACAACGGATGAAGAAGCAGCAAAAGACGTTGCAATGCACGTAGCAGCGATTAACCCTCGTTACGTAGACGAATCTCAAATTCCTGCAGAAGAATTAGAGCACGAGAAAAATATTTTAACTGAACAAGCATTAAACGAAGGCAAACCAGCGAACATTGTTGATAAAATGGTTATTGGCCGTTTAAGCAAATTCAAAGCAGAAATCTCATTAGTGGATCAACCATTTGTTAAAGATCCAGATATGACTGTAGCAAAATTTGTTGCTTCTAAAGGTGGAAAAGTGAAATCATTTACTCGCTTTGAAGTAGGCGAAGGTATTCAAAAACGTGAAGAAAACTTTGCAGAAGAAGTAATGAGCCAAATTAAAAAATAATTCTATTTTGAAAGAAGTAGGATGGGGACGCATTTTTAGATGCGCTCCCTTTTTTTAGGAAAAATTCAAGGAATTTGACTGCTATAATGCATTGACTATGCTACAATAGAAGCAGAGAAACTACGGAGGAAACATCATGCATAAACCAAAATATCAACGAGTAATTTTAAAATTAAGTGGCGAAGCGTTAGCAGGAAATGAAGGCTTTGGCATTAACCCACCAACGATTCAAGAATTTGTAAAAGAATTAAAAGCCGTTCACGATTTAGGTGTTGAGCTAGCAATTGTTGTTGGTGGTGGCAATATTTGGCGTGGTCAAATCGGTGCACAAATGGGAATGGAGCGCGCACAAGCCGATTATATGGGCATGTTAGCAACCGTAATGAACGCTTTAGCATTACAAGATACCCTTGAAAATGCGGGTGTACCTACACGAGTACAAACATCCATTGAAATGCGTCAAATCGCTGAACCATATATTCGTCGCCGGGCAGAACGTCATCTTGAAAAAGGCCGTGTTGTGATTTTTGCAGGTGGAACAGGGAACCCTTATTTTTCTACGGATACGACCGCTGCTTTACGTGCTGCAGAAATTAATGCAGATGTCATCTTAATGGCAAAAAATAATGTTGATGGGGTATACTCTGCGGATCCGAAAATTGATCAGGCAGCAGTTAAGTTTGAAGAGTTAACGCATTTAGAAGTAATCTCTAAAGGTCTTCAAGTGATGGATTCTACTGCAAGTTCTTTAAGTATGGACAATGATATTCCGTTGGTTGTCTTTAATTTAAATGAGCCAGGAAACATTCAACGTGCCGTAATGGGAGAAAATATCGGAACGACAGTAAGGGGGAAATAAAATGGTAGATACAATTTTTAACGAAGCAAAAGAAAAAATGGACAAAACAGCAGAAAGCCTTCAACGTGAATTAGGTCAAATTCGTGCTGGCCGAGCAAATGCGAGCCTGTTAGATCGCATTTCAGTGATTTACTATGGCGCACCAACACCTCTAAATCAAATGGCTTCAATCACAATTCCAGAAGCGCGTGTATTAATGATTACACCTTTTGATAAATCGATCTTAAAAGATGTTGAAAAAGCAATTTTGGCTTCAGATTTAGGAATTACACCAACCAACGATGGGAATGTGATCCGATTAGTTATGCCACAATTGACAGAAGAACGTCGTAAAGAGTTAGCCAAAGATGTTAAGAAATCAGCTGAAAATGCTAAAATTGCAATCCGCAATGCGCGTCGTGATGCAATCGATGCTTACAAGAAACAAGAAAAAGCAAGTGAGATTACAGAAGATGATTTGAAAAATTCTGAAAAAGAAATTCAAACATTAACAGACGACAGCGTGAAAAAATTAGATGCAATTGCAGCCGAAAAAGAAAAAGAATTATTAGAAATCTAATATTTGTTTGTAGTAGCTAGCTTTTCAATAAATTGAGAAGCTAGCTACTTTTTTTACGCTTAAAATGGTTCTATTTGTTTAAAATAAGAGGAATAGACGAAGATTTTTATAAATTATTCTGAAGCATTCTTTTTATATAGGCATTCTTTTCGTTTATTGCTATAATAGTTTAGATGACTTGAATGAATACTTGACGAAGAGGAGGAAAAATGAATGCTGCGTTTTTTGCCGCAAAAAAATAAATACATTGTTGAAGAAAGCGAATTTTCTTTTTCAAAAGAATTGCCAATTCCAAAGCATATTGCCATTATCATGGATGGAAATGGTCGTTGGGCTCAAAATCGTCGTTTGCCACGAGTTGCCGGACATAAAGAAGGGATGGAGACGGTTAAAAAAATTACGAAGCATGCGTCAAAGTTGGGTGTTAAAGTATTAACGCTGTATGCTTTTTCAACTGAAAATTGGAAACGCCCGAATGAAGAAGTGAATTTTTTGATGCAATTGCCCGTTGATTTTTTTGATACGTTTGTACCAGAGCTAAAAAAAGAAAACGTCCGCGTTGAGGTAATGGGCTATAAAGAATTTCTACCCAAACATACACAAGAAGCGGTTGAAAGAGCGATGGAAGAAACAAAAAACAATACAGGACTAATCTTGAACTTCGCTTTAAATTATGGCAGCCGAGCAGAAATTATTACTGCGATTCAATCTTTATATACCCAATTGCAAGCAAATCAAGGAAATATTAATGAAATTACGGAAGACACGTTTGCTGATTATTTAATGACGGGCTTTTTACCGACGGACTTAAGAGATCCAGAACTTGTCATTCGAACAAGTGGCGAAGAGCGAATTAGTAATTTTTTACTTTGGCAAATTGCTTACAGTGAATTATTTTTTACGAGAGCATTTTGGCCAGATTTTGATGAACAAGCGTTAGAAAATGCGATTGCGAGTTATCAAAATCGAGATCGACGGTTTGGTGCTGTAAAAAATGAGGAGGAATCAGTATGAGGCAAAGAGTGATTACGGCTGTTGTAGCATTAGTATTATTTATTCCAATTGTCTATTTTGATTTTGCAGGAATTTCAGTTGGTTTATTAGCAGGTTTATTAGCCGGCGTTGGTGTTTATGAGTTATTTCGAATGAAGGGATTAACACTACTTAGTTTAGAAGGTGGCCTTTCGTTAATTGGCGCTTTAATTTTAGCACTCCCAAGAGACCCTTGGTTTCAATTCTTACCAGAGAAAACAGATAAATTTATGTTGTTTTATCTTATTGTTCTTTTATTATTAGGAATTTCTGTTATTTCAAAAAACACCTATACAATTGATGAAGCCGGATTTCCGATATTAGTTAGTTTGTATGCAGGGGTTGGTTTTGGTGCTTTTGCCAACGCACGTAAAGAAAGTCTAATTGTATTGTGTTTTGGTTTATTGATAGTTTGGGCAACGGATATTGGTGCTTATATGGTCGGTCGCGAGTATGGTAAAAATAAGCTTTGGCCAGAAATTTCACCGAACAAAACAATTGAAGGAGCAGTTGGTGGCATATTAAGTGCGATAGTCATTGCAATTGTGTATTTAATTGTTTTTCCTGGGAAAACGTATTTTAATCAAAGCTCATTTGTTTTAATTTTGATGACAGCAGTATTATCTGTGGTTGGTCAATTTGGTGATTTGGTTGAATCGGCAATCAAAAGACATTATGGTGTAAAAGACTCTGGTATTATTTTGCCGGGGCATGGTGGGATTTTAGACCGCTTTGATAGTTTGTTATTTGTGTTTCCGATAATGCATTTATTTGGTATTTTTTAAAAAGTTGAGCATGGTCGTTTTCCATAAAACACCATGCTTTTCTTACGTTCTCGTTACAAAGTGGGAGAAGAATTGTGTAATTTCTCGATTATGATAAAATAGTGGAGAGGTTTCGCTGATTCACGCGATAATAATAACAATAGATATTGAAAGTGAGGAAAATAAATGAAGACATTACTTACCTTTTTAATTGTCTTCTCTGTGGTGGTTGTCATTCATGAACTCGGTCATTTTTATTTTGCAAGAAAAGCTGGAATTTTAGTTCGTGAATTTGCGATTGGCATGGGGCCAAAAATCTTTAGTCATCAAGGAAAAGACGGAACAGCTTATACGATTCGGGCACTCCCAATGGGGGGGTATGTTCGAATGGCAGGCTATGATGAAGAAGAAGAACTAAAGCCTGGTACACCGATTCGTTTATTAATCGATGAAAATGGTGTCGTAACTACAATTAATACAAGTAAAAAAGTCCAATTAAATAATGGTGTACCGCTAGAATTCATTCGCCAAGATTTAATCGATGAATTAACGATTACAGGGTTTATGAATGGCGACGAAAGCCAAACGGTTACCTATCCTGTCGCACATGATGCCTTTATAATTGAAGAAGATGGGACACAAGTTCGAATTGCTCCAAGAGATGTGCAATTTCAATCAGCAAAACTTTGGCAAAGAGCGCTGACAAACTTTGCAGGTCCGATGAATAATTTTATTTTGGCCTTTGTTTTATTTTTAGGGATGGTTTTTGCTCGTGGCGGGGTACTTGATCCAAACTCGACGATAATTAGCGGGGTCAGCCCAAATGGTCCAGCAGAAGTTGCAGGAATCCAAGCAGGGGATGAGATTTTAAGCATTAATGAGGTAGCTGTAAGCGATTGGGCACAAGTGCGAACGCAAATTCAACAACATCCAAACGAAGACTTACAAATTGAACTGTCACGTGATGGGCAAAAAATAACAGTTGTGGCAACTTCGACTAGTGTGACGGTTGAAGGAAAAGACTATGGCCAGTTAGGGATTGAAGCCCCTATGAAAACGGGATTTGCTGCAAAAATAGTCGGAGCTTTACAAGAGAGTGTGAATAGTTTTACACAAATTTTAACCGCATTAAAAGGCATTGTCTTTAATTTTCAAATTGATCAACTGGGTGGCCCAGTGGCTATTTATCAAATGTCTTCTCAAGCAGCTAGCCAAGGTGCGATGACGGTTATCTATTTAATGGCAATGATTTCAATGAACTTAGGTATCTTTAATTTATTACCGATACCTGGACTAGATGGCGGAAAGTTATTATTAAACTTGATTGAAGGTGTTCGGGGGAAACCAATCAGTCAAGAAAAAGAGGGGCTTATTTCAATTATTGGTTTTGGTTTGTTAATGTTATTAATGATTCTTGTAACTTGGAACGATATTCAACGCTTTTTCTTTTAATTATAGGGTAGTTGGTAAAGGAGAAAATTATGAAACAGTCAAATTTATTAGTTCCGAATGTCAAAAATACGATAAATGATGAGGAAGCCGCCTCCTCCTTGTTAATAGAGGGTGGTTTTTTAGGGGAATATCAAGAAAATCGTTTTGTTTTTCTACCGTTGGGAATGCTTGTCATGGAAAAAATAAAAAAAATTGTTTTGGAGGAGTTGCACAGTCTTTCGGCGATTGAATTTCAATTGCCGGTCGCTGTAGCTGATCAAGGTGAAACCTACTTGCTTCAGTTACTCACAGAAGGGCAGCTGGCGACTTCAAAAGAGTTGCTAAACATCTTCCAAATACAAGTGAAAGTTGAACAAAACAAAGAATACCAATTTCCAGGTGGAATCGCGCTTGAACCAACGGAACTTGATGGTTATTCTTTCCACTCGGCAAGTACAGAGCTATCCGAAGTTTTTCATCGCTTTGAGCAAGCTTTTCAAAGAATTTTAGCTCGTTGTCAATTGGAATATAAAAGTGTGATTGCTTTGCCTCAAAAAGCGATTCATAAAGAAATAAAAGATCTTTTAGCCATCAGTTCAGAAGGAAAAACAATTTTTTGCGAGTCTACTCAAGGGGATTATAGCGCCAAAGTTGAGGCGGCCACTCGTTATTCATTAGTCAAAAAATCCCATGCCACTTTTTTACCACTTGAAAGAAAAATACCGGCAACGGGTTTTAAACTCGATGATGGCAATCAGCTTACTTGTTACTTTTTGAGAGCGAGTAAAAAGCCTATTCTTTTATTTTTAGCAAAAAATGACCGTTTAAATTTAGCTAAAATCAGTCAAAAAATGCAACATAAAGTGGTTGAAATCAAAAAGCAAGAAGTTGAAAAGTATTTTGGAACTTCCTATGAGTTGTTTTCTTTTGATTTGATTTCGCCAGATTGGACCATTTTAGCTGATTTAGAAGTGGAAAATCGAACGAATATGACCATGATGAATCCAGACGAAGCTTCTTATTATGAAAATATTAATTTAGGCCGTGATTTGCCAAATGTTTCTTTCGGGGATTTTTCATATGTACAAGAAGGTGATCTAGCACCTGATGGAAAAGGGACATTGCTTTTTAAAAAAGGGGTAAAGATTGGGCAATTTATGAAAAAAATGATTACTCAAAAAACAAGTGACACAGCTAATGAAGAAAAAAAAGTTTATATTGGCCATTATCAGTTAAGTTTATCGCTTCTATTTTTAATGATTGCCAAACAGCATCATAAAAACGGGCATTTAAATTGGCCAGAAGAAGTCGCACCATTTGATTTGCATATTCTTCCAATCGATTATCAAAATTCTTATCAACAAGTACTTGCACAAGAAGTTGAAGAAATGATGGTTGCTAAAGGATATGAAGTCTTGATTGATGACCGTGATAGTTCTCTAGAAGAAAAGCAAAAAGACGCCGATTTGATCAGTTGTCCTGTTGAAATTGTGATTGGAGAAAAAGCCGTTGAAGGCGTGGTAGAAATAAAAATTCGAGCGAGCCAAGCGGTGGTTGAAGTCCGTAAAGAAGAGTTAGCGGATACTTTAGCAATCCTCTTGCAAACAACTGAATAATCCGCTAGTCTAGGATAGTATGTTATCCTAGACTTTTTCCTGAAAAAAATAATAAGAAGGTGAACCGAAGTTGTCTGCTAAAAAAGATAAATTTAATATATTATTGGAACAAATGAATTTGACGCAAGAGCTAAAAACACATCACATTATCCAAAGTGGAGAAATTGTTGAAGTTTTAGTTCATAAACAAGCGAAACGATGGGTGTTTACTTTTCAATTTGACGAAGTTTTACCAGTGCAAATTTACCAAACGTTCCAACAACACTTAGTTTTGGCTTTTCAAGAAATTGCTGAAATTGAGATGACCATTCAAACGAAGATGGCAACTTTTGATGAAGATTTATTGCAAGCTTATTGGCCGTTTGTTCTGATGCAACCACAATGTGCGACGCCATTTGTCAAGCAAGTTTTACAGACGCAATTGCCCGTCAAAGTCGATAAAAAAATTCTGTTGCCTGTAACAAATGAAGCCGTCATCCCTATTTTACAACAGCAATATTTTCCAATGTTAGAAACATTATACCAAACATTTGGTTTTCCTAAATTCCGTTTTTTCCCGCAAACAAATGAAGCGCAAATTCAAGCGGATTTAGAGGCATTGGCGAAGCGTCAAGAAGAGCAACAAGCTTTTTACATGCAGCAAGCAGCCGAGGCAATTGCTTTAAATGAAAAACGCAAAAAGAGTCAACAAGAGGTGGGGCCGTTATCTGGTCCGATTATGCTAGGTAGAAATATTCCAGTGGATGAACTGATTACACCAATGGCGAATATTCTAGAAGAAGAACGACGAGTAACCATTCAAGGATATATCTTTGATAAAGAAGTTCGTGAGTTGCGCTCAAATCGCAAAATTTTAATTATTAAAATGACCGATTATACTTCTTCTTTTATTGTTAAGAAATTTTCAAATGGTGAAAAAGACGAGCAAATTTTTGATGCGATTAAAAAGGGCTCGTGGGTAAAAGTTCGTGGAAGCGTACAAGAAGATACCTTTATGCGTGACTTAGTAATGAATGCGCAGGATTTGATTGAAGTTGCTCATGAAAGTCGCAAAGATTACGCACCCGAAGATCGAAAGCGCGTGGAGTTGCACTTGCATTCCAATATGAGTACAATGGATGCGACCAATAGCATCAGTGATTTAGTTGCCCAAGCCGGAAAGTGGGGGCACAAAGCGCTGGCGATTACGGATCACGGTGGCGCTCAAGCTTTCCCAGATGCACACCAGGCTGGAAAAAAAGCGGGTGTTAAAATTTTATATGGGATTGAAGCCAACGTCATTGATGATGGGGTTGAAGTTGCTTATAATGCACAGCCAATTCCCTTAAACGATGCGACTTATGTTGTGTTTGACGTGGAAACAACGGGGCTTTCAGCCGTTTATGATACGATTATTGAACTTGCGGCTGTTAAGATGAATAAAGGGAACGTGGAAGCAACCTTTGAAGAATTTATTGACCCAGGTCACCCGTTATCCAAAACAACAATTGAATTAACGGGAATTACCGATGAAATGGTTCGTGGGTCAAAAAGCGAATTAGAAGTGATTCAAGCTTTTCAAGCGTTTTGTGAAGGCTGTATTTTAGTGGCCCATAACGCTTCTTTTGATATGGGTTTTATTAATATGACTTATAAAAAACATGGCTTGCCTGAAGCAAACAATCCGGTCATCGATACACTTGAATTGGCTCGTTACTTGTATCCAGAATTCAAACGTTTTGGCTTAGGTGTTTTAACGAAAAAATTTGGTGTTAGTTTAACGCAACATCACCGTGCGATTTATGATGCAGAAGCGACCGGTCACCTCGCTTGGCTCTTTGTAAAAGAAGCGATGGAAAAACACGAAATGTTTTTACATGAAGATTTGAACCGTCACGTTGGGGGCGCAAATTCAATCAAGGCAGCACGTCCATTTCATGCGACGATTTTAGCTCAAACACAAGCAGGTTTAAAAAACTTGTTCAAGTTAATTTCTTTATCAAATCTCGTGTATTTTCATGATAAAGCGCCTCGTATTCCTCGTTCTGAGTTGAAAAAATTGCGAGAAGGACTATTAATCGGCACGGCTTGTGACAAAGGTGAAGTTTTTGTAGCGATGATGCAAAAAGGATACGAGGCAGCAAAAGAAAAAGCACAGTTTTATGACTACATTGAAGTAATGCCAAAACCAGTGTATGCACCATTAATTGAACAAGAACTAGTCAAAAATGAGGCCGATTTAGAAGATATCATAAAAAAACTTGTTCAAATTGGTAAAGAATTAGATAAACCGGTTGTTGCAACTGGTAACGTGCATTACTTAAACGAAGAAGATGCGATTTACCGCAAAATCTTAATTAATTCCATGGGACACGGGAATCCTTTAAATCGCCATACTTTACCGGAAGTTCATTTCCGTACGACCGATCAAATGCTGACGGAATTTCAATTTTTAGGCAATGATTTAGCAGAAGAACTCGTGATTGATAACCCCAATAAAATCGTTGATAGTTGTGAAACCGTTGTTCCAGTTAAAGATGATTTATATACACCAAAAATACCTGGTTCTGAGCAAGAAATCACGGATTTAAGTTACAATAAAGCAAGAGAGTTGTATGGCAATCCTTTACCAGAAATTGTTGAAAAACGCTTGGAAAAAGAATTAAATTCAATTATCGGGAATGGGTTTTCGGTAATTTATTTAATTTCACAAAAGCTTGTGCATAAAAGTAATGAAGATGGCTACTTAGTTGGTTCACGTGGTTCGGTAGGTTCGAGTTTTGTTGCGACAATGACCGGGATTACAGAAGTGAATCCATTGGCACCACATTATTATTGCCCAAATTGCCAGTACTCTGAGTTTTATGAGGATGGCTCTTACGGTTCTGGTTTTGATATGCCTGAAAAAGCTTGTCCAAAATGTCAAACGCGACTAAAAAAAGATGGACATGATATTCCTTTTGAAACATTCTTAGGGTTCCATGGCGACAAGGTTCCCGATATTGATTTGAACTTTTCGGGAGAATATCAACCGCAAGCTCATAATTATACGAAAGTCCTTTTTGGTGAAGAATACGTTTATCGTGCGGGAACGATTGGTACAGTCGCTGACAAAACGGCCTTTGGGTTTGTGAAAGGCTATGAAAGAGATAATAACTTGCACTATAGAAGCGCTGAAATTGATCGTTTAGCGAAAGGGGCAACTGGGGTAAAAAGAACGACTGGACAACACCCGGGTGGTATTATTGTTATTCCTGATTATATGGATGTTTATGATTTTACACCGATTCAATTTCCGGCAGATGATTTAAACTCTGAATGGAAAACAACGCACTTTGATTTCCACTCCATTCATGATAATATTTTAAAACTTGATATTTTAGGTCATGATGATCCAACTGTTATTCGTATGTTGCAAGACCTCTCTGGCATTGATCCAAAAACGATACCGACTGATGATCCTGAAGTGATGCGAATTTTTGAAGGGACGGAAGTTTTGGGTGTGACACCGGAGCAAATTCTTTCAAAAACCGGGACACTAGGTATTCCTGAATTTGGGACTCGTTTTGTTCGAGGGATGTTAGAACAGACGCATCCATCGACCTTCGCTGAATTATTACAAATTTCTGGACTTTCTCACGGAACCGATGTTTGGTTAGGAAATGCCGAAGAATTGATTCGCAATGGCGTGGCTGATTTAGCAAATGTAATTGGTTGTCGTGACGATATTATGGTTTATTTGATGCATGCCGGTTTAGATGATGGTATTGCCTTTAATATTATGGAAGGTGTTCGTAAAGGAAAAGGGATTCCAGATGATTGGCAAGTCGAGATGCGTAAACAAAATGTACCGGAATGGTATATTGAATCTTGTTTGAAGATAAAATATATGTTCCCCAAGGCCCATGCGGCAGCTTATGTTTTAATGGCTTTGCGAGTGGCTTATTTTAAAGTTTATTTTCCAATCCTATATTACTGTGCTTATTTTAGTGTCCGGGCAGATGATTTTGACTTAGTTGCGATGTCTAAGGGGAAAGAAGCTGTAAAAGAAGTCATGGATGAAATTAATCACAAAGGAATGGATGCTTCAACCAAAGAAAAGAATTTATTGACCGTTTTAGAAATCGCGAATGAAATGCTTGAGCGTGGTTATGAATTTGAGATGATCGATTTATATAAGTCTGATGCCGAGAATTTTGTGATTGAAGGAAATAAATTAATTGCGCCGTTTCGAGCGGTCCCAAGTTTAGGGGCTAACGTGGCTAAGCAAATTGTTGAAGCGCGAAAAGATGGTCCGTTTTTATCAAAAGAAGACCTTGCAACAAGAGGGAAAGTCTCAAAAACGTTAATTGATTATATGACTGAAAATGGTGTGTTGAAAGATTTGCCAGATGAAAATCAATTATCCTTATTTGATATGTTTTAAAAAAAGCTTCGGGAATTTTCCCGAAGCTTTTTAAGAGTTGCTTCATTTAAATTTTAGATAATTTCACAACGACTTCACAACGAGCGGTTTGCGGAAACATATCAACGGATTGAAGATAGTCGACTTTGTAAATTTTAGTCAGTGCAGTTAGGTCCCTTGCCAAAGTTGAAACATTACAAGAGACATAAACTAATTTTTTAGCTGGGTATTGGCTTAGCGCTCGTAAAAGTGGTTCACCTAAACCGGTACGAGGGGGATCAACGACAATAGCATCTGGTTTAAAACCTGCTTTTAACCATTTAGGAATTAACTCTTCCGCGGTTCCAACTTCATATTTTGTATTATGAAAACCTTTATTTTTTGCGTTATTTTTGGCATCTTCAATTGCTTGTGGGATAATGTCCATTCCTCGAACTTCTTTTGCTTGATGCGCTAAACTCAGTCCAATGGTACCAACGCCACAATAAGCATCAACGAGCGTCTCATTAGGGGCTAAATCTAACGCTTTACGAGCTTCTTCATATAAAACGCGCGTCTGTTTCGGGTTTAATTGAAAGAAAGCGCGAGCGGATAAATCAAAGGTTAAATCTTGAATTTTTTCAGAAATGGCTTCTTTGCCCCACAAATGAATCGTTGTGTCTCCCATAACAAGCGACGTTTTTTGCTTTTGAACATTTTGCATAATTGAAACAACTTCGGGTAATTTTTCGTTGATTTCTCGAATTAAAGCATTTTTTAAAGGTAATTTTGGTGTTGATGTAACAAAAACTAGTTGGACTTCACCAGTTTCTATCCCAATTCGAACCATCAACGTTCGCAAAATACCACTGTTTTTTCGTTCGTTATAAATAGGAATCGCATATTTGTTAATTAATTGAACAACGGTATTAAGGACTTTTTGTGTTGTTTTTTCTTGGACGAGACAGTCATCGATGGCGACCAGTCGGTGAGAGTTCATTTCATAAAGTCCTGCTTCCGCTTTTTTTTGAACGGCGTTGTATTGTAATTGGAATTGTGCTTTATTCCGGTAATGCCAAGGGTCATCCATGCCAATCGTGTCTTTTAAAATATATTTTTGATAGTCTTTTGGTTTGAATTTTTCGAGGGCCTGTTTTAGTAAATCCTTTTTAAAATCCAATTGTTTTTTATAAGTCAGGTGTTGTAATTGGCAACCACCACAACGATCATAAAAATGACAAGGAGGCTTGATCCGGTCTGGACTTGCTTTAATTAATTTTGTGAGTTGCGCTTCAGCGTACTTAGGGGTCGCGTTGGTCACTTTTACTTGCACTTCTTCTCCAGGTAAAACACGTGGAACAAAAATAATTAAACGTTTATAATAACCGATCCCTTCACCGTTAATTCCCAGGCGCTTAATTTTAATTTGTAACGTTTGGTCTTTTTTCAATTGTATCGCATTCATAATCCGTCTCCGCTTTCTTTTTTTATTCGACTCATTTTACCATAATTAACGTGAGAAATAAAAAAGTGTGGTAAACTATAAGTTGGTAATTTGTGAGGTGAGAAGATGATTGTAAAGCAAATTGTAAAAGAAAAACAAACTTTTTATACTGTAACTTTTGAAAGTGGCGAAAAAATTCGTGTTTCAGAAGATGTTCTTGTTAAGCATCGGCTGTTAAAAGGAATGGAAATTACAGACGCTACCTATCAAGCAATCCAAGAGGAATCGGGCGTTGAAATTGGCTTACAGTTGGCCTATAACTATGTTAGCTATCAATTACGTAGTGAAAAAGAAATGGATCAATATTTAAAGAAAAAAGAAATTACGCTAACGGATCGCAAAAAAATTATGCTGCGTTTAAAGGAATTATGTTTAATTGACGATCAAGTTTTTGCGGAAAGCTACATTCGTACACAAATACGTCTAAGTGACAAAGGGCCTTTTTATTTATCACAACAGTTAAAACAAAAAGGGATTCACGAAGAAATCATCCAATCGGCGATGCACTTATATACACTTGAAGACCAACTAGAAGTTTCATTGAAGGCGGCTGAAAAAGCGTTGAAGAAATATCAACGAAAAAGTCATCAAGAAGCATTGAATAAAATCAAAATAGGCTTAATGCAAAAAGGTTTTAGTTCAGAAATCATTCAACAAACAATGGCAAATTTAGCAGTTGAAAAAGACGAAGAAATGGAATGGCAAGCGCTTGTCAAAGAAGGCCAAAAGCTTATTCGCCGACATCAACGCTTACCATACTCACAAAGAAAGCAAAAAATTAAAACCCAATTGTATCAAAAAGGGTTTCAACTAGATCAAATACAAGTTTTTATTAATGAGGAATTACTACAAGATGAATGACCAAGAAAAACAATGGCAAGCACAAGAGATAACCGATTTTCAAACTATTTTTTTAAAATGGTACTATCAAAACAAACGCTATTTACCGTGGCGCACCACGACAAATCCTTATCAAATTTGGATATCAGAAATTATGTCACAGCAAACCAGAATTGAAACAGTTGTCGGGTATTATCATCGTTTTATGGAAAAATACCCAACGATTGAAGCATTGGCCCAAGCAGAAGAATCAGAATTATTAAAGGTTTGGGAAGGATTAGGTTATTATTCGCGCGCTAGAAATTTACAAATTGCTGCTCAACAAGTCATGACGACGTTTGCTGGTGAGTTTCCAGCAACCATTACAGAAATTCAAAGTTTAAAAGGGATCGGCCCTTATACAGCAGGGGCGATTGGCAGTATTGCTTTTTCTTTACCTGAACCGGCAATTGATGGCAACCTTATGCGGGTAGGGAGCCGCTTGTTTGGCATTGATGCAGACATTGCTAAAGCCAGTAGTCGAAAAGTTTTTGATCAGGCTTTTCGCGAGATTATTTCAACTGAAAGTCCAGGTGATATGAATCAAGCGTTTATGGATTTAGGAGCAAGTGTTTGCACGCCTAAGCAGCCTGATTGCAACAATTGTCCGCTAAGTAAGTTTTGCTATGCATACAAGACTGATACACAAGAAAAATATCCCGTGAAAACTAAAAAAGAGCCGCCAAAAGACGTCTATTATTTTGTTGCAGTAATTGAAAATGCAGTTGGTGAACTTTTAATTGTTCAAAGGCCGACGCAAGGATTGTTAGCGAATATGTGGCATTTTCCTTTAGAGGAAGTTTCAAAAGTAGCCTTTTTAGAAATGAAAGAAAAAATGACACCGCAAAATCAACAAGGCGATTTATTTTTAGTTGCAGAAGAAGAAGTTGAACCTTTTCCAGAATTTCCAGTGGTTTGGCAAAAACGTCATTTAGGGGAAGTGACCCATGTCTTTAGTCATTTGAAGTGGCATTTGCTTTTATTTTATGGGCGAACAAAGGAAGAAATTCAGTTAGAAAATAGCCAGTGGTTAAAACCGCTTGATTTCTCGCAAGTCGTTTTTCCAACAATGCAGCAAAAATTAGTCAAACAATGGCTTGAAAACGTGAATCATTAAAATGTTATCTAGGCAACAACGAAATTTATTGCTATAATATGAACGATGGTGGTGTCAGAACGATGAACACCCAAACAAATGCGTAAAATGCCGCTGAGGGAAGGGTTGCTATGCGAGTTCCAAGAGAAGGAGAGTTTGTAAGTATTCAAAGTTACAAACATGATGGCAATTTGCATCGCACGTGGCGTGATACCATGGTCTTAAAAACCAGTGAATATTCGATGATTGGCGTAAATGATCATACATTAGTGACAGAATCTGATGGTCGTCGTTGGGTGACACGAGAACCAGCGATTGTGTATTTTCATAAAAAATATTGGTTTAATATTATTGCCATGATTCGAGAAAAGGGGGTTTCCTATTATTGTAATCTTGCTTCGCCTTATCTACTAGATGAAGAAGCACTAAAGTATATTGACTATGATTTAGATATCAAAGTTTTTCCAGATGGAGAAAAAAGATTGTTGGATGTCGATGAGTATGAATTACACAGTAAAATCATGGGTTATCCAGATGATATTGATTTTATTTTAAAAGAAAATGTCAAGATTTTAGTTGATTGGATTAATAATGAAAAGGGACCTTTTTCACCAGGATATATAGATATCTGGTACAATCGTTACAAGCAATTGTCACAGAAATAAATAAAGAAGACTGGCTTAAAACCAGTCTTCTTTATTTATTATATTTTTGCTCATCGCTCGATGAGGAATACCAGCATCTAAAAACTCTTCACCTTCAGGCACAAAACCTAGATGTTCGTAAAAAGGGATGGCCGTTGTTTGTGCTCCGAGTTTAATTTTATTAAAACCTTGTTCTTTCGCAAAATCTTGTGCAGCTACAATTAAGTCTTTGCCAAAATGTCGCTGTCGATGAGCGGGTAAAACGGCCATTCGTTGTAGTTTTACCTCGTGGTTTCCGAGTGGTAGGAGACGCAAAGTGGCAAGTGCTTCCTCGTTTTCATATAAAACGAAATGGATTGCTTTGGCTTCTTGTTCATCAATCTCAAGCGCAATCGGGACCTGTTGCTCTTTTACAAATACTTCATGGCGAATAAAAAGGGCATCTAAATAAATTTGACTCATTGTGTCTTTGGTTCTTTTTATGATTTTCATCTTTCATCACCTCACTTAAGTATAGCCCGAAATGTTAAAGAAGCAAAGTTTAAAATAACTTTCTTTTGGATTTATTCTAGACAATTACTTGCTAGGGTTAAGAATGTTAGTAAATATAAAGCAAGAGTTACCGTTAAGTTTTTTTGTATGGATAATCTATTTTAACAAATGTTTTTTATTGCATTGATTCAAAGATTATGATACGATTTTAGCGTGGTGAAACCCACGCTTTTTTTATAAAAATTTTTAAGAAACAAGGAGAGAAAACAACTATGAATGCTGACCCCGAGAGTCAGTCGCTACTAGCGCAAATTATTTTATTAATCGTCTTAACTTTGATCAATGCTTTTTTAGCTGCGTCAGAAATTGCGGTTGTATCCATCAATAAGAACCGAGTGGAACAAAAAGCAGAAGAAGGCGACAAACAATCACAAAAAATATTAACAATCTTAAATAATCCAACCAATTTTTTATCAACGATTCAAGTCGGGATTACCTTGGTAAACATCTTATCAGGGGCGTCACTTGCAGACAGTCTTGCGGTTCGTTTAGCACCTATTATTGGGAATGGCGCAGCAGCTAAAAGTATTGCTACGTTTATTGTCTTAACCATTTTAACGTATGTGTCAATTGTATTTGGTGAATTGTATCCAAAACGAATTGCGATGAATAAATCAGAAGAGGTCGCAAGGTATACTTCAGGTGTCATTCGGATATTGGGAATCATCACGAAACCTTTTGTCTGGTTGCTTTCAGCTTCAACGAATTTATTATCGCGTATAACACCAATGGAATTTGATGATGAAGATACGAAAATGACACGTGACGAAATGCGTTACATGTTAGAAAACGAAGGCGTCTTAGAAGACGATGAATTAGAAATGGTTCAAGGGATTTTCTCGCTAGATACAAAAGTTGCTCGAGAAGTAATGGTTCCAAGAACAGACGCGTTTATGGTAGACATTAATGATCCAGTGAAAGAAACACTTATTCGGATTTTATCTGAAAATTACTCACGGATTCCTGTATACAATGAGGATAAAGATAAAGTAATTGGTATTTTACATACAAAAAACATACTTAAAGGTGCGTATGAAGCTGGTTTTGAACACTTAGATATCCATGCATTGCTACAAGAACCGTTATTCGTACCCGAGACTGTTTTTATTGACGATTTGCTTTACGAATTAAAGAAAACCCAAAATCAAATGGCGATTTTACTTGATGAATATGGCGGCGTCGTTGGTCTAGTCACACTAGAAGATTTATTAGAAGAAATTGTCGGAGAAATTGATGATGAATCAGATGAAGTCGAAACTTTATATGAAAAAATCAATGACCATGAATATATGATTCAAGGTCGAATGTTAATCGATGAGTTTAACACGGCTTTTAATACTGATCTACATATGTCAGATGTCGATACAATGGCGGGGTATTTAATTACAGCATTAGGGACAATTCCTGAAAAAGATTCAAAATTATCTTTTAATGTAGACAATATTACGTTGACGTCAGAAGAAATGGAAGGCGCGCGCGTTTTAAAAATTCATGTCGTATTCCACGATCCTGAAAAAGTAGAAGTCGAACCAGAAGAAGAAAGACGCTTCTTTCGAAAAGACTTTGAAGAAGACGAACCAAGAAGATAAGCTAAGAATAATTTTAAAAGACTGTGGCCAGTAAATTGTCACAGTCTTTCTTTTGAGTGATCGATTCGCGACTTTTAAGAAGATGAGAGTCTTTTGTCAGCGCCCAATCCATGTTATACTATGAAAGTTGAAATTTGCTCACTTTAATAAAGAGAATTAAAAGGAAGGATTAATAGATATATATGAACAATCCAAAGTTAAAAAACCAAGTTGATAGTCGCCGGACGTTTGCGATTATCTCTCACCCGGATGCAGGGAAAACAACGATTACAGAACAACTTTTGCTTTTTGGTGGGGCGATTCGCCAAGCCGGAACGGTAAAAGGAAAGAAGACAGGGAACTTTGCTACTTCTGACTGGATGGAAATTGAAAAACAAAGAGGAATCTCAGTTACAAGTTCGGTTATGCAATTTGATTACCAAGGAAAACGTGTGAATATTTTAGATACTCCTGGGCATGAGGATTTCTCGGAAGATACTTACCGAACGCTAATGGCCGTCGATAGTGCGGTTATGGTAATTGATAGTGCAAAAGGGATTGAAGCACAGACAAAAAAATTATTCCAAGTTGTAAAACGCCGTGGAATTCCGATTTTTACTTTTATTAATAAACTAGATCGCGACGGGCGAGACCCGCTTGATCTATTAGAAGAACTAGAAGAGTTGCTCGATATTGAGTCTTACCCAATGAATTGGCCACTTGGTATGGGAAAAGGGCTCGAAGGATTATACGATATTTACAATCGTCGAGTTGAGTTTTACCGTCCAGAAAATTATGGTGGGCAACGTTTTACTTCACTTGATGAAAACGGGGAGTTAGCAAAGGATTACCCGTTAACTAAAAATAGTATCTATGAGCAAGTATTAGAAGAAGTTGAGTTGTTAACCGAAGCTGGCGACGAGTTTGATCCAGAAAAAGTCGCACGTGGCGAACAAACACCCGTTTTCTTTGGTTCAGCATTAACGAATTTTGGTGTACAAACCTTTTTAGAAACCTTTTTACAATTTGCACATGCCCCTTACGCTCACGATACCATTGATGGTCGTTCAATTAGCCCATATGAAGAAGAATTTTCAGGTTTTGTCTTCAAAATTCAAGCAAATATGAATCCCGCTCACCGAGATCGGATTGCTTTTGTCCGCGTCTGCTCCGGAACTTTTGAGCGTGGAATGGATGTCACACTAGAACGAACGAAAAAGAAAATGAAATTAAGTAACGTGACCCAGTTTATGGCTGACTCAAGAGAAAATGTGCAAGAAGCGGTTGCTGGTGATATTATTGGTGTTTACGATACAGGGAATTATCAAATCGGGGACACGATTTTTGAAGGAAAACTAAACGTTGCTTACGAAGAATTGCCTTCTTTTACGCCGGAATTGTTTATGAAAGTATCAGCCAAAAATGTGATGAAACAAAAGTCTTTTCATAAAGGGATTTATCAACTTGTACAAGAAGGGGCCATTCAATTGTATAAAACCTATTTAACGGAAGAATACATTTTAGGTGCCGTTGGTCAATTACAATTTGAAGTCTTTCAACATCGCATGCTTAATGAGTACAATTCAGAAGTTGTCATGACGCCAATGGGCTCGAAAATTGCTCGCTGGATTGATCCAAAAGATCTAGATGAGCGAATGAGTTCAAGTCGTAATATTTTAGCTCGTGACCGTTTTGATCAACCATTATTCTTATTTGAAAACCAATTTGCGGAACGTTGGTTTGCGGATAAATATCCAGATGTGAAATTAAAGAGTTTAATGTAAAAAAAACTAGCAATCAGACTATCTTACCCATAGTTGATTGCTAGTTTCTTTTCGTGTATAGGAAGTGATGCTTAGCCATATACGCGATGCTGACTGCTATTTAATTTTTTTGGAATCGAAATTTCAACTAAGCCAGGGGCGGCAGTTACAATTGAAACTTCTTCTTTAAGCGCATTAGCAGAAGAAGGTTTGCTTAAGAATATTTTTAAGACTTCATCAACTTCTTCCGATTTGATCGGTCTTTTTTTGTTTACAATGACTATCTCATTGTGTAGTGGTGCAGACGTATAAATAATCGTTAGGCTACCCGATGTGTAAACTTTAACTAACTCTGCATCGGTATTTTCGAGTTGTTGGAGCACAAGCCGGGAATAACTATTGGTTACATTAATAAGTCGCATCTAAATCACCTCGCCTTTTTTTCTTTGTTAAGATAATTATAATTATAATTTAACCAGAATGAAAGTAAAATCGACCAATTTTAGTTAAAAAAGTCAAAAAGAGCTATTTTTTAGCCGGAATTTTAAATTTAATATAATAAAAGTCATACTGAAAATAAAGAATGATGAAAAAGTGTTTCTACTACTATCGAATCGGGGATGAAAAAGAGTAGAGACTTTTTTAATCCCTACTCTTTTAAGTAAAATTTTAATTGTTGTCAACGGTGACGATTGGAGGTGTTTCAACGAACGCTTGAATTTCAATTTTTCCATCTTCAGTTAAAATGGCGATTAGTTGGTTTTCTTTTGGCTGATCGAGATAAAATTCAGCAATGCCGTCTTCGATTTGTTCTTGGATCACCCTTCTCAAAGGACGCGCCCCCATACTAGGGTTATAACCGAGGTCAACAAGTTTTTCTCGAACTTCTTGTGTAATGGTCACTGAAATTCCTTGTTCACTGAGTTGATCGTTTACTTCATCAATCATCAGCGAAACAATCGCTAATAGATTTTCTTTTGAAAGTTCTTTAAATTCAACGATGCCATCAAAACGATTTAAAAACTCGGGTGCAAAATAATGATGCAATTGATTTAAAATCGAACGGCTAATCCCTTCTCTTGAAGCAGCGAAACCAACATTTGCTTCAACATTGCGCGTACCAGCATTACTAGTCATAATAATTAAAGTATCTTTAAAACTAACCGTTCTTCCTTGGGCATCGGTTAGTCGTCCATCTTCCAAAATTTGGAGGAATAAATGGAGAACATCGGGATGCGCTTTTTCAATTTCATCTAGTAAAATTAGACTATAAGGATTACGACGAACTTTTTCTGTTAATTGTCCTGCTTCGTCATAGCCGACATAACCTGGAGGGGAACCAATTAATTTAGAGACACTGTGTTTTTCCATGTATTCAGATAAATCAAAGCGGATCATGGCTTCTTTTGAACCAAACATTTCATAAGCTAATTGCTTAGCTAATTCTGTTTTTCCAACACCTGTCGGGCCGACGAATAAGAAAGAACCAATTGGTCGGTTTTTCTTACCAAAACCAACACGATTGCGACGAATCGCTTTAGCAACTTTTTCAATCGCTTCAGTTTGACCAATCACGTGTTTGTTTAAATCGGTCGCCAAATTTTTTAGTTGGATTTGTTCTTTTTCTTTTAATTCACCAACTGGAATACCCGTTTGTTCTTCCACAATTTCTTCCATCGTTTTTTCTGTAATAACAGGTATTTCTTCGTTACTCATTTGTGTTTGTTTCATCTCTTCAAATTTAGCAATTTGATCACGATAGTAAGCCGCTTTTTCAAAGTCTTCTATTTGAGAAGCTTGCATTTTTTGTTCTTGGGCTTGTGCTAGACGGCTTTCAATCACTGCAGGATCGAGTAATTGAATCGTCAAGTTCTTTTTAGATCCTGATTCATCAAGTAAATCGATTGCTTTATCCGGTAAGAAGCGCTCTTGAATGTAACGATGGGACAAAATAGCAGCGGCTTTGATTGCTTCATCTGTGTAACGCACGTGATGATACGTTTCATAGCGCGGTTGCAGTCCTTTTAAAATTTCAATTGTTTCTTCAACAGTTGGTTCTTCAACACGCACGGGCTGCATTCTTCGCTCTAAAGCAGCATCTTTTTCAATGATACGATACTCATTTAAAGTTGTTGCGCCAACCAGTTGGAGTTCGCCACGTGCAAGTGCAGGTTTTAAAATGTTCCCAGCATCCAAGTTTCCTTCACCAGCACTACCGGCACCGACGATTTCATGGATTTCATCAATAAATAAAATGATATTGTCTGATTGTTTTACCTCGTCCATTAATTTTTGCATACGCTCTTCGAATTGTCCGCGAATTCCAGTTCCTTGAACTAAAGAAGCAACATCTAAACGAATGACTTCTTTATTCATTAATTTTTGAGGAACGGTTCCATCAACAATTTTCTGAGCCAAACCTTCAACAACGGCTGTTTTTCCGACACCAGGTTCGCCAATTAACACAGGATTATTTTTTGTTCGTCGATTTAAAATTTCAATTACTCGCTTAATTTCTGCATCACGGCCAATCACAGGGTCAATTTTTCCAAGACGTGCGAGTTCAGTAATGTTTGTGCCAAATTCATTTAGTAGCGAATTGTTTTGGGGCTGATTTCCATTTGGACCACCAAAGTGATGGTTGCCTCCGCCACTTTTAGTTGCAGGTCCGGTTTGGTGCATTTGGTTTTCTGGTCGCATTCCTTGAGAAAATTGGCGGAAAAGGTCTTCGAGATTATTAAAACCAAAAGGATCTTTTGGGCCGTTATCTGCCTGAGGGGGGATTTGTTGATTTTTTATTGCTTGATAACAGTTCTGACAATAGTCAATTTGCTTTCTTTGCCCGCCGATATTTGTATATAAGTGAATGGTTGCTTCATTTTTTTGACAATTTTGACATAACATATTTTCACACCTAGCTTTCTTTAGGGAATTTTTAAAAGGTTAAAATAATTCATTGACCTATTTTGACCTTTGTGATTTTATTATACAAGGAATTGAAAAATTGGCAAGCAATTTACCTGAGTGCTTAAAGGATTCTTTGCAAGTGAAAGAAAAACGCTTATAATTAAGTAGAAAATAAGAAGATTCGAGGTGAATAAATATAAATGAGTGAACGGAATTTTATTGAAGAGCTTCAGCAACTAAGGGACGGTGAAATTACTGAAATTATTGTGAAACGAGACGAATTCATCTCATTTCGCGAGGTTTGGTTAACTTTAGAAAACCGAGAAGCTTATGTCGGTGAAGCAGAATTAGAAGGAACGGTTGTTTACCGATATGTCAACTTGAACAAATAATCTAGGAGATTATTAGTAATTATTACAAAAATAGTTGTCTAAGTCTTAAAAAAATGGTAACCTTAACTATTGAAAGGGTAACTTATAATTAGCCATCTACACGATATCTAATTAAGGTTCCTTAAAAAAATAATTGATTTCATGAAGGAGATTAATCGATATGGAAAAGAAAGATTTTCACGTAATTGCTGAGACAGGAATTCATGCGCGTCCTGCAACTTTATTAGTTCAAACAGCGAGCAAATTTAACTCTGATATTAACTTAGAGTACAAAGGTAAATCAGTAAACCTTAAATCAATCATGGGCGTTATGTCTTTAGGCGTAGGTCAAGGATCTGATGTAACAATTACTATTGAAGGAACAGACGAAGCAGAAGCAATGGTTGCAATCGCTGAAACAATGAAAAAGGAAGGATTGTCTAACTAATGGTTGAAATGCTAAAAGGAATTGCTGCAAGTGATGGAGTCGCTGTTGCAAAAGCCTATCTATTAGTACAACCTGACTTATCCTTTACAAAAACAACGGTAGAAGATACTTCTGCAGAAACGGTTAGATTAGATGAAGCGTTAAGCAAATCTTCTGACGAATTACAACAAATTCGAAATAAAACAGCACAAAGCTTAGGCGAAGAAGAGGCACAAGTCTTCGATGCACATTTAATGGTCTTAAGTGATCCAGAAATGGTTGGTCAAATCAAACAAACAATTACTGATACAAAAGTCAATGCAGAGTCTGCATTGAAAGAAGTAACGGATATGTATATTGGGATGTTTGAAGCGATGGAAGACAATGCTTACATGCAAGAAAGAGCCGCGGATATCCGCGATGTAGCTAAACGTGTTTTAGCTCACTTATTAAATGTTACATTGCCAAACCCATCAATGATTAACGAAGAAGTAATTGTTGTCGCACACGATTTAACGCCAAGCGATACTGCTCAATTAGATCGTAATTTTGTGAAAGCCTTTGTAACGGATATTGGTGGACGTACTTCTCACTCAGCCATTATGGCTCGTTCTTTAGAAATTCCTGCAATTGTTGGAACCGGTGTAATTACAGATAAAGTAAAAGCTGGTGATATTTTAGCAGTAAATGGAATCGAAGGCGATGTCATTGTGCATCCAACAGAAGCACAAAAAGCTGAGTTCCTAAAAGCTGGTGAAGCATATGCTGCACAAAAAGCGGAATGGGAAAAATTAAAAAATGCTGAAACAGTAACGGCAGACGGCAAACACTTTGAACTAGCAGCAAACATTGGAACACCTAAAGATTTAGAGGGTGTTCATAACAATGGCGCTGAAGGAGTTGGGTTGTATCGTACAGAGTTCCTATATATGGACTCGCCTGATTTCCCAACAGAAGAAGATCAATTTGAAGCTTATAAAGCAGTACTAGAAGGCATGGATGGTAAACCAGTCGTTGTTCGCACAATGGACATCGGTGGTGATAAGGAATTACCTTATCTAAAATTACCACACGAAATGAACCCATTCTTAGGTTATCGTGCATTGCGTATTAGTTTATCTGAACTAGGTGAGGGCATGTTCCGTACACAATTACGTGCGTTATTACGTGCTTCTGTGTATGGTAACTTACGTATCATGTTCCCAATGGTTGCTACTTTGAAAGAATTTAGAGCAGCGAAAAAACTATACGATGAAGAAAAAGCAAAATTAATTGCTGAAGGAGTAACCGTTTCTGATACGATTCAAGTTGGTATCATGATTGAAATTCCGGCAGCAGCTATCATTGCTGATCGCTTTGCAAAAGAAGTTGATTTCTTCAGTATTGGAACCAACGACTTAATTCAATATACAATGGCTGCAGACCGTATGAACGAACAAGTTTCTTACCTTTACCAACCATATAACCCATCAATCTTACGTTTAATTAAAAATGTAGTTGATGCAGCACATGCTGAAGGGAAATGGGCAGGTATGTGTGGCGAGATGGCTGGCGATCAAACTGCTGTTCCATTGTTAATGGGAATTGGTCTGGACGAATTTTCTATGAGTGCGACTTCAATCCTTAAAACTCGTAGCCTAATGAAAAAATTAGATACAAGTAAAATGAAAGAATTAGCTGATCGTCCCTTAACAGAGTGCGATACAATGGAAGATGTTCTTGAAATTATGGAAGAATACATCAAATAACCTTTTTTAAAACACGTACTCTTGTCGATTCGGACAAGAGTACGTGTTTTTTTGAATTTCAAGAGAGATACCTTATATAATGTCTGCCGATTAAGTAAAGTGGCCCAATCGCTCAGGTGCTTTTTTCAAACTATTCTTATCTATGGGGCCGTTTTAGTTTGACTTCGATATTTTATAGAATAAATGCAAGACTTTTAACGGTAAAACACGGAAAATCGTGGACTTTTATCAAGATCGGAAGCTTCTAATATATAAATCACAAATTTACCCGCCACTTACTTTTGCAGATTTTGATTAATCTGTTTGTTTAAAAATAAACTCTAAAAATCGTTGGGTTAAAAAATCAGACTATAGAAGGGGGAATTGCTTAATCTCCTATGTTATACTTAGGCAAGAAAATAACTTAGGAGGGAAACTTCATGAAAGTGTTGCTTTATTTTGAAGGAAAACACCTACTTTCAAAATCAGGAATTGGCCGTGCCTACGACCACCAAAGAAAAGCGTTAGAGGCGGTCGATGTTGAATATACTTGCGAATTAAATCAAACAGATTATGATATATTACATATCAATACTTACGGCATTCATAGTCAAAAAGTGATTAAACAAGCCCGGAAAAATCAAAAGAAAATTATATATCATGCGCATTCAACGGAAGAAGATTTTCGCAATTCTTTTATAGGCTCAAATCAGCTATCCTCTCTTTATAAAAAACGCTTAGTTCGATTGTATTCCTCTGCCGATCGCTTGATTACGCCAACTCCTTATTCAAAAAAACTCATCCATAGTTATGGCATCAAGCAACCAATCGATGTGATTTCGAATGGGATTGAAATTGAAAAGTATGCTCCTAACCAATCCAAAGAAGAAAAATTTCGCGCGTATTTTGGCTTAGCTGCGGATCAAAAAGTAATTATTTCAGTGGGCTTATATTTTGAGCGGAAAGGAATTATTGATTTTATTGAAATCGCTAAAAAATTTCCACAATATACGTTTATTTGGTTTGGAGATACGCCATTGTATTCAATTCCTAGTCAAATTAGAAAAATTGTTCAAGGTAACCATCCAAGCAATGTCATATTCCCCGGGTACATCAAAGGTGATATTTTAGAGGGGGCTTATTCTGGTGCGGATTTATTTTTCTTTCCTTCCTATGAAGAAACAGAAGGAATTGTTGTGTTAGAAGCATTAGCCAGTCGACAAAATATTTTAGTTAGAAAAATTCCTGTTTATGATGAATGGTTATTTCATGGAGAGAATTGTTACATGGGAAAAACAAACGAAGAATTTGCTAATTATTTAGAAAAAATTGTTGAAGGACAATTACCAGATTTAACACAAAAAGGATTGTTGAGTGCAGAGGCAAGGAATTTAAAAGAAATAGGCAAGCAATTAAAAAATGTATACGAAGAGGTACTTTCTATTAATTAGGGAAGTTAGGAGGTTTTTTTGTGAAAATTGGTTTTTTTACCGATACTTATCTGCCACAAGTTAGCGGAGTAGCGACATCAATTAAGACATTAAAAGATCAGCTGGAAAAACAAGGACATGAGGTACTCATTTTTACAACAACAGATCCAAAAGCACCTAAAGATGAAGTAAATATCATACGCATGCCAAGCGTCCCTTTTATTTCATTTAAAGAAAGAAGAGTCGTTATCCGAGGAATGTGGGATGCTTACTTAATGGCTAAAATGCACGAATTAGATTTGATCCATACCCATACAGAATTTGGTGCGGGTTTATTAGGGAAACTCGTTGCAAAAAAAATGAAAATCCCAGTTATTCATACGTACCACACGATGTACGAAGATTATTTACATTATGTTGCAAAAGGAAAAATTGTACGACCAAGCCATGTAAAATACCTTTCGCGCCAATTTGTTAATCATTCGACAGGGATTGTTTGTCCGAGCCAAAGAGTTGTTGATACGCTTCGCCGGTATGGTGCAACGGTTCCGATGCGAATTATTCCAACCGGTATCCATTTAGAACGCTTTGATCGAACCGATATTACTGAAAAAATGGTTGCCTCTGTTCGTGAGTCGTGGAACGTGGGACCAGAGAACGTCTTACTACTTTCATTGAGCCGGCTTTCTTATGAAAAGAATATCCAAGCGATTATTCGTGGCTTGCCTCAAATCATTGAACAACAACCGCAAGTTCGACTAATGATTGTTGGTAACGGCCCATATAAAGAAGAGCTTCAACAACTTGTAGAAAAAATGAACTTAACTTCTTTTGTTATATTTGTCGGAGAAGTTCCAAATGAAGATGTTGCAATCTATTATCGAGCGGCGAAGTACCTTGTGAGTGCTTCAACCTCTGAGACCCAAGGATTAACTTATACTGAAGCGATGGCAGCGAAAACGCAAATGGTTGTTTTAGGTAATGATTATTTAGATAATCTCTTAAGTCACCCGTCGCTTGGTTGTACTTTTAAAAAAGAAGAAGATTTTCCTAAAACTGTTTTAGCTTATATGCAAGTGGATCAACCATTTGATCCGATTGTTCATCAAGTGAAAATGCATGAAATTTCGGCCGAGTATTTTGGCGAAGAGATGATTCGATTTTATTTAGAAATGCAACAACATTTTCAACAGCTTACACAAGAAAAAATGGAACATTCAAAGAGTGAAAGTTTAAAAAGTAAATTGAAATCATTCAAAATTTTAGTGAAATAATAAATTAAAGGTGGGCGTAAAAATGAAAGTAGGATTTATTGGTACAGGGGTAATGGGCCAGTCAATTGTCAAACATTTAATGAAAAAAGGTTATGAAGTCACCCTTTATACTCGGACTAAGAGTAAAGCAGATGAACTAATTCAAATGGGTGCAAAGTGGGGCGAGACACCAAAGCAAGTCGCACAAGCCAGTGACATCATTTTTACAATGGTAGGCTATCCAAATGACGTTGAAGCAATCTATTTTACTGCTGAAACGGGCTTGTTTGCTACTGATATTACGAATAAAATATTTGTTGATTTGACCACAAGTACGCCTTCTTTAGCGGTGAAAATTGCAGAAGCCGCAAACAAGCGTCAAGCACATAGTCTGGATGCGCCTGTCTCAGGTGGGGATTTAGGAGCGCAAAAAGGAACCTTAACTATTATGGTCGGTGGCGAAAAAGCGATTTACGAAAAAGTTTTGCCACTCTTTCAAGCGTTTGGTCAAAGCTTCACGCTCCATGGTAGTGCTGGCAAAGGGCAACACACCAAGATGGCAAATCAAATTATGGTAGCAAGCACGATGCTTGGCTTAACAGAGACGCTCGTTTATGCAAAAAAAGCTGGATTAGATCTAGATAAGGTTATCGCAACCTTATCAGGAGGAAGTGCCGCCAATTGGTCGCTTACCAACTATGGGCCACGAATTTTAGCCAATGATTATAGTGCCGGCTTCTTTGTTAAACATTTTGTTAAGGATTTAAAAATTGCTTTAGACGAAGCTGAGAAAATGAATTTAGCTTTGCCAATGACTGATTTAGCTCTTAAGTTGTATGAAAACTTAGCCGAGGAAGGCTTTTCTGATGCCGGAACGCAAGCCTTAATTAAACTTTGGTGGCCGACAAATGAAAAAGAATAAAAAAAATTAAAAAAAATGCTAAAAATAAATGCAAGAGCTCTATACTTTTGATACAATGTAACAGAAGTGAGAAAAAGGAGGACTAGTGAATGAAACATTCTCAATTAGTCGCGATCATTAAGCGTTTAGAGGCAATGATTGAAGCACAAGATAATGAAGTGCAAATTCGTCGTTTTGAAAAAGAAGGCGTGGAAAAATGTACCGTTAGCTATGATCATTCAACAGAAACTTTTGAATTAACTGAGAGTCAGTCAAATCAGCCATATCAATTTGATAATATCGACATGGTAGCTATTGAAATTTATGATTTAATTCAATAATAAAAAACTGGAAAGAAGGATAAATCCTGCTTTTCAGTTTTTTTACACCACTTAAGCTTTGTAAAATATATTTTTGCTTTTCAAGAATTTCTACCTTGTTTTCTTGAAAACAAGCAAATTTGAATAAAATATTTAAATGTATTTTATTTTTTATAAAAACCTTTCAAACACTGATTTATCAGTGTTTTTGTTATATAAATATAAAAAATAAGCTTGTTTACTGTTTAAATAATGAAAAATAAGCTTGCATTTATTACCAATATAAATTATAGTTTGATTGTCAAATGATTTGATAATCAAACTATTTGGATGGTGAGGAAATGAGCCCTGATTTTGAAAGTATCAATAATTTATTAGTGGAAGTTTTTAATGGAACCAATTTCATAATTCACTTTTATAGAAAAGACAACACTCATCCAATTTCGAATTGTGTAAATTTTTCGAAATTTCATGACTATTCCTTTTCGGTTACTTTTTTGGCAAAACGTTGATTCGCAAAGGTTCGAGCATTGTAAGTAAGTTGGATTAAATGGTAAAAAACAACGGCATGCTGGGCTTTGTAAAAACGAGTATCGTTGAGTTGGTAATTCTCTTTTAAATAAGCGTTGACCCGCTCCACGCTGCTTCGTTCGTTATATTTTAACACCCAAGACTGCGTGCCACGAGCTGGATGATTGTACTTTCTTGGATCATTCATTTGTTTGATTTTTATCACTTTTTGGCACAGGCCTTCATGCTGTAACGGGCAAGTTTTACAGTGGCTTTTCGGCTGAACATATTTAATGGCACCATATCGACGATCATAGCTATCATATTTGTAGCTATGTTCAAGCAGGCAAGTTGGGGCGTAAAAAGCATCGACTTCTCCATCGTTTTTCGGCACGGATTTTAGTGGAATGATGGGTTCTAAATCCAAAGCATGCAATTC
>NZ_JAFBFD010000004.1 GCF_016909125.1 Enterococcus lemanii | reverse complement strand
AATTTTCTGGAAAAAGGTCATCCTCTGCGCGAGCACTCTTCGTTTTTAACATTTTTTTGAAAAGTAAATTATCTGAATATTCTTATTTTATTTACGCACCATTAGTGAATTAAGATAACATCATTTTCATAACCACTCTCTTTTATTTTTTGGTGCGCCATCTGAACTAAAGGCTCGCCCATTTTCACTTTTTGTCCTTGAGTCACCACGCAGTTAAAGTGTTGCCCTTCTAATTCTACTGTATCAACACCCAAATGAAGCAACAACTCGATGCCTTCTTCTGTTTTCAAACCAAGTGCATGACCGGTTGGAAAAACCGCCATGACTTCACCATCAACTGGAGACACAATCCATTCTTCTTCTGGTACAATCGCGATGCCGTCTCCCATCATTTTTTGTGAAAAGACCTCATCGTTTACTTCTTCAATTTTTTTGGTCATGCCTGCCGCTGGACTATAAATCTTCATTTTATTTCATTTCTCCTTTTATTTTAATTTAAAAAACAAAAAATGACCAATTCACACAAAGCCCCCTTGGGTTTTGGTAAATTGGTCATGCTTAGCCGAACTAATCACATTCCTTAATTACAGCTTTAGATTAGCAGGGTTTCGTTTTTTTGTAAACCCTTTCTCTAAAAAAGTTATTTCTTTTTAGACGATTACGTAATTCTGATATCAATTAAACAATCTTTTTTCAGTGACTAAAATCGATTTAGAGTTTTATTTTTATTGTTGATGGTTATCTTCACTATGATCACGAATCAATTTTTTCATTTCAATAATGTCTGCACGATGTTTTTCAACGGGATTGAATCGCAAAGCAATTAATAACACAATTCCGGTTAAAGCTGGAGCACCAAAACGCAAGAAATTGATTGCTAGCATCGTACTTTCAGGTTGATTACCAATGTCACCTGCTCGGTATCCCGCCCAAGCAAGTACCGCTAAAATACCAGCATTTGTGACTGTATTTCCGCATTTTTGAGCAAAACCTTTAATGGATGAAATGACAGCATTTGCGGCAACTCCGTCTTTAAATTGAACGTAATCAATCGCGTCATTTACTAAAACATTCACTAGCGCATTTGACATTGAGGCAAACGAAGTAGCAATAAACGTAATAATAAATAATAAACTTAAACTTTTATTACCTGAGTTTCTTTTGGTAAAATTGAATTACCTGAAACGGAGATTTCTAACTTCGATGCGACAGATACGTTAGAAAACATCAAATACCTTCTTGCTCAAAAAGCAGCGCAATATATTTCCAGTCGTGAAACGATTTTTATCAACACGAGTAGTACCGCTTTAAAAACTCTTGCATTCCTAAAAGATATACCTATTAACGTAATGACTAACAATACAAAAATTATCAACATGGAGCACCATCCACAATCAACAATTATTTTAACTGGTGGTGAAATTCGGTATCCAAAAGGAACATTGTCTGGTGACATCGCAATTGAATCTTTTAGTCACGCTCGATCGGATGTGACCATTATTGGTTGTAGTGGGATTGATATTGAAACAGGCATCTCCACTTCTCTTATCCATGAAGCTAGGATCAACCGGAAAATGATTGAAAATTCAGGGAAGTTAATTGTTGTCGCAGATTATCGAAAGATTGGAAATTCTTCAAATTTTACAATTGGTGAAATCTCGAATATTGATATTTTAATTACAGATTCATATGCCGATGAAAAGGTGCTCGATGAGATCGAAAAACAAGGAGTCCAAGTAGTGCAAGTGACTTGTTAATTCATGAATATACAAAAAAAAGCAAACGATTCGTCAGATCGTTTGCTTTTTTTAAGTAGCAACTTGCTTATTCTAAAGCTGCTTTCACTATCGCCTGCAACTCTGGCACCATCTCTGCTTCAAAATAAGGGTTATTTTTAAACCAACGGATATTTAACGGGGATGGGTGCGGCAACGGAAAATATTCTGGTAAATATTCTTTGTAAGCTTGAACGGTGGCGGTTAACGTTTTTTTCGCCCGTTCTTGCAAGTAGAATTTTTGCGCATACAGACCAATTAAAATAGTTAATTTGACTTGTGGCATTTGCTCTAGCAGTAATGGGTGCCATTTCTCTGCAAAATCCAAGCGTGGCGGTAAGTCCCCCGTTTTTGCTTTACCGGGAAAATAAAAATCAAGCGGTAAAACGGAAATTTTCTTTGAGTCATAAAAGGTTTCTTCGCTAACATTCAGCCATTGACGTAATTTCTTGCCACTTTGATCACGAAAAACATCTTCTTTTAATTGGGTTTTGATTCCTGGTGCCTGTCCGATTAATAATATTTTTGTTTCAGGGTAAGCAGTGAAAATCGGTTGCCAGCCTTGAGCCGTCATCGCTTGGTTCGCAGGATCTTGCATGATGGCTTGTTTAATTTCTGCAATGGTCATTTTCCTGGACTCCTCTCACATTCATCGTAAGTCAAGCGTACCGAATTTCTTCAAATAATTCAAAAAAAACGACTACCTTTCGCTAAAAAGGTAGTCGTTTTTTATTTTGTTACTTTTAATAATTGATCGGTGTGTCCGACTTGCCCTTGGGCCACGGTTTCTACACCCAAGTTATCAGTCGCAGAGTTCGTAATCACCATCATCGTTACTGGTGCATAGTCGGCTGCTTTGATTGTCTCAATTTCAAAGGTACCTAAAATCTCCCCTTTTTTCACTTGGTCACCGACTTTTTTGGTACTTGAAAAACCTTTTCCTTCCATTTGAACCGTATCAATTCCTACATGGATTAAAATTTCAGCGCCATCGGTTGTTTTCAAACCATACGCATGATTGGTTGGGAAGACAACCGTTAATTCACCATCTGCTGGCGCATATACAATGCCTTCAGTCGGTTCAATGGCAATTCCTTTCCCCATCATTTCAGAAGAGAAAACTGGATCTGGCACTTCATTTAAAGCAACGACTTGCCCTTTGATTGGTGAAAATAGCATTTCCGTTTTTTCTGTTGTTGGTGCGCTTGGTTCGACTACCTCGCTTGCAACCACAACGGTTTCTTCTGCTGCTTCTTCACCTAAAATCAAGCCGATATTCTTTTTACCGTAAATATAAGTCAATGTAAAACCTAAAACTAAACTAATCGCGATACCGATCATGAAGTACGTAATTGATTTTGGCGCAATTGAAATGAAACCAATCACACTCGCTGGTCCCATCGCTACCGATACAACATGGAAAAAGCCAATAAAAGCACTTGAAATCCCCGCTGCAATCATTCCACAAATGAACGGGAATTTTAGTTTTAAGTTCACCCCAAAAATCGCGGGTTCCGTAATTCCTAATAGCGCAGACACACTGGCAGAAGTTGCTAAACTCTTTTGTTTTTCATTTTTTGTTAAGAATAAAATAGCTAAAGTTGCCGCTCCTTGCGCCACGTTGGCCATGGATGCAACTGGGAAAATAAATGACCCACCCGTTTTAGCAATGTCTGCGAGTAAAGTGGTCTCAATTGCTGGGAAGCTTTGGTGTAAACCAGTAATGACGATTGGTGAATAGAATAAACCAAACACACCTAAACCAAAGGCGCCCGTTGTACTATATAACCAAACAAGACCGTTCGTAATGCCATCTGCGACCCCACGCATCACTGGACCCACTACCGTAAAGGTTAGAAAACCAGTAATGATAATCGCTAACATTGGGGTAAAAGTATAATCAAAAGCACTTGGAATTCTTTTATGGAAGAATTTTTCTAAATTCGCTAAAATCCATGCAACGACTAAAACAGGTAAAACCGAACCTTGGTAACCCGCTTGGGCAATTTCTAACCCAAAGACGTTCCAATAAGGCATTGTTCCTTCTGCAATGGCATTGGCTACACCATAACCGTTCACCAAATCGGGCATGACCATGACCATTCCCATAGCTGCTCCTAAATAAGGATTTCCGCCAAAGCGACGTGTTGCCGAGAAACCAATTAAAATAGGTAAGAAAGCAAATGGTGCGGCAGCTAATAAATTAATAATGGCAGCTAAATCCGTTAATTTCGGGAACATTTCAACAACAGACAATGGACCAAATAAATCTTGAGCGGTTAAGAGGTTGTTAATCGCCATTAACAAACCACCGGCAACTAAGGCTGGCACGATTGGCACAAAAATGTCTGAAAGGACTTTAATTAGGTCCATTACTGGATTTGATTTTTTACCTTCTGCAGCCACTTTTTTCAAATCGTCCGTCGATGCTTCTTTGACACCAGTTAATTGAACGAGTTCTGCATAAACTTTATTGACGTCCCCTGCACCAATAATGATTTGGTATTGGCCGTTTACTTCAAACGTCCCCTTAACTCCCTCATTATTATCGAGTGCTTTTTGATCAATTTTACTTGTATCCTTTAGCACTAGTCGTAGCCTCGTCGCACAGTGTGCTGCTGCTTGAATGTTGCCCTCACCGAGTGCTTTGACAATTTCCTTTGCCACTTTTTTATGATCCATGATAACTCCTCCTTGGATAGTTTCTTTTTTTAACGTTGCGAAAAATGTAATCGCTTTACAATTTCAGATTATGCCACAGGTTTTTTAAATTGTCAAACGTTTAACAATTATTTTTTTAATATTTATTTTGACTATAAAGATAATCAGTTTGTTTCATTGTTATATTTATGTTATAAATGATAAACGTTTGACAATTTAGCGAATTTGCTTTATGCTTGGCTTAAGAATACGCTTACGAGGAGATTGAACATGGAATTAAAAAAAGATTGGACCACACAAGACCTCTATCGTCCCTATCAAGATTGGGCGCCAGACTACTTGGAAAACTTAACAAAGACGGTCAAAAATTCCCCTTGGCGCTTTGGTTACCACATTCAGCCACCTACCGGCTTACTAAATGATCCGAACGGTTTTGCTTATTATAATGGGAAATGGCAATTGTTTTATCAAGCTTATCCGATGGGGCCGGTTCACGGCGTAAAATCTTGGGCCCACGTCACTTCTGACAACTTAGTCGATTGGCAAGAAGAAGGATTAAAACTACTACCTGATTCGTCTTATGATAGCCACGGTGTTTACTCTGGGACAGCCATGCCGATGGGCGACCAATTATTTTTAGCTTACACTGGGAATGTTCGGGATGAAAATTGGGAACGTTACACTTATCAAATGGGTGCTTTTATGAATCCATCTGGCGAAATCACTAAAATCCCTACCCCTTTAATTGCCGAACCACCAAAAGGATATACCACGCATTTTCGTGATCCACAAGTTTTTCCTTTTGAAGATGGTTATTTAATGGTCATTGGTGCACAAAATGAACAAGAAGAAGGCGAAGTGTTAACTTACTTTAGTCACGACTGTCTCAATTGGGAACAGTTAGGAAAACTCAATTTTACGAATGAGCAAATGGGGTTTATGGCGGAATGCCCGAATTTACTATTAACCGACGAGCACGCCCTATTAATCTTTTGTCCCCAAGGGCTAGATCCAGCGATTTGTGCGTATCAAAATATTTATCCCAATATGTATGTGACTGCTGCCAGCTATGACAAAGAAAAAAATGCACTGATCAGCCCTAGCGCTTTAAAAAACCTTGACGAAGGCTTTGATGTTTATGCCACGCAAGCTTTTAAAGCACCTGATGGCCGTTTACTATCAGTCAGTTGGGTTGGTTTACCTGAAATTGCTTATCCAACTGACAAATACGGTTGGGCCCACGGTTTAAGTATCGTAAAAGAATTGAGCTTTAAAGAAGACGTGCTTTATCAAACGCCCGTGAAAGAAATGCGCGAACTACGCCAAGAAAATGCAACGACTTATACAGATGAAAAATTAGTAACCTTTGATGCCAAGTCCAACCAATACGAACTACAAATTGATTTTGAAACTTTGGCAAGTGGCACTTTTACACTACTAGCCGATGAAGAACAAAATCATGGGATGACGATTACTTTTGATGCGTCTCATGGTAAAATGAAAATTGATCGTAGCCAGGCCGGCGAAGTTTTTGGAGAAGATTTTGGAACAAGTCGTGCATTCGAGATTGCCAATGAACCGCTGTCTTTACAAATTTTTGTGGACCAATCCATCATTGAAATCTTTATTAATGGCGGAAAAGAAGTCGCAACCTTACGTGCTTTCCCAACAGAAAAGCAAACACAGGTTCATTTACAAGCAGATGCGCCATTTACGACGCACTTCTGGCCCCTACGAAAAATGAAATAAAGGGTGAAAAATCTTGACGATTAAATTGACCGATGTCGCAAAAAGAGCCGGTGTTTCTCCAACGACCGTTTCACGTGTCATTAATAATTATGGTTCTTTAAGTCAAAAAACAATTGATAAAGTTCACCAAGCAATGGAAGAACTCAATTACCAACCCAATTCGCTTGCTCGTTCACTCCAAGGGAAAAATACGCAATTAATCGGCCTCATTTTTCCAACCGTTGCAATTCCTTTTTTCGGTGAACTCGTTGAACGTTTAGAAAGCAAACTTTTTGAATTAGGTTATCGTTCAATTTTGTGCGATAGTGCCAATAATAAAGAAAAAGAACGTGATTACCTTAAAATGTTAACCGCCAATAAAGTCGATGGCATTATTGCAGGGGCACATAATTTAGGAATCGATGAATACGAAAATATCAAGCTACCAATCATTTCCTTTGACCGTTTCTTAGCAGAAGGTATTCCGATTGTCGGCAGTGATAACTTTCAAGGTGGTTACTTAGCTACCGAAAATCTCTACTTACGTGGGGCAAGAAACATTGCTATCTTAACCGGGACGCAAAGCTCAAATTCACCAACGAATCAGCGCTACCACGGCTATCTTGCTTTTTTAAAAGAACATAATTTAGAACCAAAAGTTTTTAATATTCACTCGATTTCACGTTCGACTACTCTAAAAAATATTGATATTCGGCGTATTTTAGAAAACGAAACGCTTGATGGTGTTTTTTGTACCGATGATTTAACGGCTATTTTAGTCTATAATCAGTGCCAAGAATTAGGTATTTCGGTACCTGAAACACTAAAAATTATCGGTTATGACGGCACAGACTTTGTGCAAAACTATTTTCCACAACTGTCGACCATTGTCCAACCGATGAATGATTATGCTGAAATCATTGTTGATTTACTACTCCAACGGATTAAAAACAAAGAAAAACAATTGGATAGTCAGTACCTACTGCCGGTGAAAGTGCACCAAGGGAAGACGAGTTAAGACTTAAAGAAAAGGGCTAAAATCGCATTCAAATTTGCGATTTTAGCCCTTTTTCATTTAGCTAAAATGATTTAATTTTTAAATCGCTTGCTCCCCTTTTTCACCAGTCCGAATCCGAATGACTTCTTCAACATCCATTACAAAAATTTTACCATCCCCAACCTCACCAGTACGACACACTTCGATAATTAATTTTACCAAATTATCGACTATTTCTTCTTTAACAATCCACATTACCTGAATCTTTGGCAAAAGACTTGTTACGATTTCTTGTCCCCTAACAAATTCCGTCACCCCTTTTTGATTACCAAAACCAAGTACTTGAGTTACCGTCATTCCCGTTGCGTACCCCGTAAAGGACAGAGCTTCTTTTAAATCTTCTAATTTTTCTAAACGAATAATTGCCTCGACCTTTTTCATTGCCTTCCCTCCTCGTATTACGAATCTAAACCTAAAAAGGTTGGATAAGCTGTTTCATCATGTTCAACTTTGTCCATTCCAAAAGCTTCTTCTTTTTCAGTTACCCGAATTGGCATAAATAAGCGAATTAGATAAATAATGATAAAACTCGCGATACCAGAAAATACAATCGTAAAAAGGATACTCAATACTTGTGCGACAAACAAATCAGTCCCACCATAAATCAAACCCACACGACCATTTACTGAAGGATCTGCAAAAATCCCAGTCAATAAACCACCGAAAATCCCACCGACACCATGACATCCAAATGCATCTAAGGCATCATCAATTTTAATTTTACGTTTAATAACCGAAATGAAATAATAACACAACGGGCTTATAAGGGCTCCAATGACAAATGACGACCAAAGCGAAACAAATCCTGCCCCTGGAGTAATTGCTACTAAACCAACAACTGCTCCGGTACAAGCGCCAATAATCGTTGGCTTTCCTAACTTGATTTTTTCAATCAATAACCAAGAAAGCATTGCAGAAGCTGCTGCCGTATTCGTTGTTAGTAAAGAATGAATCGCTAAACCATCTGCTGCTAAAGCTGAACCAGCGTTAAACCCAAACCAGCCAAACCATAGCAATCCCGAGCCTAATACAACAAAAGGAATATTATGCGGACGATACTCCATTTGGAAAAACTCGCGGCGTTTGCCTAAAACATAAGCTAAAACTAAACCCGAAATTCCGGAACTAATATGAACGACATTCCCCCCAGCAAAATCAATCGAACCCATTTGATCAAGAAAACCTTTACCCCAAACCATATGCGCCATCGGGTAATAAACAATCATTAACCAAGCTAGCATAAATATAAAAATCGCGGAAAAGCGCATTCGCCCTGCTACTGAACCCGTAATAATCGCCACTGAAATCAGCGAAAACATCATCTGGAAAGCAACAAATAAGCCTTCTGGAATAGAGTCTCCTGCAGTCATTGAAACGTTTTGTAAAAATAATTTATCAAAACTTCCAATAAACGCATTTCCCTCACCAAAAGACAAACTATAACCTATTATTATCCATAAAACTGAAGCCAATCCCATCGAACAAATAACCATCATCATTGTATTCAAGATGTTTTTCCGGCGCGATAGCCCACCATAAAAAAATGCAAGTGCTGGTGTCATTAGAAAAACTAAACCTGAACAAATAATTAAAAAAGCAACATTACCATTAACCATAAAATCAACCTCCTTTTATGTGATAAATAATAACATTCTTTTTTTCGTTTTTCGCTGTTTTTTTAGAAAAAACAGCGAAAAATTTCGAAATACGCTATTTTGATGTCATATTTTATTACATTAAATACGAACTTGTATTTCAAAAAGGGCTCAGCAATCGAAACTCGAAAGCTCCCCTTTCTTTCCCCCTTCTATGCACTCATCTAAATATTCCTTTCTTGTTAAACATTTTTTAAGAATCTATTCTTATTAACTTAGGTTATATTACGTATTCCAAAAAAGTGTTGATGAAAAATCCATCAACACGAAATCATATCTCATTAGCGAGCAAATAGCCACTCTTTCATTCAAACTCCCGCCGCACATAGGCATCGACCGCAAACAACGCCTCCGTTACTTTCTTTGCATCCACCGCAAAATCGACGCGCTGGCTTGTTTCATTTTCTTTTGTCGCAAGTTCTCCTACTTTTAACAAGTTCGCGTACGTCACGTCTGTTAAATTCAAATCTTCTAGCGTGGTTGGTAGTCCGATTTTGCGATACAAAGTCACATAGCGATTCAATTCTTCTATCGGCGCTCCTTCTAACATCAGTTGAACTAAGGTCCCATAAGCGACTTTTTCACCATGAGACAGGGCATGAATTGGACCGGGTATTGCCGTAAAACCATTGTGAATCGCATGGGCAAGCGCTAAGCCACCACTTTCAAATCCTAGACCGCTTAACAATGTATTGGCTTCAACCACCGCTTCTAAAGCAGGGGTGACCTGATTCTTTTCACAGTCTAGCATGGCTTGTTCAGCATTTGCAAATAGGACTTCTTCGCACTTTTGGGCAATGGCTTGCGCAGCCAAAGTTGGTCGTCCACCTGCTAACGTTTCACTGTTATTTTTAACAATGGCACGCACTTCAACCCATGTTGCTAGCGCATCGCCAATTCCAGCCGCTAGTAAACGAGCAGGTGCTTTGGCAATTATCCCAGTATCGACTAACACAAGCACCGGGTTTCGCTTATAGAACACATAACGATCAAATAAGCCGGCCTCTGTATAAATCACTGAAATGGCTGAAGTTGGCGCATCCGTTGACGCGACGGTTGGTAAAATGGCGACTGGTAAATCAAGTGTGTCGCCAATCGCTTTTGCGGCATCAATCGTTTTGCCACCACCTAAGCCGATAATGACTGCCACTTGGTTTTGGCGTGCGATTTCACTGACACGTTTGATTTCATTCATTGATGTTTCGCCGTTAAAAGCAACAGGTGTAACTTGTCGCCCTTTTTTAGTTAAATCTGCTTGTAATTTTTCACCGACGAGTTCATAAACAAAAGTATCACAAAGCAATAAAAAATGATTCCCTAATTTTTCTAGATGGCGTAACTCATTTGTTAGGACACCCTCGCCTTGAACATATTTTAGCGGACTAATAAAAACCTTTTGCATGATTTTACCCCTTCTTTCATTTTGCTATTTTTATTATAATCCAAGTATTCTATACTTGTTTATTTTTTAACAATTTAAAATAAAAAAACGACTGAAATTAAAAAATCAGTCTTTCTTTCTAATTTTTTCTTGGTCAATCTTTTTCACTAAACGTTCAGAAGCTAGCCACATCATCAACGCATAAAACAGTAAGAAAAGAGGCAAACTACGCATCCCGACAATTGGGACTAAAAAGCCAAACAAGGGTGGCAAAACAACAGAGCCCGTATACGAAAACGCCATTTGCACGCCCATAATTTCTTGAGCAATCTTTTGTCCAAAACGCTGCGGGGTTTCATGAAGCATGGCCGGATAAATTGGCGCACAACCAAAACCAATTAAGCTTATACCAAACAGTAAAAAGGCATAACTTGCAGACAACCAAACAAACACGCTTCCTAATAAAATCAACAGTTGACCAACTTGGATTAATTGGCGATTACTCAACATCATCGACATAAAACCTGAAAGTAAACGACCAAACATAATAAAACCAAAAAATATCGAAACACCAATTGCTGCTTTGTCACTCGCGATGCCTTTGACACTAATCAAATAACTACTTGTCCACAATCCCATTGTTGCTTCCACTCCAATATATAGAAAAAAAGCATACAAAGCTAGCCGAACCTTTTTTAATTGAAGCAACTGAACGAGCTTCATATCTGGTTCGGTTGTTTTTGGGGTTACTTTTAATGGGCGCATTTCCCGACTGCGCCACATTGGTAACGTGAGAAATAAAATTGCCACTAACAAAAATTGAATGATAGCAACAATTAAATAACCCACACGCCAAGAGGAACCATGCGCTAGTACTTGTCCCATAATGAGTGGACTTGTGAGTGCACCCACGCCCCAAAAGCTATGTAGCCAGTTCATGTGGTGCGCTTGGTAGTGACGTGCCACGTAATCATTTAAGCCCGCATCGACAGCCCCCGCACCTAATCCTAATGGAATGGCTGCAAGCATTACCCAAAGAAAACTTGGCGCAAAGTAAAAACCGAGTAAGGCAACGGCAGTACTCAACACGCTAATTGCCGTTAATTTCCCTGTCCCAAAACGGCGAATAAACTTACCGCTAAAAAAACTTGAGGCAATCGTTCCTAGGGAAATCGTAATCGATACCACCCCTGCAAAACTTTGCGGCACGTGTAACTCAGAATACATTTCAGGCCACCCAACTCCTAATAAAGCATCTGGTAAACCTAAACTAATAAATGTTAAATAAATAATCATTAAAAATAAAGTTGCCAATTTCTTCCTTACCATCCATTTCTTTTTTTCGACATTTCCATTATACCACTTCTTTTTTTTGTTTCACTGCTTGATTACTCCTCAAACCTTCACAAAATGCATCTCCTCAACTTTTCTCCTTAATAAATAATTTATTCACAAACCTTTATATATTTTTTTATATAAAACGGCGGATTATTTTTTATTAAAACGAAGAAATGATTTCTCTTAAGCCATTTGTGCTAAAAAAAATTTTTTGAATTTTTTTTGATTCTTCTGCTTGTTGTTTTCACAAGTATGAATAGATTAAGCTTTCATTTTATTTCACAAAAACACTACATATTGTGTTATTTTAATTCAATGGTACAATATATTGTGTTCCATCAAAATAAACCAAAGGAGTGACTTTTCATGCAACCGCTGAAGATTCATATTTTATATATTAGTTTAACCGGCAATACGACTTATTTTATGGCCCAATTAGAACAATATTACGCAGAAAAAGGCGTGCAACTTAACGCAAAGAATGTGAAAGAAATCCTTTATAAAAAAGAAGCTTTTCAAAAATTAGAACAACCTTTCGCAACTTTTTTACCGGCTTTTTTAGAAGGCGGCAACGGAAAAGACAATGGAGACCAAGAGATACTAACGACGCCTTTAAAAGATTATTTGCGTTATCAGGAGAATTATCAGCGTTGTTACGGAATTGTCGGGAGTGGCAATCGTAATTTTAATAAACAATTTGCTCTGACGGCCCATCAATATGCCGATTACTTTCATTTTCCTTATCTTGATGAATTTGAATTACGTGGAAGCCAATTGGACATTGTGCGGATTGGTGAGCTTTTAATCAAAGAACAAACACGGGCCAATGAACGACAAAAAGAAGGAGTCTGACATGCTTAAAGAAAAACAAACTTATTTTTATTTAAATAATTTAGTGAATATCCCTATCGATGGAAAGATTCCCACTCATTACGACCAAGAAGCTTTAACCGCTTTTTTCAAAGAAACGGTTGTACCTAAAACGATGACTTTTCCCTCACTTAAAGAGCGGTTTACTTTTTTAATTACGGAAGATTATATTGATGAAAAACTTGTCCAATTGTATTCTTTTCACTTTATCGAACAACTCCACGATAAACTTCGGACGCATCCTTTTGCTTTTCGCAGTTTCATGGGCGCTTATAAATTTTATAACCAATACGCCATGCAAACCGATGACAAACAAGCTTATTTGGAAGATTTTGTTGACCGGGTATTATTAAACGCGTTGTATTTAGGCAATGGTGATGAAAAACTCGCAACGGCTTTGGCTGAAGAATTAATTACCCAACGCTTTCAACCGGCGACCCCGACTTTTTTAAATGCTGGCAAAAAACGGCGTGGGGAAATGGTTTCTTGCTTCTTACTAGATTTAAACGATTCGATGCTTTCAATTGGGCGGGGGTTAAATTCGGCCTTACAATTGTCAAAGATTGGTGGTGGCGTCGGCTTGAATCTCTCTAACTTACGGGCTGCCGGTGATCCGATCAAAAAAATTACCAACGCTTCTTCTGGTGTCATTCCGGTCATGAAATTATTGGAAGATGCCTTTAGTTACTCCAATCAACTTGGGCAAAGAAATGGTGCTGGTGTTGTTTATCTAAATGTCTTTCACCCCGATATTCTTTCTTTTTTAGCGACCAAAAAAGAAAATGCCGATGAAAAAATTCGCGTCAAGACCCTTTCTTTAGGCTTAACGGTGCCTGATAAATATTACGAACTACTAAAAACCAATCAACCGATGGCGTTGTTTAGCCCTTATGATGTTGAAAAAGTCTACAAAAAACCTTTTAGCTATGTCGATCTGACCAAAGAATACGATGCTATGGTTGCACATCCTGACATCAAAAAAAACTACATTCAAGCGCGTGAACTTGAACAAGAGATTTCGCGTTTACAACAGGAATCAGGCTATCCTTATATTTTAAATATCGATACCGCCAATCGCACCAACCCCGTCAATGGGAAAATTATCATGAGTAACTTGTGCAGTGAGATTTTACAACCACAAGAACCGTCTGAGTTAAATGATGATTTGTCTTACCAAACAATCGGTACGGATATTTCTTGTAATTTAGGTTCGGTGAATTTGATGAATTTAATCAAAAGTCCCGACTTCGCACAATCCGTTGAACGTGCGATTCGTGCCTTAACAACCGTCAGTGAGTTGACCGCCATTCACGAAGTCCCAAGTATTAAAAAAGGCAACGATTTGTATCATACAATCGGTCTTGGGGCGATGGGGCTACACACGGTTTTAGCTACTAATCAAATCCACTACGGTTCCCCTGAAGCACTTGAATTTACCGAAGCTTGTTTTTATGCGCTCAACTATTATTCTTTAGTTGCTAGTCATAAAATTGCCCAAGAAAAAGGGCAAACATTCCATGATTTTAACGCCTCTGCTTATGCGGACGGTTCTTATTTTGAAACTTACCTTGCCGAACCTTTTACCTTAACTTTTGAAAAAAACAAACAATTATTTGCCAATATCCCCTTGCCAACCTTGAAAGATTGGCAAATGTTAAAAAAAGCCGTGCAAAAACACGGACTCTATCACCGCAACCGGCTAGCCGTTGCACCGAATGGATCAATTTCTTACGTCAATGAAACAAGTGCCTCCCTTCATCCGATTACCCAACTCGTTGAACAACGACAAGAAAACAAAGTCGGTTCGGTTTTTTATCCGGCCCCTTTCTTAAGCAATGACACGTTGCCTTACTACACAAGTGCTTATGATATCGATCAACGAAAAATTATTGATACATATGCCATCGCGCAAAAACACATTGACCAAGGGATGAGTTTGACACTCTTTATGCGTTCGGTTTTACCAGCAGGACTTTACGAATGGAAAAACGACGACCAGTTACTCATGACCACTCGCGATTTGAATCGTCTGCGAAACTACGCCTGGACCAAAGGAATCAAGTCCATTTACTATGTCCGAACGTTCACCCCTGACGATGAATTTACTAGCGCCAATCAATGTGAAGCTTGCATGATCTAATCACACTTAAAGGAGTTTTGAATAATGAATTTTTTATATTACAAAGCGGTCAACTGGAATGAGACTTTTGACAACCTAGACACTTACACTTGGGAAAAATTAACCAACCACTTTTGGTTAGATACCCGCTTACCGATGCGAGAAGATTTTGATGCTTGGAAAAATTTACCGCAAAAAACACAACAAATATTGATACAATTCTTAGCAAGCGCTTCGTTAAATGCGGCACTTCACGCTGAAATCGGGGCACCGAGTTTGCGACCAGCTATTCAAACGCAACAAGAAGAAGCGGTCTTAAATATCTTAACTTTTTTAGAATCGGTGCATACAAAAGCGTATACGAGTATTTTTCGCGGTTTAGTTTCGGACGAAAAAACACAAATTGGCTATGATTTTGCCGATCACCACCCCCTTTTACAACAACAAATCGGCTTATTAGAAAATGTTTTTGAACAAGGGGAGGCGCTACAAAAAAAGGCCGCTTTTTTCTTAGCTAATACGGTCTTAACATTTGGCAAACTCGCCCCCCTTTTGCAACAAACAGCCTTAAACCAAACCAAACAAATGTTACGGCAAATTTTACAAGGGACCGGGATTTTTAGTGCTTATCTCGGGTATAAATTTCAAAAAACGTATTGGCTTTTAGATGAGATGGAAAAAAGTAAATTTAAAACTTGGTTTGAAGACTTTAGCCAAGAGCTCATCCAACTCGAACAAGCTTTTTTAGCAGAACTTTTAACCGATGATGATTTTAAGACAAGCCTCGACGCTTTGCAATTTGGTCTAGTTTATACTTACCAAACACTTGGTTTTCACAAGCCAAATGAGGAAACACCAAGCCCCGTGATTAAACAAATGTTCCAACCATATTTAATGACGACGAAACAAATGACGCAACAAGCACAAGTCATCTTTAGTCAACAAGATGAAGCGATGCAAGTCAGTGATTATCAATTTTAAGAAAGCGAGAAACAAAAATGAAAACTTTAAATTGGAATATCGAAGAAGATGTTTTTGATGAATACGTTTGGGACAAAGCCACTGCGCAATTTTGGTTAGATACTCGTGTGCCAGTGTCCAACGATTTAAGCGATTGGCGAACCTTATCTGAAACAGAAAAAAATATTATTAATCAAGTGGTCGGCGGCTTAGCCTTGCTTGACACCTTGCAGTCTGAAGAAGGCGTCAATAAAATACGCGCCGATGCACGGACTCGAAAAGAAGCAGCCGTGATCAATAACTTTTTAATGATGGAATCCATCCATGCTAAAAGTTACGGCACAATTTTGACTTCACTCAATGAAAACGCGGTAATCGACCAAGTCTATCACTGGATGAACAATGATCCTCAAATGCAATACAAAGTCAGACGTATCAATGAGATTTACCAAACTGGAGATCCTTTACAGAAAAAAGTCGCAAGTGTTTTTTTAGAAGGGATTTTATATTATGATAACTTCTTTTTGCCGTTATGGTATCGCGGTCAAAATAAATTAGCCAATCTTTCGGAAATCATTAAATTAATTATTCGCGATGAATCGGTGCACGGCACTTACTTAGGTTATAAGTTTCAATTAGGTTTTGCGGAATTAAATGCGGAAGAACAAGTCGCTTTTAAAATTTGGATGGACGACCTTCTCGATGACCTTTTAGAAAATGAGTTTATTTTTACTGAAAAACTTTATGCCCCACTTGATTTAGTTGATGACGTCAAGCAATTTATTCGCTATAACGCCAATAAATCCCTACAAAATATGGGCTTTGACGCTCGTTTCGAACAAGCAACGATTGAAGAGATTCACCCACTCGTCAAAAATGGTATTTCAACTGAAACAGCCAATCACGATTTTTTCTCTCAAGTAGGCGCCGGTTACTTACTCGGCAACGTTGAAGCGATGACTGCGGATGATTATGATTTTTAATAGACACAAAAAAATACTGAAGCCTTGTTTTGATTCATGTTATGATAAATCTAATCACATCTTAGACAAGGAGTCTTTTCTATGCAAATCATTCTCTCCCCGACAAAAAAAATGCTCGTTTCAATCGATAGTTTTTTACCCGAACAATCCCCATTATTCATCGATGAAACGACGGAAATTTTGGCTGAATTAAAAAAACTTTCTTATGAAGAAGCTAAAACCTTGTGGCAATGTAGTGACAAACTCGCCCAAGAAAACTACGCACACTTACAAGCGCTAAATTTAACCAACCAAACAAGTCCAGCTGTCATGACTTATAAAGGGATTCAATACCAATACATGGCGCCAGATTTGTTAACCGATGATGGATTGACTTATCTGCAGCAACATTTACGCATTTTATCAGGATTTTATGGGATTTTGCGCCCTTTTGACGGCGTCGTTCCTTACCGCCTAGAAATGCAAGCAAACTTAGCCGTTGGCGATACCAAAAATCTTTACGAATTTTGGGGTAAAAAGCTTTATGATACTTTAACGACTGAAGCCGGCCCCATCATCAATCTCGCTTCAAAAGAATATAGTAAGGCAATTACGCCCTATTTAAAACCGACCGATCTTTTTATTGAACCGGTCTTTGCTAGCCTTGTGGATGGGAAACTCAAAGTAAAAGCCACTTTAGCCAAAATGGCCCGTGGTGAAATGGTCCGCTTTATGGCTGAAAATCAAATTACAACGCTTGAAGGAATGAAGCAATTCGACCATCCGGATTATGCTTATGCTTCTGAATTTTCGGACGAACAAAAAATGGTATTTATAAAAAACAATTAAAAAAATCCCGACTGCTCTTTGTAAAATCGAGTAGTCGGGCGTTTTTTGATTAAAGTGTAAATAAGTAAGCTAAAGAAATGAGTGAAATCAAGTGCATCACTGGTGGTAATTCATCAAAGCGTTTGGCAAAAATCATACAAATTTCATAAGATAAGAAGCCTAATACCAAACCTAAAGCAATTGAGCCGGTTAATGGCATCATCACAATCGTTAAGAAAGCGGGAATAATTTCTTCAAATCCGCCATCCCACTTGATGCTTGTAATGTTTTGCATCATGAAAATACCGATAACGACCATCGCGGGCGTTGTCACAGCTGGCGTTACTAATGAAAGCACTGGGTAAAAGAAAGTGGATAATAAGAATAAAATCGCAACGATGACACTCATTAAGCCTGTACGTGCTCCCGCAATAATACCTGAAACAGATTCGATATAAGTTGATAAGCTTGATGTTCCAAAAATTGAACCAACAAATGAACCAATTGCATCGGCACTATAAATGCGTTTATTGTCTTCAAAGCTTTCACGTTTGATGTCTGAGACTTGTGTTGCGGCTGCTGACAAGGTTGTGGCTGTCCCAAAGAAATCTAAGAACAAGAAAGTTAAAATAACAATAATTGAATCGGCCGATAACATCTTAGGTAAGGTTGTAACGGCAACTAAGAAAGTCTCATCCAACATACTTTGCATTGGTTGCGTTGGTAAAACAACCGGTGAGCCGCTTGGCAATTGTGGTAAGCCAGCAACGACACTTTCGCTTAAATGGAACCAATCCATACTTGCACCAAAACGGATAAACAAACCACAAATCGCCGCACCAATCATACCTAAAAAGACAGCATATTGGTTTTTACGAATTAAGAAATACGCCGCTGTTGTTAAACCAAAAAAGGCAATAATCACGTTTGGATCGTGGAAACCACCAAACGTAATAAACATTCCTTCGTCAGGGACAATAATTCCTGAGTTTTTAAAACTAACAAAAGCAATAAAAATCCCTAGACCAACTGTTCCTGCTTGCTTCACTGAAACGGGTATTGCTTTAATAATGGTTGAACGTAAACCTGAAATTGCTAATAAAATAAATAAGATCGAAGAAACTAAAACGGTCGAGAGAGCTTCTTGCCAAGTTTTACCCATTTGTAAAACAACGGAATAAGCAAAAAAAGCATTCATTGACATACATGGTGCCAGACCTAAAGGAAATCGTGCCCATAAGCCCATTACTAACATGGCAATGGCTGATGACAAAATCGTGGACATGAAAACCGCATCTTGAGGCATCCCTGCTTGCCCTAAAATAATTGGATTGACAAAGATAACGTACGACATTGCTAAAAATGCAGTTACCCCACCGGTTAACTCACGTTTAAAGGTCGAGCCTGATTTGGTAATGCCGAAATACTGATCAATTTTTTCTTTCATGATGATCCTCCTTTTATTTGAAAAAAGCCCATCACGGCAAAAGGAGCATCAAATGAACCTTTGCCATAGTAAATTCCTTTACGGGGAATTTGTAGAAACTTCTGGCCCCTATCGCCAGAACTATATGGTTTTTCTTCCTTGGTTATAATAACAAGATTAAGAAGAATAATCAATCCAAAACACGAACGAATTTACTAAGATTTTGATTAAAAGTTAGTGTATTGCTTCAATTCGGCTTTTTTGTAGAACTTAATCCTTTCTTTCAACCATTTCTAAAAAAAAAAAAGCCTTTTTTTGCGAACTTATTCAAAAACAAAGATACGAGAATAATATGAAAACACCAAAGGAATGGACCGATTTAATCGCAAAAAAAACAAGTAACCGAAGCCATGATTGGACAAGTGCTCTTTTCAATCAATAAGCGTGCCAAAAATTATCGTGACCAACAAAAAAAATATCAAACCAGTCGGGCTACTTACGCCACTAGCTATTTTGTCAATTACGAAGAAAAAAAGCCATCCTTTATCAAATGAAAAAAGAAATACTTGCAATCTTTTCACCAACAGCAATCCATACAACGATTTACACCCATGATTTTATCAAAAAAATTTATCAAGACGAAATCACTTATCAAGCAATTCAGCCAAAAGACGTTCTGTACACTGATTTTTCACAAACAACAGGATTGCCATTTAAAGCAATTTTAATCACACGCTCAACGGAAGTTTTTTTCTTGTTTTATGAAATAGCTGGTTATTCTTTTCATCAACCCATCGAAAAAGAGCAGATTGCCGCTTTCTCTTTTTTAGAACAACACGCGTTAGAAGATAATTTCCAAGTCCAAGCGACCTTACTCAGTTTACAATTTTGTCGTAAAGTCCACCAATTAATGATTCGTGGTGATTTCACGATTATTTCATAAACTCTTTTAGCGCACACGTTAACATTCTCTGTTGTTTCAAGTGTTTTTACCTTGCCCCTTTTTTTAAAACTGTTAGAATAGACTTAACTACTTATTAAAAAGGAGCGTTTTCATGTTAGATGCAAAACAAATCATTACTGATTTACGAAACTTGGGCGTGCAATCAGACGATATTTTAATTGTTCATTCTTCTTATAATGCTTTACGAGGCGACGATCAAATTACTGGTGGCCCTGAAGCCGTGATTGCGGCACTTAAAGAAACCGTAAAAGATGGCACGTTGTTACTTCCTGGTTTGAGTTATTTAAATGTTCACACTGAACACCGTTTTTTTGATGTCGAAGAAACACCGACTTGTATTGGAATTTTACCAGAAACGATGCGCCTTTCTGAAGGTGTTATTCGTAGTATTCACCCGACACACAGTGTACTTGCTTGGGGGAAAGATGCGGCTGCCATGACGGCTAATCATCAAAAAGACCATACACCAGTTGGCCCGAATTCACCTTTTCGCGAAGTCTATCGCCGCAACGGTAAAATCGTGATGCTTGGAGCTCCTTTGGCTCGAAACACAAGCCTTCACGGTGTTGAAGAAATGATGTTACCAGATTACTTATTTACTACTAACTATGATTATGAAATTACATTAGCCAACAAAGAAAAAATGACGATGAATGTTTTACGTCACGATTTTTCAAAACACGCGCAACGCTACGACCGCGTCTTAGACATTTTAGCGCCAGAAGATTACCAATGTGGCAAAGTTTTAAATGGTGATTGCTGCGTGATGAATGCCAAAGCGGTTTGGGAAAAGGCCTTAAAGAAATACAAAGAAGAGATGTATTACTTTGTTGATTTGAAATAAAAAGCTAAAAAACTGCAATTCTCTAATTGAATCGCAGTTTTTTATCGGTTAGATTTCCCAATCTAAAATCGGACCAAGTGGCACAATACGATTAGGATTAATTGTTGGGTGACTTTCATAGTAATGATGTTTAATATGATAAAAGTTCACGGTCTCTTTGATGCCTGGATATTGATAAAGCTTTCTAGTATACAGCCACAAATTTGGATACTCGCGTAGTTCGCGTAAATTACATTTAAAATGCCCATAATAAGCCGAATCAAACCGGACTAAGGTTACAAATAAACGCCAATCGGCTTCCGTTAATTGATTCCCAACTAAATACTCCTGTTGCGCAAAATGGGTTTCTAATTCATCCAACGTCGCAAATAACTTTTGCACTTCTTCTTCATAAACACTTTGCTCGGTCGCAAAACCAACTTTGTACACGCCATTGTTAATTTGATGGTAGACTTTTTCATTCATGGCATCAATTTCTTCACGTAAATGCGCCGGATAATAATCCCCTGGCAAAGCACCAACCTCATCAAAAGCTGAATTTAACATGCGCATCACTTCAGAAGACTCGTTGTTCACAATTTTCCCAGTCTTTTTATCAAATAATACCGGAACCGTCACGCGACCAGTATAATGTGGATCTGCTTGTGTATAAATCTGATAAAGGTACTCTGCCTGAAATAACGGATCACCAATGACGTCTGGACCAGGTGCAAAAGTCCAACCATTTTCGCCCATGTACGGATGAACAACCGATATTGAAATCATTTCTTCTAAACCTTTTAACTTACGCATAATCAATGTACGGCTCGCCCAAGGACAAGCATAAGAAATATAGAGATGATAACGATTTGCTTCGGCTTTAAAGCCACCTTCTCCGGTTGGCCCTGCGCTACCATCTGGTGTTATCCAATTCCGAAATTGCGAGTCTTTTCGAACAAACCGACCACCTGTACTCTTGGTATCATACCACTGATCTTGCCATTGACCATCCACTAATAAACCCATCTGATCACCCTTCTCTCATTGTATTGAATACTTCCATCGTAACGGATTTTGGCGAAAACCGCTAGTGAAAAGGGTTAAAGCCATTCTTGCACAAAAAAACAACTTGTTCTTCATTAAAAATGAAACACAAGTCGTTTTTACATTTATTTAAGTCCTGTCGTGCTAATCCCTTCCACGATATATTTTTGAAACATAAAGAAAATGATTAAAACCGGAATTAAAGAAACAACAGACATGGCAAACATCGCTCCCCAGTTTGAACTACTACTAGAGTCTAAAAACTGTTTTAAGGCCAATGAGACGGTATAAGTTTCAGGCTTATTTAAATAAAGCATTGGTCCAATTAATTCTTCCCATTTCCAATAAAAAGAAAAGATAGCTGAGGTAGCAAGTGCTGGTTTAACTAGTGGCAAAATAACTCGGAAAAAAATCCCTACGCGACCACTACCATCAATTTTTGCAGCTTCATCTAACTCCGTTGGGATACCTTTAATAAATTGAACCATTAAAAAAATAAAGAAAGCTTGGCCAAAATAAGATGGAATAGTCATCGGGCGAATTGTATTAATCCAATTTAGTTTACCAAACCATAAATATTGCGGAACCATAATGATTTCTTGAGGAACCATCATCGTTACTAACACACAAGAAAACCAAAATCCTTTCCCTTTAAATGGTACTCGAGCAAAACCATATGATATTACTGCTGATGAACATACTGCACCTACTGTAGCAATTAATGCAATTCGCGTTGAATTAAAAATATAACGAATAAAAGGGGTACCAGCAATTCCTTGAAATCCTTTGGCGTAGTTAGCGGTTGTCCATTGACGAGGCCAAAGTTCCGTTGCCGTTTTAAAAATATCCGTATTTGGCTTAAACGAGCTAAAAATTAACCAAAATATTGGATATAACATTAACAAAGCGAATAAGAGAATGACAATATCAATTAGAAAATTTCCTTTTTTTACTTGTTTCACTATTTATACCTCCTCTGACTCTGAGAATACCCAGAATTTTGACGTTAGGAACAATAGCATCGTAACAGTCCCAATAATAACAATCAAAATCCAGGCTAGCGCAGAAGCATATCCCATTTTGAAATCACTAAACGCTTTTTGATAAATATAAAGAGAATAGACTAACGTCCCATTGCGAGGGGCACCAGATCCATTTGAGATAATGTACGCAGGGGTAAATGTTAAGAAAGATTGAATTGTTTGCATAACTAAATTAAAGAATAAAATCGGAGTTAAACATGGTAAGGTAATGCTAAAAAACTGTCTTACTTTCCCAGCTCCATCAATCATTGCTGCTTCATAATAATCAATTGGAATATTTTTCAAACCTGATAAAAAAATTAACATTGAAGAACCAAATTGCCAGCCAGCTAATAAAACTAGTGTTAATAAAGCCGTTGTTGGATTCTTAAAAAAGTAAACAGGATCTAAGCCTATCGATGTTAAAACCCCATTAATCAAACCAGTATCACCAAAAATATTACGCCACATGATTGATACCGCGACACTTCCTCCTATTACCGAAGGAATATAAAACAAAACTCGATAAGCACCTGTTAACTTAGACGGTCGATTAATTAACATAGCCACTGCTAGTGCTATCGTTAGCCTTAACGGAACGGCCATTGCAACATATTTGAAAGTAACCATTAAAGATTGTTTAAACTTAGGATCGTTTGTAAAAATACGTTTAAAATTAGCGAAACCTATATAAGTTGCCTCGGTTAGCATATCATAGTTATGAAATGCCATATACAAGGATATCCCCATTGGTACAACAATGAAACTTAAAAAACCAATAATAAAAGGAGAGATAAATAAGTATCCCGAAATAGTATCTTGTTGATTTGAAGAAAAGCGACGAAACAACGTCGCTTTTTCTTTCATTTTCACTTCGTTAGTTATAGTTTTCATCAAAAATTTCCTCGGCTTTCTCTACAAAACTCGTATATGCCTCTTCTGGTGTCATTGTTCCATACGTTACTTCAGCGTAAACTTCTTTGAAATGATTATTGATTTCAGAGTATCCTACTGGTGGTACAGGCGAAGCGTCACCTACTAAATCTTCAATAGCATCTAAATAATCTGCAGTTGCTTTTTCTGTTTCGGACATATCTGGATAAATTGCTTCTTTTACATTTACGTTCGCTGGAATCCCACGTTCAGTACCAAATATTTTTCCAGCCTCAACGTTATTAACAATAAAATCAATAAACTTAGCTGATGCTTCTTTATTTTTAGATGTTTCTGCTACAGAATAGTAAAACGTTGGTCGGTAATAAAGAGCCTTCGTGCCTTTTGTATCGTACGGTAGTTCCATCGAAATTTTTACTTCTTCTCCAGCTGATTCTTGATAAGTTACGTATTGATTTGTCCAAGTTTGTAAAAAGCCAGCTTCTCCTAGTGCAAAGGGGTTTTCATCAAAACTCTTTAAATTATTGACTACTTCTGCAGTTGGCAATGCCTCACTCGCTGCTAAACTTGCAATTGCTTCCATAAAAGTTAAGAAATTCCCTTTACTAAAACCAATTTCTGGCGTTCCGTTTGCATTGTATTTATAAATATCTTCATCTTTTGTACGTAAAAAATATTGTAGCAAGACACTGTTATCAGATACATCAATCCAGCCATATTGTCCAGTTGCTTTCTTTACTTCTTCAACCGTTTTTACAAAATCACTAAATGTATAAGTTGAATAATCTAATGTTGAACTTGCTAAAGAAACCTTTTCCTCATTTATTAACATTGACATCGCATTAACTGCGGGTGTCATGGCTAAAATTCTGTCTTGAATCAGAGCTGTATTCAAAATCGCTTCATTGATGCCTTCCTTAGAAATTTCTTCACCAATATAACTAGATAAATCAGCCAATTGGTTTTTCTCACCATACTGCGCTAAATACTGAGCATCCATTTGCATAATGTCAGGCAATTCACCTGCCGCAGACTTGGTTGCGAGTTTTTTCCAATAATCATCCCAAGCTGAATATTCATATTCAACATCAATATCTGGATTTTCCGATTCAAATAGTTCGATCGCCTTGATATATCTTTCGTGGCGAACTTCCGATCCCCACCAGTTAAATGTTATCTTTGTTTTACCCTCTTCGGTTTTACCACCTGCTTCATTACTACCATCATTGTTTGATGAGCCACAAGCCGATAAACTCAACAACGCAAGAACCATCCCTGATAAGACAAACATTTTTTTCTTCATAAATTAACGCTCCTTTTTAGTTTTGTTATCGCTTACAAATTAATATTAACGGAAATGATTATTGAAAAACAGAGGAAAAACAGTGAATAAATGTTAAAAATCAGTGCTTTGATTTTTTTAGTTTCTTTTTGTGTTATACTCCTTGTAAATCGCTTACAATTTAAAAAATCAGGAGGATTCTGTAATGAAGCATATCCAAAATAGTCTCATGAACTTTTTTAATTACATTGCTTATTTATGTTTTCTAAATATGTTATGGATTTTTAGCACCTTGGCTGGTGGAATCCTATTTGGCATTGGTCCAGCAACTTATGCATTAATTTATTCAGTCCATCAATTTAGAAGCAAACAAAATTACACTTCTATCCGAATATTTTTTGAACGATATAAGGAACATTTTTGGTTAAGCAATTTGTACTTTGGCTTAGGTGGGATTTTTTTTATTACTAGTTTGTTCAACCTTAGAATAAGTGTTGTTTTTTTTAATAGTTATCCTTTTCTTCAAGCTATTTATCTACTTTTAATTTTTATTGTTGCAACTACGGCTTTATTATTTTTTCACAACTATACGATGAATCCTTCAATATCCATTATGCAAAACTTAAGAGTTACGCTTTTTTTACTATTTCGCTACCCTTTAAATACTTTAGCTTTTATTTTTACATTTATTACTCTTTTCTTTTTATTTACAAATAAAACAAGTCTACTTATTTTATTTGGTGCAGCGTTATTAATTTTATTTTTTGATTACTATCATTCATCTTTAGTGATTAAATTTCATCAAATAAATAGAAACTGAGGTCCAAATGATTAATAAATTTAAACGATCTTTTCAAGCAAAATCTTTTAATACTAAATTTCAAATTCTCGTTTTGGTTATCGCTTCCTTTTTTTTAGTGACAGTTTTTTCTATCAGTTGTATCTGGAGAAAAGCACTGGTCAATCAACTTTATACGAATGCTTATCGAGAAGTTTCTACTATTTCCAGTAATTTATCTGATAAGTTGTCTGATATTCAATATTTGACCTATCGAATAATCGATAATGATGCCATACAAAAATTATTAATTGAAGACAATGCAGGAAATGCTAATCAACAAGCAACTCGAAATGGCTTACGCTATCAAATTAACAGCATTACTCGAGATACTGGAAGCGTTCAAACGGCCTATTTAATCAATACAGATAATATCAACTTGATCAACTTTATTAATAACACGGATAATATTTTACCTGAACTATCTATTGAAGAGATTGTCGCTAACTTGCCAAATAACCCAAGTATTGGACAATGGCATTTTAGTGAGAACCTGACTCGAGCGGTCTATGCTCGAAAAATTTTTAGTACGAATACTTCTTCACTCGATTACTTGGGAACGATTATTCTGACAGTTGATACCACCTTTATTATGAGAGAAATCAAAAAAATTTCACCTTATAGCGAAGATACTTTGTTTTTTCTACGTTATAACAATGAGACTTTCACTCCAAAATTGAATCAGAAAAATGAAATTCAAGCGCGACAAAAAATTAATTCACTTGATTTAAAGCAATCTTATAGTCGTTTACTACTAGAAAACGATATTTATTACGTCGGTCAGCGAACCATTGATCCTTTTTCTTTTGTCTATTTTGTCCCAAATAAAAATCTATTAAAACAAATTACGAATCTACAAATACTGCTATTTAGTATTTTTTCTCTATTATTCATTTTATTTTTCTTAGCCATTAACCGAATAACCAAACAACTCACTGCACCAATTTCTCATTTAGCTCATAAGATGAGAAAGCTAACTGATATGAATGATTTAGAACACTTCACTCCATTACCATCACCTTACGAAGAGCAAAATGAGGTTACTATTTTATACAATAGCTATGACGCAATGATTCATGAAATTAAAAAATTAATTAAAGACAATTATGAAATGAAAATACTTTCACAAGAGATTGAATTAAAAGCACTGCAAGCACAGCTGGATCCACATTTCTTATACAATACTCTTGACTCCATTCATTGGTTAGCACTAGAAAATGATCAAATTGAAATTAGTGATATGGTTACTTCTCTCGCTTATCTATTTAGAAAAAAGATTGATAACGCTTCTAGCTTTATGAGTTTATCTGATGAAATTGAAATTGTGAATGCCTATATTACAATCCAAAAATTTCGATTCCAATCACGTTTACAATATCATCTAACATTAAACGTAGTCGACGATTCAATAGAAATACCTAAGTTTATTATTCAACCTATTGTTGAAAACATCTTCAAATATGCCGTTGACAAGCAAGACACCCCTGTCTCCATTACAATTGATATAAAACAACATAAAGAATGTTTACAAATAAAGATTTCTGACAATGGACCAGGGTTTCCAAAAGACTTTATAGTAGAAGAAAGCACAGGAATTGGATTAAAGAATATAAAAAAACGTTTAAAACTCTATTATGGAAACAAAGGACAATTGAGTATCTATTCTGTTCCGTTTGAACAAACCATAATTAAAATTGAAATACCTTTAAATTTGAGGAGGTAACTATGAGCAAAATAGTCATTGTTGATGATGAACCACTTATTGCCAACGGATTGAAAAAACTAATTAATCAATCCAATTATCCACTTGAAGTCGTCTCTGTCTTTTATTCTAGTAAAAAAGCCTTAGAATATTGTTCTACTCATACTGTAGATGTTATTTTAACAGACATTAATATGCCCGAATTAAACGGGTTAGAATTAATTCGATTATTGAAAGAAAAAAATCCTACTCTAGAAGCTATTATTCTAACAGGATTCGGCTCATATAGTTATGCTAAAGAGGCAATTACTTTGGGAGTACATCATTTCCTAGAAAAACCAATTAGAAAATTTGAATTAGAAGAAACTCTAAGAAAAGTCTTAATTAAAACTGAAAAAAATAAAATAGAGCAGCAACTATTTATCAAAGAACAAATTGAGCGCTTTTTAAGCAATTCAGATTGTTGCTCCTGGCCTTCTGAATTAGATTTCCCTATGCACTTGTATACCTATGATTCCACTTATTATCCAACAATTTATAATGCGTTGGAACCCATAATCGATACTTATTCGATTATTAGCGGGCATATAAAAAAAACGGGTTACTTTTTATTTAGCGATACTTTTGTTGATACCAATCAAGTTTTATCTTTATTCAAAGAACTGATTGATAAAAATATTTTTATTCTCTATTCTTACAATTTGAATTCAGAATCTTTAAAAAATAATATCAACCAAGCTCGAAATTATTTTGATCGACAATTTTATTTTGATGAAGTTACTATTTACTCTCAAAATGATATTTTTAAACAATGGAATCCAGAGCTTTATACTCAATTTCAGCTTAATTTTTTCAAAGCTCTAGATAAGCGAGAACTCCATCTTGCTTTAACTTTAATTGATCAACTTTTTATAGAATACAAAAAATCACTTTATCCAGTGCAACTCGTCCGCTTACAAATTATTGATTTATTAGAAACTTTTTTCAAAAGGTTCCCAATGAATAAAGACCCACTATTTATTGATTACGCACCTAAAATAATGCTTTTAAACAATTGGAAAGACGTCCACTATTTAGTTACCCACGCTATTCATTTATTAGAGACCGCGTTAGAAGTCGAAAATGAATCTAGTATTGTAAAAAAAGTGAATCTGATTATTGAAAAATATTATGATCAAGAGCAACTATCAATGAAATGGTTAGCAAATACACTTTTATTTTTAAACCCTGATTATGTTGGCAAAGTTTATCAGCAACAAACCGGGCAAAGGTTCACAACTCGATTAACGAACTATCGAATTGAAAAAGCGAAAGAATTATTAAATGATAACTATAAAGTATATGAAGTTTCATCTATGGTAGGTTTTGGGAATTCTCCAGAATATTTTGTGCAATTATTTAAAAAACATGTTGGAAAGACTCCTAAACAATATACGATAAAGCAAAAGAGTAAACAAACCCTTTAATCAAAAAAAAAACGTGCGCAGATTTTACTGTCTGTCGTACGTTTTTTTTGATTATTTAAATACTCATTACTCTAAAACTCAACCAAATCGGCTACTTGAATCGCCTGGCCAGAAGCAATCGATTGATTCCCAGCAATTCCTGTTAAAATAGAAAGTGCTCCATCCACGTGGCTTGCTGCGCGATTAAACTCATCTTCCACAGGTACACCAAATAAATCATTTAATAAAATTGGGTCGCCACCACCATGGCCACCGGCTTGCTCATCAATGGTCACTTCATAAGGTGCACCAAACATTGGATAAACCATTAATGTTTGTCCAACAACTGCACCCTCGTTTTCTTTTTCGCCACCCGCATTAATATACGATTGTTCCACAATTTTCATTTCGATTCGGCCTTTACTGCCATTAATGGCCACATTAAAACCTTCCCAAGGCATATACGCATTTAAAGAATAAGTTAAAATGGCACCGCTACGATATTTGACAGTCACTCCCATCGTATCTTCAATCGATATATCATCAGAAAAAACATTGCGATCACGAATATACCCGCTATCAGATTCGGCCTTAAGATATAATTCTCTTAATTCTTCTGAGCTTTCTAAATCAATTGCAAAGGGATCATCTTTTGCATGGGGATCGCCATGGTAACGATAGCTAAAATGTTCGAGCCCTCTTTTTTCCGCATTTTTCATTCCGTAAAAGTTCAAATCACCAAAAGCAAAGACGGTTTGCGGTTGACTTTGAATCCAAAAATTAACTAAATCAAAATGATGCGTTGATTTATGAACCAATAAGCCACCACTATTTAATTTGTTACGGTGCCATCTTCTAAAGTAGTCGGCTCCATGTTTGGTATTTAAAAGCCACTCAAAATGAACAGAAAAGACGTCGCCAATCACACCGTCGCGAATTAATTCACGTACTTTTGTGTTGTGAGGAGCATAACGGTAATTAAACGTCACCCGTAAAGATCGCCCGGTTCTTTTTTGACAATCAATAATTTCTTGGGTCTTTTTTGCATCGATGGTCATCGGTTTTTCACTAATCACGTCGTACCCTTTTTCCATGGAACGAATAATATAATCATGGTGATTACGATCCACGGTAGTGACTATGACAAAATCTGGCTTAGTTTCATCTAACATGCGTTCGAAATCTTGATACGCATAGGTTGGGACTTGCGCATGTCCATGTGATTGCGAAATAACTTTATTCGCATAATCCATTCTTGTCTGTGATAAATCACAAAAACCAACGAGTTCACTTGTTTCTTTGTACGTGCTCGCAATTGCCTCATAGAAAAAGCGCGCGCGTCCACCTGTACCAACTTGTACATACCTTTTTTTAACCATTCTTTGAATCTCCTTTTTTTATTTGTTGCTAAAATCAAGATAATTTGTGCCTGGTTTTAAAGAAAATATTTTTCCATTAATCCGATACCAAATTACTTCAGCACTGGGGTTTAGTGCGATTGAACCATCTACTGAAAATACAACTCTTTTGGCGTTTGCCATGTAACGCGTAAATTCAATATTCGTGCAATACCAAATATCTTCTCTTTTTCCAATATATTCACAAAATTCCTCAATTAAACACCAATTTTGATCGTTATCAAACTCATAGCTGTGCCCCCAAACATAAAACAAATAAAGATACTGTGTTTTTGCAAGCGATACGAACTCTTTTGCATGTTCCATCAGTCTTTGATTATGGTGACACGTTGCTTGCCACTCATACCAGTCGTTAGGTAGCCCATAGTGGTGGCTACTTCCAACGACCCTAGCATATTCAATCCCTAAAGCCGGTAGAATTTCTTTGATTTCTTTAGAAAAAGAACCATTTGGATACGACAATCCTTGTACTGGATAGTTCACTAACTGTTCAAGTTGTTGACGATCTCTCATAATTTCGTCTACTACTACTGGTAACGGGCAACGTTCGATTGTTGGATGAGTATAAGTATGTGTAGCGACCTCGTGGTTAAAGTACAACTCTTTAACTTCGGTACTTGGGATTCGTTCTTGATCCGCTTGTTCGTTTATATCCGGGAAAAGTCCACCATTCAAATGAAACGTTCCCTTTATTTGATACTGATTAAAAAGTTCGATTAACCTTTTATCCATTATTTTACCGTCATCATAACTAAGTGTTAGCGCTTTATGTTTTCCTTCTGGGTAGCAAATATAGTATTGCATCCACATAATCTCCTTTAATAGTTTATCTCGATTGGACCTAGTAAGCCTGACTCGAGTGGTACTCGATCCATTTCATTTGCTAAAGTATTTGTAACTTCAAAAGAAATCTGCTTATTAAACAAACTGTCTTTTGAGAGAGTAAATTGATATGGTGACCAAAAAAGTGTTTCTTTTTCTTCCCCATCAACGAATATTGTCACTATATTTTCGACTCTTCCTAAATCTAATTGAACCAATTTAGGTAAAGAATCATACTCTTCTTTTGAAATAAAGAATTCAAAATCATAAGTAATTGTCCCCGAATAAAACCGTGTCTTTTTTTCTTTCGTCCAAGATTCTAAATTTTTTAAGGGAATTGGTGATGTTTTAAATGTGTAATCCAATTGTTTGTTGCGTTTATTTCTTGTCTTTTCTCTTGATTGAACAGTTTCTTCAAACGTTAAAAAAATAAATTCTCTTCTATTTAATACTAAGCTTACGCTACCTTTATTGATAGATTGAGGGGTAATTTTTCCCTTCCAAGGATTCCAAATTTGCACCGTCTGATACTTAGGAGAACAGAAGATATCAAAGGATAATGTTTCATCGCCTTCATTTGATAGTCCAATTATTTGTTGCTCTTCTTTAATGAATTCTGTATATCGGAGCGCTCTTGTTTCACCTTTCATTTCAACTAAGCGATTCGTTTGTAATTTTAAGTCTTCTAAGTAGCTCTCAAAACTATTTTTTTCATTTATAATGAAGACCTGTCCGCCAACTTCTTGAAATTTTTGTAACTTCAATAAAATGAATTCTAAATCAGGGTGTCGGTCTTCAATGAACAAAACGTTATACTTTTGTTTAGCAATACAAAGGAATTCATCTTTTAGGTTAAATTGATTTGCCAATAAATAATCAACTTCCAAATAGTTAAACTCCATTTGATTTTGATAAAGCACTTCAATTCCTTCATATGGCAGGTGTGTTTTCTCGCAAATTACCGCGATGTTGGTCAAATTGTATTGCTGGCTCATCATATAAGACATTCGTTTTATATAATCAGTAAAATAGTGATAGTGTGGCCACCATAAGTTGTTTCTCCCTACATCAGGTGCACGATCTTCTTTTCTTTTACCTTCTAGTGAATAAAAAAAAGCGTGAGGAATAATGAAATTACATCCCCGAACAAATAACCAATCTAAATACCACTTCATCTCATCTGCAGAAAAAGACCACTGGTTGCCATCGCTTCCACAACAACCAAAACATTCATTCGCATTTCTTTCACGTTGGGCGTGTCGAGCTGCATCAGAAGCTGATTTACCTGTAACTGACTCCCGTCCTTTGATTCCTAGTTCATCTTCTGGACCAATCCAACGCCAAACAACATCTTGACCCGGCAAATGAAAATATTTCAACAGACCAATATCGTGGGCATCGTGCGGGTGTCCTGTTAAGTAAATTTGATGATTTGTACACCAATTAGAAATCGGCTGATAGTAGCTTTCTTCTAATTGATCCGTAACACAACTTTGATACTTTTCGGTTATTTTTTGACGCTCTGGATTATCTAAAAAAAGCTTCGGCAAGTCTTTCATCCCAATGCCAATCTTCTTTAATTTTTCTGCTAAATATTCATTATAGGGGCGCATCTTTGAGTGATGGTTGCGTCCGAGAATCGCTGGTTCATCCGTAAAAAAACCTTGAATCGTATTACCAAAATAGGGCGACAGATGTTTAAAATATTCTTCATGTGTATAATCAATAAATAAACGACAAGCTTTAGGATTTAATAAATCAGCGGATGGTGGCGCAGACACTTCACCATCGTCTTCTCCAAAATGGATTCCACGAATTGTCCCACCGCTATCTTCATGTACTAGAACATGTGTTGCCTGTTCGATTGTAGCAACTTCAAAAACAGTTTGATTAATCCATTTAAAAAAGAATAACACCTTACGAAACCCTTTACAATCTTTCTTGTAATCTTCAACCCTAGTAACATAAATTCCTTTGGATGCATATTCTGGATGCGTTCGGACTACGTGCCCATTCGCTGAACCAGAAGGGTACATCCCTTCATCATATAAAATAACTTTCATGTTTAACTCCGTTGCCTGTTCAACAGCTGTTTTCACAAAAGAAAAAAATTGTTCCGAAAGATAAGGAATTTCTTTTGGTATACCCATTCTTGGATGAATAACGAAACCATGTATCCCTTTAGCAAAGAAATCATGAATTTGTTTTTTGATTTCTGTATGAGACAATTCTCCATTCCAAAACCAAAATGGATAAGGCGTATAATCCTCATCAGGAGTAATGAATGCCTCTCTAAGTGTTTTCATTCGGCTCTCCTCTTCTTTGTTTCAGTACTTCACAGCCTGCCATTAGTACTATTCCTATTCCGTGCGTATCATTTACTTTCGTACCTAACTCAAATTTATAGTAATCGCGACTAAAAGAGTAACCCGACCCTTTGCAGACGCCATGCAAATTCCCATCTTCATCAATCATTTTACTAGATAAGGATTCCCACGAATTAGATAATATTGATAAAAGTTCTTTATTTGGATTTTCTAACCAATTTTCTCTCAAGGCAATGCCTAAGTTAAATAAGATAATTGCCGAACAGGAAGTTTCTTCATAAGAGTCCGTATCATCCAATAACTGATGCCACATCGCGTTAGGTCCAATCAATTCTAATATTTCTTGAATAAAAGATTGGTATACTTGTTTTAGCATGTCATATTCTTCAGCTTTTTCACTTGTGTGTAACAAGGTTTCAGTCAATGATAATAGTACCCAACCATTCCCTCTTCCCCAGGGGATATCATTACTTGTTTGCCATTCAAAATTATAAACATGACCAAAAAGTCGCTTGTCTGGTTGCCAAAGGTACTGAATAGACCATAGTAGTTGTTGCTGTGCTTCTTTTAGATACTTTGGTGCTTTTTTATATTGACTATACGCAACTAAAAAGGGGACACTCATATAAGTATCATCTGCCCATGCAGTATTTTCCATTAATGACATGTGCGCATTTACTCGATACAACATCCCATTTGGCTGGCGTCCTTGTTTTTCCATGATATAGGTAGCGATATCTGCTAATACTCGCTCACTTTCTGCCACATCGTCATATTTAAGCACTTCTAAAATAGCTCGTCCAAATGAACCACAGTCATCTAAACTATCAATTAAAACAATATTTTTATTAATTTCTGGTGCCCCAAAATGTTTTGTATCCCATAGCGCATATTCATAATGTGTCGTACAAAGTTCAATATGTTCTTTTACATACCGCGCAACATCTTCTCGATGAAATTGTTTCGCATAAGTATACAAACCTCTCAACGTCACACCTAAAGGATAATTCCACTGACCAAACAATGAGCTTGTTAAGAAAATGCGCATGGTCTGTGCTGGTGCATCTAATTTCCAAAACCGATTCTGAACGACATTTCTTTTACTAATAACTTCAGGAAGCGAGTGTTCCAAAGAGGAGAAAGGCCCCAAATAAGAAATTACTGGGAACGAATCTGAGAAAGCTGACTTTAAAGTAATTGTTTCATTGTTATGGGCAATGTGAACTAGCAATTGATTTAAATAGTTACCTTCATCTTTAAAAATAACAACGACATCATAACTTCCTTGTTTCACAAATAAATTCGTCTTATTTTCTATTTTTTTTCCATCCAAATAAAAATGAGCTTTCGGATAATTGCAGGAGAAAAAATATTCTTTTGATTCCAGAAAAGTTGCAGAAAAAATACCATAGAAATATTGATCCGGTTCACCTCCTAATCTTTTTATCAAAGGTAATTTCTTTTCTTCATCTGTCCAATTAAGCCGTGGCTGAAGAAAATATTTTTCTTCAGGATCATCTAATTGATAAGGATAGTTCATCCAACTTTCTTGAGGGGATGTATGTACAAAGCCTTCAATTTCTTTACGTTCTTTCGTTGGACCAGTTACATAGATTGGATTTGACTTTATTCGAGCACTACCAAACTCACAGCCCCAACCAATTTTTGTTTTTTGTGAAATAATTTGAATTGATAATTCGGTTTCATTTTTTGCAGTATAGCGAAAATATTCTGCTTCATTTCTTCTGTTTTCAGCTATCAGCCCACTTTTATAAACAATTTGCTGATTTATTTTGATAATTGTTGGACTATGAGGATTTATATAAAAATCAAATATTTGATTTGGTTCACATTTTAACCTTCCCCAATTACAGACCCAACTGCCAATTTTGGATTCCGGATATTTTTTTTCAAAGAATAGCTCATAACGAAATTTATGATTTCTATGAAAATTATTCTCTAGGGAAATCCGATAAACAGGGGCAACAATTGGGTTTTCTTCTATATAACGATTCGTTAGCTTAGTTAATTTGGTATAAATTTTTGTTATTCGTTCATCATTTATACTTGTCATTTTTTATAGTCCCTCTCAAATAAAAATACTCGAGTCAACATTGAAAGTGTCTCGAGCATTATTTTTTATGAATGAATTCAAATGATTAAGTTTATACTCGAAATTTTTTAATCTTATCCTTTTACAGAACCTACCATCATCCCTTTTGCAAAATGCTTTTGCAAAAAAGGATAAAAAATTAAAATAGGTAACGTTGCTACGACGATAACTGCAAATTTTATACCTTGCTCTGGCGGAATGTAATTGGGATCTAGAAGTGCTTCGTTATTTAAAGCGCTTGAAGATAAAGTTATTTGGCGTAATAATAATTGTATTGGCCATTTTGCACTATCGTTAATATACAAAAGCCCACTCATAAAATCATTCCAAATACCGACTGCATAAAAAAGAGTAAAAGTTGCAATCACTGGTTTTGACAAAGGTAACATAATCTTAGAAAAAATGGTGAGTTCACTAGCGCCGTCCATACGAGCGGACTCTTCTAGTTCCATTGGTATTTCTTGAAAAAAGTTCTTGATAATCATTAAGTTAAACGGACTAATCGCTGCTGGTAAAATCAAAGCCCAATAAGTATCTAGAAGACCTAATCCTTTTACAACTAAAAAGGTTGGAATCATTCCTCCTGAAAATAACATTGCAACAATAACCATATTTAATAACACTTTTCGTCCTTTTAAATATGATCGAGATAGTGGATATGCAAAAGAAAAAGTAAAGAACAATTGAACGAGTGTCCCGACAATCGTTACTCCAATTGTTATGATTAAACTTCGGATAAAAGCCGGTGTTGATAAAATATAGCGATACGATTCCAATGATATTTCTTTTGGCCATAAGAAGAAGGAGCGTGTCACAATTTCTGACTCTGTTGAAAATGACGCTGCAATCACATAGATAAATGGCAGTATCATAATAATCGCTAAAGAAAATAAGAAAATGATATTAAAAACATCAAATACTTTTCCTGCTTTTGTATTATGTAATTTATTCATTGTGCATCCTCCCTTTATTAATAGAAACCACTTTCGCCAAATGCTTTTGCTAGTTTATTCGTTGATAACACTAGAATTATGCCAACAACAGATTTAAATAATCCAACTGCCGTACTATAACTATAAGCTCCTTGAGTAATCCCCATCATATAGACATAAGTATCAAATACATCTGCGACAGAGCGATTTAGTGCGTTCGTCATTAAGTAGATTTGATCAAATCCTGAAGTTAAAATGGAACCTACTTTTAAAATTAACATAATTACAATCGTACTTCTAATTGCTGGTAAGGTAATGTGCCAAACTCTTCTAAACCGACCTGCGCCGTCCATAATAGCTGCTTCATATTGCTCTTGGTCAACGCCCGCTAAAGCAGCTAAGAAAATGATGGTCCCCCACCCAATTTCTTTCCAAATCCCTTGTAAAATAATCATTGGTCGAAACCAATTCGGATCGGATAAGAAATTAATCTCTCTACCAGTCAACATCCTAACAATTTCTGTAATAATTCCACCATTTACTGAAAACAAAATAGCAGTAATACTCACAACAATTGCCCATGATAGAAAATGTGGCACATATACCATCGTTTGAATGACTCGTTTGTAAATAGCTTTAGAAAGTTCATTTAATAAAATTGCTAGGATAATAGGTGCTGGGAATGAAATGACAATACTTAAAAAAGATAGAATTAACGTATTCCCCATAATTCTCATGAAATCTGGATTAATAAAAAAATCGTGAAAATTTTGAAGCCCTACCCATTTACTTCCGTGGATTCCTAGAAATGGAACGTAATCTTTAAAAGCGATAATTACACCATACATCGGTGCATATTTAAAAATCAAAAAATATAACAACCCCGGTAACGTCATAATATAAAGCCATTTATTATTAATAATATGAATTTTCGTATTCTCCCATTTTGAACGGCTTGACGACGAAGTTGATTGTTTTATTTTTTTATTCATAATTAACTTTCCTCTTGCTTGATTCATTTGCTACCTCCTTTACAAATATTGCTTGTCGCTAGTCAAAGACTAGCGACAATTCAATTTACTTGTTATTTTTATGTAATTCATTTGTTTCTTTAATTAATTCATCGCCACCACTTTTTGCCCAAAGATTCAACGCATCTTGCCAACCTTTTTCATCAATTTGACCTGCAATGAATTGAATTTTCGCGTCTGTAATAATTTGGTCTAATTGAGCACCTTTTGTCGTATAAGTATTGGTAATATAAGCTGCTGCTGGATTAAAGATAGCAAATTCTTTGTCTCTTGTTTCTAATTCTGTTCTTAAATCAGTAAAGTCTTGGTCCATTTCGGTCGTTGGAGCTGCTTTAGGTACAGCAAAGCCTGCTACACCCATTCCCATTTGAGAGTATGATTTTAAAGCCGTATTCACTACGGTAGCTTCTGCATTGTCAATCGCTTTTGTAAATTTCTTCTCTGCATCAGCAAATTCAAAGTTTACACTTTCAATTCCAATATTTAGTAATTGATTCATTTCTTCACTGTTCATCTTATCTAATACGGTTAAAACTTCTTTTAAATCTTCTTCTGTCTTCACTGATGTTTTAGGAATCGCTAAAAATCCAGAATAACCATCTGTCGGTAATGCATTTGTTTTACCGTTTGGTCCCTCTAAGTTTCCAACAATTGACACCAATTCTACGGTATTGTCAGGATCTTGTTGTTTAAATAGATTTCGGATAGTTGCTGCTCGAGAATAGGTATCTAGAATAATCCCCGCTTGCCCATTAACAAATGGGTCATTCCATTTGTCAGATGCCAACGTAGCAAAGTCTTTATTAATCAAACCTTCACTTACCATTTTGCGGGCTTCCTCGATTGCTTGATAGTATTCATCTGTTTGAAACGAAGGGATCAGTTCGCCGCCTTTTTCAGTCCACTGATTCCCTGATCCATACCAGGTTGTTAATAAATCAAAAGCCTGTGGGAAGTTCGGAATGACGATCCCTGTTGTATCCGCCTTACCGTTTCCATCTGGATCTTGTTCGGTAAATGCTTTTGCAACATTGTATAAATCTTCTACCGTTTTTGGCTCTTCTAACCCTAAGTTATCCAGCCAGTCTTTACGAATTATTGCTGTTGAACGAATGAGATCCCGACTACGATATATCCCATAAACTTTTCCATTTAAACTGGATGCTTGCAGGACTTCTTCATTCACTTTTGATAAATTTGGATACTCTCCTAAATACTCGGATAATTCCCAGAAAGCGCCATTTTCAGCGGATTTAACAAATCCCGCATCTTTTCCTTGAATCACCATAACTTGTGGAATATCATCCGAAGCTAATGTCACGTTCATTTTATCTGCATATAAAGTATTTGGTACCCATGTAATTTTAAGTTTTTTGCCAATTGCTTCTTCTAATCTTTCTTGTACAATATTATCGTTTGATGGTGGATCCGTCTCAATAAAAGGAACCATCATGGTTAGTTCTTTTGATTCTTCTTTCTTTGCTCCTTCTTTCGGTTCGCTTGATCCGCACGCAGCTAACAATACTACCGATGCAAGACTAACCCCACACATCATTAATTTTCGATTTAACTTCATTTTTCTTCCTCCATTTTATCAATTGTTTTTGGCAAATATTCACGAATAAATTCTAAACACAAAATAACATTTAAACACCACTGAGAAGCGACATTTGTTGAAATCCAAGGTAATTCTGTCACTTTTTTCCAAGTGATTGCCTCTTGTTCTGTCTTCTCCATTGGCAATGGCACACCAGATTTTTCTTCTTTTAATAATATTTCCCAAGCAAGTTCAGCTAGCGTTTCATCTTGATAAAAATTAGCAGCATAACCCATTAACCCCGTGGCAAACATCGGCCATGCAAAATGTTGGTCGTATAGTAGGTTCTTTGTTTGTTCTCTTTTTTCTAAATCAGGAAGACAATAGAATCGACCAAATTCAGCTAGCATCTCACGCCATTCTGGATTATTAATATTTTGAGCAATCTCCAACCAATATTGAGGTGCACCAAATGAAATAATCATATGGTAACCACCAACATTACCTGTACCAAAGTAACTTAGTTCTTTCGTTTCTTTATCAAAAAGATACGTAGGTCCGGATAATAAACGATGTGGTGTTTCTTTAATCCCTTTAATACCAGTTCTAATCCGTTCTAAATAACTTTTATCTCCGGTTCGCTCCCATTGGGTAAACCAATTTGAAGTTAAAGCTGCCCAATCTGGCCCCACTCGAATTGGGTATTTCCCATCCATTTTTTCAGGATAAAACTCTCTTAATGGTGCCAATTCATCAAAAATCGATAATTCATTATCTTTGACTTCAGACATTAAGTCGCCGGTTCGTTCATCACCAGTTAAATAGTAGTAATAGCGATGTAAACCAGCAGCAGATATACGCGCTTCTTTACATTGACACCCCCAGTGAAGAACATTGTGCCGTGATCCAAGCCCACAGTATTCTCCTAAATGATATTGATCTACTTCTGAAGTATGTTTTGTCATCGCTTCTGCTAAATAAAATGCTTCGTAATCACCAGTTCTTAAAAAGTCTTGCCATAGCCATAAGTTAGGAACTAACTCTGTATTTTGCCAAGCATAGCCGCCTAAATCGTAGCGCCATGTATGACGAGCTTGATCATAGGTATGCATCACGTCCCCATAGTTCCAAAATCCATACCAGTCTCTTTGCTCGATTTCTTTCACATAAAAGTCCCTTAAATAACGCATTTGTCGTTCTAAAAAAGCTTCTACTGGGTTGGTATAGTTTGGTAAGGACCACGTTCCAAATACTTTCGTATCATAATAATCTTTCGGCTCAAAAACAATTTTAGCCGGTGCTACTATTTCTCTGGAGAATGCCCAGAGTTCTTCTTTTGTTTTGGGTTTTGAAAACACTTGAAATTTCAATGTATTCGTATTTCCGACCCCTATTGCTGTTGATCGTATTTCTTCCATTCCTTCATACGCGCTCAGCATATGGTCTCTTTCTGAGTAATGGGAAAATAACATTTTTTGTGACTTAGGACTCCATAACCAAGCAGTTAATTGTGTATCTTTTTCGGTCAAGCCACAAACTTCAATTTCTCTAGGTGCTTTTTCCCAAAACTTCTCAATCCCAACTGCTACACCACCTGTTTCTCCGCTAATTGAAACGACACCAGGTGCTCTATTACCATACCCAATTTCAATCGGTGTATAGTCAGGTCTAGTTTGTTTTATTAGTTTGTACGAACGATGATTTTCTTGAATGATATTAAAATTATTCCACAATGCATTTTCTTTTGCATGTCGTAACATTTCTTGGTTTTCTTCTGAGAGGATAACTGTTTGGCCTAATAACTGCTTATCGTACAGTATATTTCCCTGCCAATGCCTTCTTGAAATAAATGACTGTGCTGCTTCGGTATATACTCCTTCTTCCCCAGCAATCGAGAAATGACGGTTCCACTGCTCTCCTTTTAATGGAACGTCTGCCGTTAGGTAAACGCCTTCAATTGGCACATCCTGATTAATAATCAACGTATGGACGACATCAAATGTTTCTAATTGTTGATAAAAACGTAAACGAATAATAAATTCTTGTAAATTTTGCTTATTGACTTTAAATTTTCCAGTTACTTTTACAACTGCTTTTAATGGTCCATTTTCTTCTAACTCTATGGAATCAACGGACATCGTCGTTTTTGTTCCTTCTACTTGAGTCCCCAGTCTTAAGTGATGTAACTTCACTTCATTTTCTATTTTTATCCAATCAATTATATTTTCTCCATTGCCATGTTTAGGTAAATATGCTTGAAAAAGACCGTTATCGACGTAAATACCGTTATATTTTTCTACGGCAATTGACTGTTTTTCTTTGGAATCTGTTTCCCAAGATAACTGCGTATCCTCGAATGTTTCCTCTTCTTTCATGTAGATTCCTGTGTGTGAGGTCCATTTAATTGATCCGTCCGGCCAATAGGCTAAAACTTTGGATTGTAACTTTTTTTCCCCTAGATATGCCATTTGCCTAAACTGACTGTTTGGTAATTCCCCTTTCGACCAAGGTTTTCCATATGTAACGCTAATTTTGGTAGTCGGGGCTTGCTTTAACCACTTCACAACCATATTCTTTTTCTTCTCCTCCTTGAATTAGTTTTACTTCATTTAATTCAAATAATCGTAAATGAATTCCCATTGTTACAATGCTCCATAACCCAAAAGTAAAAAATAAAAATAGACCTGGTAAAAATAGCGATCCATAAAAGCACATTGCCGTCCACAATATTGTTAAAAGGCTCCCGATAATGTTGTAGATTGAAAATTGAAGGCTTTTCAGCAAACACTCGATTGGATTAAGTTCGTAAAATTGATCCAAACTACACGCAAAAAATAACATTAACATCAATAAAATTTGAATGATACTTAAGAACACTAAAGAAACCGTTGTCATTTCATCTAAAAACAAAGAAATATTCCATAAAATAAAGAAAAATGAAATGAATATAGGTAAAACAATTTGATTTCCTCTTATAAATGTTTTCTTATAATTTTTCCAATATTCGCTAAAAGGATGGTTCAATTCTTTTTTATGATACTTTTTTGATAAATGAAAAATCGTTAACAAGCTAGGACCAAAACCAAATATTCCAAAACCAAGTATCGTTCCTAATAAAAATAAAAAATTAAAAATAGCACATGTATACAATACGTTTAACCCAGTATATATTTTATAGATAAAAGAGCCTTCATTCACTTCATTCCCCTCCATCCATTAATTCTGAAATAACTAGGTTTCGGTATTTTGCTTTCATTGGCGCCATTTGTCTAAACCCTATAAAACCTTCTTCTAAAACTGGACCAAAAGCTTCACCATCATCTTGCCATTCAAAAATCAATAAATTATTAATTGAAAAAGAAATTTTCCCTCCATATTTTTCTATTTGTATCTCATAAAAATCAAGGGCGTCTTCAGCAGGTGGGAGTGGGTCTCCTCCTTGCGTTATAAAATGAAACCCTGAACTTTTTCTCAAGTTACAAGTTCTAAATGCTAATTCGCTTGGATATTTGTGCCTAAAATAAGAAATATGATAAGCATTAATATCACCTGAATGATATTGCGGATAATAACCATTTCTTTTATTCAACTGTGGATCAAAAATCGACTCTTTGTTTTTTCCTAAAGCACTAAAAAAAGTCATACATAATCCTGGTTCTCTTATTGGTAAAAACTCCCACTTAATTTTAATATTACTTGGAAATTTTTCTGGTAACCAATAAGTAAAATGTGCATAATCTCCTAATTCTTCTGGAGCCCCATTTTCGAGAATTAAGCCCTCTTCAAAAGTTACTTTAATTTCTCCTTCTGCTTTCCAATTGGAAATATCTGTTGGTTGCATTAAAGGATTCGTATAGATGATTTTTTCAACAAGCATTTTTTCACTCCCTTAAGCTTTTTACAACTCAAATTGTAAGCGTTTCACTAATTTCTATCAATTGACTTATTTTTACAAAATAAAAAGAAACGCCGATAAATCAACGTTTCTTTTCTGTTTTTCAGAAATAGTCTATCATTTTAAAAAAAGGAAATTGTCTCTTTCGCTAGATTAACCTTCCCCATACTCTTTTCGGTATTGTCCTGGTGTAATTCCAAATTTCTTTTTAAACAAGCGATTAAAGTAGCTAGGATTATAGCCAATATTCTCTGCTATTTCATTTATCCTCATGTTAGATTGAGCTAGTTTTTGCTTAGAAACTTCTAAACGAAAATCTGTTAAATAGTCAATAAAGTTCATTTTAGTTACTCGTTTGAATTCACGACTTAAATAGCTAGATTCTATCCCAACTTTATCCGCTAAACTTTCTAATGATAAATCGGGATTACAATGACACTGATTTACGTAATCTAATACTTGATATACCGCTTCTTCCGTACTTGAATGATGACTCTCTTTTAATAGCAAGCTCGCAGGTTTTAAATAATCTTCAAAAAACAAGCTCGATATGGATTCCAAACTAACTTTTCTTTCAATTTTTTTCATTAATGTTTTTTTAGAAATATAGTGTTCCTCGGAAACATGCTGTTGCTGCAATCTGCTTTTTACTTGATCATATAAATGTCCTAAAGCAAGTAACATTACCCCTGTCGTCGAGTTTTGTTTATAAATGTTTTGAATAAATTCATCTAAAGTTAAAGAGATACTTGATAACTCACTACGTTCAAAAGCACCCAGTATTTTTTGCTCTAAGTTATTGGGATAAAGGTAATCATTCACTGACTTTTGCTTAGCAGAAAAAATTACTTGGTTTTCTTGAATGATTTTTTGATAATCACGCATTTTTTTCATTTCAATCATTCTAGAAGCGAGTTGGCTAATTTCTGTTTCTCTTATTCCAACAGCAACTACCACATATTTTTGAATTACACGATTGACATACTTTTGTATTTCTTCAAAAAAAGCTTCTTCGGCGGTTTCTTCGCTATTCACTACAAAAAGATATAGACCATTTTCATCGTATTCAAAAACAACATATTCGCTAAATGCCCGGTATGCAATATCTAGAATTAAGTTTTCCAAGATAAATAATTGAGAAGCATTCGTCACTTCTTCAGAATCGTTAATATTGCCAGTCAGATAGATGTATAAAATTTTATAATGTTCAATTTTATTCGTCCAGTGATTTTTGATCAATAACGTTTTTAATTCTTCTTCTGTCAAATAGCTGTATTTGCCCTCAATCACTTGCCCTAAAATTGCTTGTTTAACCTTTAAATCGCCAAAACTTTTTTGATACTCCAAATCCGATCGCTTTTTCTCGATTATATTCCATTGTGAGATTAAATATTCAAATTCATTCCCAGTGTTATTTGTTCTCGCATCACCAAATAACTCAATCATTAAATTATCAATTGGTTGATAAGTTTTTTTAGCAAATATTTGACTCCAAATAATCGATAAAATAAAAAATAACATCCCTATCGCAAAAAATATATTCGAAAAAAATAGAATCGGTTTTACAATGATATCAATTGGGGTCGCAGAATAAAAATACCAATTTTGAGACAAACGATTGATTTTTAACGAAACAAAATTATAAGTAGTCCCATTTAATTTTTCTTGCCAACTCTCATGCTTGTCTAGATACTGACTAATATTTTGACGATTGAACAATTCGCCAATACTAATAATTAATTGATTATCGACGGCTAAAGCAACGCTACCTACATCTGTTACGGTCACTTTAAGTAAGTTAAGTACTTCACTTTTGTCAATAATCGTTACTAAATAGGCTGTTCCTTCGCTTGCGACACCACTAACATCTTGTAAAAAAACAGTTTCTCCTTTTTTATTAGTTTTCCATTGATAAGAGCGCTCATTTGTAATTTTATACTCGTTATACCGTTTGTTATTAGGTAGTGTATAAGTTCCACCTTCACTAATAACAAACGGTCCATCTGTATTAAAAACTAGCAACATACTTTCTTTAATTAATGAATTACTACTAGAAAAAAAGAACAATTGTTGTGCAACACGATTGATTTGTTGGAAATCACCAATACTTTGAATTGGCGTTAGTTGAAATTCTTTTTGAAACGTTTGACCTAAATTACTAGAAGAAATTTCAATTTGTCCAAGTTGTTCACTAATATAAGCAACTTCATGCTTTACAGACTCATTATGGCGATTAATATATTCTTTGATAATTGGTCCATTAAAGTACATTCTCGCTGAAACAGCAATTATAATAATCGGCAACGAAAATAACAAACTAAATATTCGGAGGTAGCTTCTTAAACTTTGATTTTTTTTTAACAATTTTAACGACTCCTCCTCAAATTCCTTCGCTATTTAGTAAGTCTTTCTTATAAATAAGATTCTCTTATGATTTATGATTTTATTCGTATTTAATCTTTTTCTATTGCCAAGATATGATGACCATAAGGCAATACATTGTGTTTTTCTTTACAATACCTCACCCCCGTCAATAAATCAATCGCATCCTTATGAAGTGTGAAGTTTTCTTCTTTGCCGGTCATATTCGCTAGGTAAATTTGCAAGTGGGTCTTTGTCTCGCGGCAATATTTTACTAATCCTTTGTTTAAAGAAATAGAAGACGCTGATTTTTCAAACGGGGCAATTTCTTTTGCCAAGTACGCTTGCCAAAGTGGGTTATCAGTGTAATTTTTCGGCAAGCCACCGATGTAAGTCACACTCCCTTTTCCTTGTTTTTTCGTTGCTAAAATTGTTTTTCCTTCATTTGTTTGGGCGAGCGTTTCCCAAGTTTCTCCTACAGAAAAAGTGGTTAAAAGTCCGGATAAAGGTGCTTTTTGATTCTCATAAGTCATATAATCTACGGTGTCATTGGCTACATACTGGGTAACGTTTTTTATTTCTAACCACTCACCCAAAATGTCTAAGCCATTTGTTTTGGGCCACGCTAGTTCTTCTGTACGATCGCCGGTCATCGGTCCTAAGATTAATTTGCCGCCTTGTTGAACAAATGCTTTGATTTTTTCTAATAGGATTGGCGATAAGTGGCGGACAAAAGGAATCATTAAAAGATCAAACGTAGAAAAATCACTCGTTTCCTGAATGACTTCTGCTTGAATTCCTTGGTAAATCAAACTAGCAAAACAATCCGTCACTAAACTACGGTGTTGATAAATGCCACCGGATTCAACATTGTAATGTCTTTTGGCGTGATCCGAATAAACAATGGCAATCTTGGATGGAACAAAAGTGCTCTGTTCTAAGAAAGGCCTCATTTTTTCAATGAGTTCGCCGCTTTTTTTGACGTCTTCATAACCTTTATCAGGCTCGCCCCATGCCGTGACGACACAACTATGTGGTTGCTCTACGCCATAACGATGCCCTCTAAAATGCCAATAACTAAATGATTTTAAGCCGCCCGCAAAACCTGTAAAGACCTCATTTACTAAATAGCCTGCAGGGTGTGGTTGAACGTAATTTTCAAGATGCCCTGCGTGAGAGGTGCTCGTTTCTAACAAAAGCATGTCTTGTTGATTTTTCTTTACATTGCGCCAAGTGTCCATGTTCAGTAAAAAGGCTGGATAATTTGATGCGGCTGGGTATGTATCAAAACCAACGACATCTAGTTCGGAAAATAATTCTTCATTTAACAAGTTAAAGCCAAATGACGTATTATGCGTGACAGGTAAATCCGTTTCAATTCGGATGCAATGGGTCAATTCATGGGCGAATTCATTTAACGTTTCGGCTGTAAAACGACGAAATGCATTCATTAGCGACGCATGATGAAGAAATGGGGTTGTTTTGGGTAAAACGACCTCTGCAAACGAACGATATTCCTCACTCCAAATTTTTGTTCCCCAAGCAGCATTTAAGTTTTCGATTTCTAAATATTCTTCTGCTAACCACTCGTGCCATCTCGCTTGGCAAGTATCGCAGTAGCATAGGTCAACGTGGCATTTAAATTCATTGTCTAACTGGATCGCGATGACGTTCTCGTATTTTTTTGAAAAAGCAGCAATTTTTTGCGTTAGTTGATAAGCTTTTTCTCGGAAGTAAGCATTATTTGTACAAACATGTTGGCGCGAACCATGAACCATTTTTGTACCATCAATATTAGTAATCAAGCGTTCTGGGTGTTCATAGGTCAACCATCTTGGCGGCGTTGGCGTTGGAATACAAAGGCAAACATCAATCCCATTTTCTTGATATAAAGTTAAAGCTTCTTCTAATAAAGTAAAATCGTACTGCCCTTCTTCTGGCTCAAGTGCACTCCAAACAAACTCACCAATACGTGCAAAGTTCATCTTTAATGCTTGTAAATGCTTCACGTCGGTTTCCATCACTTCTTTTGACCAAACTTCTGGATACATACAAGCACCGTAATAATATTGATTGAATAATGGAGCGGTTGATAAAAAATCGGCGAGACGTAAGCAAACATACCGCGCAACTTGAGCCGCACCGACTGTTGAAAAATGCGTGTCGTCTACACTACCAACTGGAAAAACAACATCTCCTGGCGCTGGATGAATAAATAGCGCACGACTTTTTCTTTCTCCTAAGCGTTGATACAGTTGATTGGTATAGCGGTTTAACGGTAAAAGCGTAACCTCTTCTTCTTTGGCTAAACGGCGAAGGACACGTTCATATTCTTTTAACGTGGCTTGTTGTTCACCAGAAACGAAATGTCGACGTTCAACCGGGGTACATAAAATGGCTTGCCCACCTTTTTCTTTAATTTGGTGAATCCATCGTTTGATAAAATGAAAATAATCATTCATCGGGACTTTTTTCGTTGGGTTTTGGTCGTTGTGGCCAAACTGAATCAGTACCAAATCCGTTGGTTCTACTTGCGCAATAAGTTGAGCAAAAAGTCCTTCTTCTTCAAATGAACGCGTACTGGCGCCGGCTTTAGCAAAATTTAAGACGGTTAGCTCCGGATATTTTTCAACTAAAAGCGTTTCTAAAGCCTCACCCCACCCAGTCATTTCCCCATATCGTCCTTGATATTTCGCAACCGTTGAATCACCGGCTAATAAAAGTCTCATTTTTTATTCCTCCATTTTTTTCTCTTAACAAATCTATCTCTTTTCTTTTTCATATAAACTGAACACTTCGACTAAATCTTGTGTAATTGGAGAATGATCTGGGTTGGTTTCCATAATATCTGCCATATAGTCCCACCATTTGCGATTAATCGCTGTATCTTTCATTTTTTGCCATCTTTCTTCTTCCTCAATTTCCAAATAACCGATTAAGGCATTGGTTGCTTCATCTAGATAAATGACGTAGTGTTTGGCACCATGTTCTTTCAGCGCTTCACGCATTTCCGGCCAAAGCAGTTGATGCCGTTTTTCGTATTCTTCTTTAAAACCTGGTAATAGTTGCATTTTAAACATTTTTTTAATCATAGCCATTTTCTCCTCGTATACTTTATTTGTTTGTGATGAATGAAAAACTAGCAAATCTTGCTCCTTCTTCTTTTTCAACTTATAATGAAGAGAAAAAGGAGGTCGATTCGATGAAAAAAACTTTACCCAACCAAGCAGCCAATACGATGCTTTCAAATACTTTTGAAATTTTTCACGTAAAAGATGAAGTGAAAGCCGATAAAACACTTTATCACTATCATGATTTTTACGAAATCAATTGCACGCTTGATGGCGAGAGTATTTTTTATTTGGATGGCAAAGAGTACCACTTAAAGCCTGGAAGTATCCTATTTATTCATTACAATGACTTGCACCGCCTTGTTAGACAAACGACGGCTAAATTAGAACGGACATACATTTTTGTAACAGCAGAATACTTAAAAAAGCACACGAGTTCACAAAGCCCTTTAGAACAGTGCTTCAAAGCATTTGGTCAACCGCATAGCCAAGTCTTAGATAGTGATGTGAATGAACTGCGCCATTATTTAAAGCGTTTTGACGAACCACCTACCCAAGATTTCGGGGCAGACCTTTTGTATCACCAAGCCTTTATTGAATTAATGGTTTTCTTTAACCGCTTAGCTATTCGCCAAGCTAAAAACGTACTTCCTATTGAAACCGCTAACTCTGTACTGATTCAAGATCTCATGATTTATGTTTCAAATAACTTGGCCAATGATTTGTCCTTAGATACCGTTGCACAAACGTTCTTTCATAGTAAATACTATTTATCGCGGGAATTTAAACGTCAGACAGGGTTTACCTTTCATCAATACGTCCTTAAAAAACGCTTACTTTACAGTAAACAATTACTACGCAAAAATAAACTTGCGACAGAAGTTTATTTAGCTTGTGGTTTTCGTTCTTACACTCATTTTTTACGAAGTTTTAAGCAAGAGTTTGACATGACACCAAAAGAATTTATAAAAAAAGAAAGCACGTTTATTCAGTTTGAGCACCATTAATTTTTCGAGTGGCTTCTCGTTTTAACAAAAAGAAACGAGAAGTTCTGTTAAACAAAGGACGGTTAACGATTGACCGTATGGCATAGCCGTCATCCCAATATTGCGATAAAAATCAAGATCTTCTCCCATACCCGTTCCAATTGAAACTTGTTGGACTTCTCCAGTTGCATCAATTTTCTCTAGTAATCCTGCAATTGCTTGATAAGCAACTTCTTTATAAGAAGCAGGCAAGTAACCTTTATGAACAGATTTTAAAATACCATAAGCGAAACCGGCCGTTGCTGAAGACTCTAAATAAGAAGTCGGATCGTTAATTAAAGTATGCCATAACCCTGAAGTATGTTGGTATTGTTTTAGCGAATGGACTTGCGCTTCCAGTGTCGCTAATAAAAATGTCCGAAAAGCATCGCCTTCTTCTAACTCTAAAATTTCAATTATCTCAGGAATCGCGATGGTAATCCAACAATTCCCTCTTGCCCATAAAGCTTCCGCATAGTTATGATTGCCTTCAAAGGTCCAACCGTGATACCATAGCCCCGTTTTCTTATCCATTAAGTATTTAATATGAATTAAGAATTGATGGATCGCTTCTTCAATGTAGTCTTGGCGGTTTAAAAGCTTTCCGATTTTAGCTAAAGGTAAGACCGTCATCATCAACGTATCATCCCACAATTGATTTTTGTTTTCAGGCCCATAAGTCGCGTGTTGCAAGCCATTGTCTTTTGTACGCGGCATTTCTTTCATTACCCATTGAGCCCATTGTTCTAAATAAGGAATATAACGAGAATCTTGCGTATCTTCATATAAATAAGCCATTGTTAACAGAGGAGCCATGGTATTTACGTTTTTTGGTGGCGCACCTTCAAGCATCCGTTCTTCAAACCAGTCGTTTACTATTTTTAAAGCTTTCGGACTTTTCGTATGACGGTAATTTTTATAAATTCCGTATAACCCCACTCCTTGTGGCCAATTCCAAACCGTCCAGCTTTTGTCGTCGACCTTCAAGCCATCAAAATCAAGTAAAAATTCGCCACTATCTTTAATCGTGGTTAAATTATCCATCATTAAATCAATTTTTTCTTCTACAATTTCTTTTTCCACAAAAATTTTTTCTTTAATAATCATTCCTTACACACTCCTTGTTATTCTTAACCCTAGTTTATCAAACGCTTACATTAAGTTAAATATCAGTTTTTGACTATTCACTATCTTTTCTTGCAGAATTAGACGACAAAAAAATAGAGCTTTTATCGGGCGATTGCTCTAATTTTTATTTTAAAATCAAAGACACTCAAAGTCATTCGTAGAAGTTGCACAACATTGCCTTTTTTATTTAGCGTATTTCTTTTCTAGTTCTGCCCAAGGAATACGAGCCACTTTTTTAATCCAACGATTTTCAGGGTTTATTTTTAAACTAACAAGTTGATCAAAATCTGCAAAAAAAGGTGCGGATAAATTTATGGCTTATGCGTTGGAAGCCTCCAACATTGATAAAAGTGCACGATTTTCTGTGTTCAATCGTTAAAAGTCTGGCACTTATTAGATTCCATAATTAATAGGGCGGAAGAAGTTAAAAATAATTTCTCAGCCCTATTTTTTGATTAATATAAAAAACATACCGTTCATGAACACCGATTTATTTTTTATACGATTCGAACAATGTCTCATGCACTTTATCCTGAACTCCGACACGCCATTCAAAACCTTGAAAATCATGACTAAAGGATTCGAAATGCCCTAATCTATTCTTATTTTATCGGAAAAACAGAAGCGAAAAACACCCATATTAAAACATTAAAATAGGTGTCTTACGGCTTTAAATCTTATGAAATATGCGAACTATAATTTTTTTAATGAACGGATTAATCAATATAAAATAACGAAAAAGAGACCTATCACAGAAAATAACTTTCTAGTGATAGACCCCTCGATTTTAGCCATCAGTCCTATTTGACAAAGAGCTAGAATTTTTTACTAGAAGGAACTTGTTTTCGCAAGTTTTTCGAGGGGCTATTTCTCACTTATAACCCCTTTAAAAGAGAAATCATTTTTTATCTATTTCCAAACCATACATAAGTCAAGGGAACGATTAGCAGTAGAAATAAAATCATAAAAGTAATTTTATATCTAGATTCATTTTCAGTCCCTTTTTTCTTTTTATGAAGATACATTAAAAGATAACCAAAGCCTAAGAGCATAAGAAGTATACATATAACGATCACTACATTTGAGTTCATATAAACCTGCCTTTCTTGACTATAAAGGTTCTACATTAAATATAGCTGCCCAAGTAACCCCAATATATACGCCATTTCCTAAATTGTTATAGTCTACCCGTGAACCGACCAATGTCCAATAAGCAGCTTGAGCAACTCCAACAAAACTAACTGGTGGAAACCATGCTCCAATCCCAGTAACTAATGTGGCACCAGCAGCGACAGAATAGCAATTAGCTGAAAATCGTTGAGCTCTTTGATTATCAAAATATTGATCATAACCCCACCAGTGATACGTCCATGTTCCATGAACCGTTCTAGGAGAAATTCCAATAGTAGCAATGGATAAATCATTATTGATTCTAATATTTCCTGCATCAACTTCTGCATTTAAACGATTAAAATGTTCTTGCAATTGGTCTAATTGATATTCTTCATAAACCGAAGTAGGAACGTTTTGCAATTCAATTTTACCATCATTCGTTACCTCTACATAAGGTTCTACTACATTAATCACAGATGTTGGTTTATACTGCGTAACAGCTACAGGTGCGACACTTTCTAATGAACGCATATCATCTGCGTATGCAATCATACCACCAATACTTGGAAGAGTAGCTGAAGCTAATATTACAGCAATCATACTCAAAACAAAACTTTTTTTCATTTTATTACCTTCTTTCTTTTTAATGTATTAACCATAATCCCTTTTACAAGATTTCATAAGAAAGTAATAGTTGATTATTGTCATCTTACTCGTTCTATATAAGATGCAACCATTCGTTGCCCTCTGGCTACAAATAGCTTCTAGAAAAAAAGCAAGTGCTGACACAATAATTTATATAAATCGGAAGGAGAATGAGTATGAAAAAATATATTTTAAGTTTATTTGCAATCGTTTGCTTTTTATTATTCCCATTACCTATTCATGCTACGGAAAATCATTTAGAAGCAGTTGCTTCATTTGATTTATCAAATGACAGTAGGCAAGAGCAAACAATCCAAACTAAAGAAGGTGAAGTTCTGGTCGTCCTCACCTCGTTAAATCAGGGAAGAAAACCGTATGCTATTCAAGATGGGACCTATTTAGTAGAGTACACCTCTTTTGCTTCGTGGAGTGCCTCCTTCAAAATTAATATTTCTAACAATAATATTACTTCCGTTCATTCTGGCACAGCTAGAGCAATTACGGGCTCGATCACTAGCACTCGATTAGAAAAAGTAAATAATACTCAAGCTAAATATCATATTACAAGAAAATTGATGGGAATATCTTATTATAGTGGCATGCAGGCAAGCGTCTCAGGAAGTAACCTAAATGTGTCGGGCATTTAAAAATCATTTGATTAATTGGATTGATTTTTCTCCAATATGAAAAATCGTATCATTCAAAAAAATAAAAGTATTAAAACCACTTACTATGAAGCAACACAAGCAAATTACTTTAATTAAATGATAGTGCTTGTTCGTTTTTTTATTTGATTTCAAAATTAATATAGGAATGACTAAACCTAAAAAAGGAATAAGACAAGAGACAATAGACAGAATTAAAAGTAAAATACTATCGTCTTTCTTTTCCATATCAGCTTTAGTAGTAGTCTGGATTTCTTCCAATTTATGCTTATTTCTTTCAACAATTGTGTTATTTTCATTAGTTTTCTTTTTTAAAATTTCGTTTTCATGTAAAAGTTCGTCAATAGAAACTTCGTATATCTTGCTCAGTAATACTAGATTATCTATATCTGGATAGCCTTTTCCCGTTTCCCATTTAGAAACAGATTGACGAGTTATATTTAATATTTCAGCAACTTCTGATTGAGAAAAACCTTTATTTTTTCTACTAATTTTTAATTGTTCAGCTAAAGTCACAATTATCCCTCCCTATAAATATTTTACACTAAGTACCATTATTTTCATATCAATGTTCAGCTTTATATAAATAGAACTAGGAAATATTGGCCGTCTTTTATCTGCTAATCCTGTAGATGATATGATTCAACTAGAGTTCTTTACACAGGTAAGGGATACCATCGCTCACCCCACCACACCGAACGGCAAAAAAACGAATCCTAGACACTGGAGGATTCGTTTTTTTGCTACAAATATTATTTTTCTTTTTCAAACAACGAAACAAGCATGGCTAAAACCCCAAACGAAACACCTGCGACCGGAAAGATTATCCAGCTCCGTTCCCAATTCATGGTAAAAAAACTATAGCCCAAGTAAATAGCCACTACTAGTAACCAATAACTACCAAATATCGCATCGGTCATTTTCTTATTGGCTTTTTTCTTTTTGGAATATTCTCCTTCTTGTAAGATTTTTTCGTAACTCGACCAACGGCTACCTGAAGAAACAAGCAAATAAACGCCGGCTGAAACCATCATTAGTAAAAAAACAACGCCAAGTAGTGCCAGTGTGGCCTCACTGTCGGCTAAGATGAGTGAGATTAACGGAATGGCGGCTAAAATACATAAAACAATTCCTACAATCAATGATTTCGTATAAGTGCTTTGGTACTTGGCTCTTTTATCTTCTATTAATTGACGGACCCCATATTGTGTTTCAAAAACTTCATTTTCTAAAAATTCATATTGACGTAATTGGGCGCCTACACTGACAAAAAGTGAAACCCCCGCTGCAACCATCATTAATAAGAAAACCATCCCGATTCCAACTGCAAAATTACTCGATAGATTTAACCAACGATTCTCACTGGCTGCAATGAGGAACATCAAAGCGGTTGGTGATAAAATACATAAGCTGACGCCAAGGCCAATTTTCTTAGCGGCTTTTTCACTAATTTCAATATATTGATTCGTTTCTTCTAATGAAACTTGACGAATACCCGTGTCCTCTTCACCTTCTAAAAATTCCGGCTCCACTAATGCTTCTTTTAATAAATAATCAACACTCACTCCGAATAGTTCACTGATTTGTAAAAGTTTATTCACATCGGGAATCGATTGATTGCCTTCCCATTTTGAAACGGACTGACGAGACACATTTAATTTTTCGGCAAATTCTTCTTGTGTCCACCCTGCTTTTTTTCGGTGGTGCATAATCTTATCCCCTAACATTTTCTTTTCCTCCTTTTTTCTTCCTTTTCACTTAGAAGTATACGGATTTCGCGATTTACACACAAGAAAACGCACTTGTCATCTTGTCAACGGGGAGTTGCGATTCTGTTATTCACACGACTTTTCCTTCTTTTTTTGAAAAAATGCTTAAAAATGAAAACATTCATTAATTTTCAATAAAACTGTGAATCTTTTTACTAAGTGTCTAGAAAATTCAATTCAAAAGTGCTATGATATAGGCGTTGATGTTTCAAGATAAAATGAAACTTTTCATTTAATTTTAGGAGGAAATTTCCATGACAAAACATGTACCAGTTGCCTTAATTATTTTAGATGGTTTTGGTTTAAGAGATGAAACCGTTGGAAATGCGGTTGCTCTTGCACACAAACCAAATTTTGACCGTTACTACAATCAATACCCACACACCCAATTGAAAGCGTCTGGCTTAGATGTTGGTTTACCTGTTGGTCAAATGGGGAACTCAGAAGTTGGTCACACAAATATTGGCGCAGGTCGTACGGTTTACCAAAGCTTAACACGTATTGACAAAGCAATCTTAGACAAAGAGTTTGAAGAAAACCCAGTAATTAACGGTTTAATTGATTATGTGAAAGAAAATGATTCAAAATTACATATTTTTGGCCTTTTATCTGATGGTGGGGTTCATAGCCATATTAGCCATATCATCGAATCTGTTCGCGTTGCCAAAGAAAAAGGGTTGAAGAACGTTTACTTACACGTCTTCATGGACGGTCGTGACGTCGCACCTAATTCTGGTCTTGGTTATGTGAAAGAATTAGAAAAAGCGTTAGCAGACATGAACTTTGGCGAAATCGCTTCTGTTTCAGGTCGTTACTATGCAATGGACCGTGATAAACGTTGGGAACGTGTTGAAAAAGCCTACAACGTCATCGTTCACGGAAACGGACCAAAAGCAACCTCAGCTGTTGATGTCATTGAAGCAAGCTATGCCAATGAAGTCTTTGATGAATTTGTTGAACCAGTTGTCATTGAAAAAGATGGCCAACCCGTTGCAACGATCGATGACAAAGACGGTATTTTATTTGCGAACTTCCGTCCAGACCGTGCCATTCAGTTATCTCAAGCCATCACGATGAATGAATGGGATTTATTTGACCGTGGAGCGAAAAAAGACGTGAAATTGGTCAGCATGACTTTATACTCGCCAACTGTTGTCGCAGAGGTTGCCTTTGAACCAATTGAAATGAAAAACGTTTTAGGTGAAGTCTTATCAAATGCTGGCTTAAAACAATTACGCATTGCTGAAACAGAAAAATACCCACACGTAACCTTCTTTATGAATGGTGGCCGTAACGAAGAATTCCCAGGCGAAGATCGTATTTTAATTCCTTCACCAAAAGTTGCGACTTATGATTTACAACCTGAAATGAGCGCCTATGAAGTAACCGATGCACTGGTGGCTGACATTGAAGCAGGTAACCATGAAGCGATCATCTTAAACTACGCCAACCCTGATATGGTTGGTCACTCTGGTATGGTTGAACCAACTGTCAAAGCGATTGAAGCAGTTGACGAAGGTTTAGGTCGGGTTGTGGATGCGATCTTAGCACGTGGCGGTTACGCAATCATCACCGCTGACCATGGTAATTCAGAAACCATGATGGATGAAAATGGCAATCCACATACTGCTCACACAACTGTACCTGTTCCAGTGATTGTGACAAAAGATGGGATTTCATTGCGTGGCGACGGTGCTTTATCTGATCTAGCGCCAACAATGTTAGATTTATTAGAAGTTGAAAAACCAAGTGATATGACTGGTTCTTCTTTAATTAAATAAGCACTATTGCAAAAATAAGCTATAGCTTTCCGTTATAGCTTATTTTTTGATTTTTAAAAGCTAAGCTTGAGCTGCATTATGGTACAATGAACACACATAAAATAAAAAATAAGGAGGAATGTTTATTTGAATCTTTTAGCGCACAAATTTAAAGAGGTCGCCTTTTCGGTTTTGCCCATTACTTTACTTGTACTACTGTTAAACTTTACCCTTGTTCCCATTGAAACAGACGCTTTATTTCGTTTCTTACTCGGCGCCCTCTTAATCATTTTAGGTTTAGGGATTTTTTTATTCGGCGCCCAAATCGGGATTGAAGAAATCGGAAAATTAATGGGAGAAACGGTCGCAAAGGCCAACCACTCTTTTACCGTCGGATTACTCGGTTTTTTACTTGGTTTTTTAATTACGATTGCTGAACCCGATTTACAAATTTTAGCAAGTGAGGTCAACACGGCATCTGAGGGTACTATTTCTGGTTTGCTCATCTTAATTGTCGTTTCTGTTGGGGTCGGAATCATGGTGTCACTCGGATTACTACGAATTGTTTATTCAAAAAAACTCAATCGCTTTTTACTTATTATTTATGGTTGCATTTTTATTTTAGGTTTGTTTGTGATTGATGAGTTTTTGGCGATTTCTGTTGATGCATCTGGCGCAACAACTGGGGCGATGACGACCCCCTTTATTTTGGCTTTAGGTTTTGGTGTTTCGCAATTTAAAGGTGGCGATGCTTCTGAAGAGGATAGCTTCGGGCTTGTAGGACTCGCTTCAACTGGGCCAATTTTAGCAATTATGATCATGAGTTTGGTCAAAGGGATAACGCAAGTCGAAGGAAGCGCCGAGCATTTTACAGTAGCGCAAGGGATTTTACAACCTTACTTTGGTATTTTGCCAGCTACTTTTAAAGAATCCATTTTTACTTTACTGCCTTTATTGCTCTTATTCCTTGTTTTTAACCAGTGGAAATTCAAACTTAGCAAAAGAAGTCGTAGGCTGATTTTAAAAGGGTTACTTTATACTTATATTGGTTTGAGTCTCTTTTTAGTTGGGGTTAATGCGGGCTTTATGGAAATTGGACGCATGATGGGTGAAGGTTTAGCAAGTAACTACTTTTATTTACTGCCTTGGGTTGGATTAGCTTTAGGTATGGTTGTGGTGTTGGCTGAACCTGCTGTGTATATTTTAACGCAGCAAGTCGAAGAAGTGACTTCGGGTCATCTAAAGAAAAACGTCATTTTAATTACCCTTTCAATTGGGATTGCGATTGCCGTTAGCTTATCGATGATTCGAATTATGAGTCCTTCTTTACGTTTGTGGCATATTTTACTACCTGGTTTTGCTTTAGGCTCGCTCCTTTCATTTAAGGTACCGCCAATTTTCGTAGGGATTGCCTACGATTCAGGTGGGGTTGCCTCTGGTCCGATGACGGCTACTTTTATTTTAGCCTTTACACAAGGAGCTGCAAATGCGATTCCAACGGCGAATGTTTTAGTTGATGGTTTTGGCGTCATCGCAACGGTCGCCATGACACCGATTGTCGCACTTCAAATCCTCGGGTTAATATTCAGAATAAGAGAAAGAAGGCAATTAGAATATGAAGACTAGCAAAGAATTAATCTTGTTTTGTTCGATTTCAGAATACGGCAAAGGAAGTGAGATTCTAAACTACTCCCAAGAACTTGGTGCTTACTTTAGTACGACTGTTTTAGGGAAAGGAACCATTAACAATAGTTGGCTCAACTTTCTTGGTGTGATGGATACAAGAAAAGAAATTACTTTATCCATCATTGATAAGGCTCAGGAAACGAATTTTCATGATAAAATGAATCAAAAATTCCACTTAGATAAGCCCAATCACGGCATTACTTTTTCGATGCCACTCAAACAATGTTATAGCCAAAAAAGAAGATTACTTGAACAATTCAAGGAGGAGTAGCGATGTCACATGAAGCAATTTTTATCATTGTTAATAAAGAAAAATTAGATGCTGTTTTAGAAGCTGCGGAAAAAGCAGGCTCGACTGGCGGAACGATTATTCACGGTCGCGGTGTTGGTAGTGCAGTAAAATCAAAATTGTTTGATTTACCCATTGAACCCGAAAAAGAAATCATCTTAATTTTGTCGGAAGAAGAAAAAACCGCAGCGATTGTTGAAGCGGTTGACCAAGAGATGAATGCGGAAAAAGATTTTTCAGGCGTTGTTTTTGTTATGCCGGTTAACGAAACAAGAGGTTTGTTTACAAAATAAGCCGCTTTTAACCGATCCATCCCCACTTTTTATTTGTCATTTTTTTACGCTAGCAAAAAAACTGGGTGACATGCATTCACCCAGTTTTTTATTTTTTTAAACCTATTCTAGTCAACGGCGTGCTGTATTTTTCTAGCCATATCCCAACTTCCAGCTAAATACATCGCACCTAATGCACGATCATACAGACCGTAACCAGGGCGGACGTTACTGGCATTTTCTCCAAAAATATGACGACCATGATCTGGGCGAAGGTAGCCTGAATAGTCTATTTTCGCTAGAGCAGCCATCACGCCCGTAATATCAACGGTACCATCTTGCGTCCGATGTGACACTTCACTAAAATCACCATTTGCATCCACCCGAACATTGCGAACATGCATAAAATGAATCCGATCATGGTAGCGTGCAATCATCTTCACTAAATCATTGCTTGGATCCGCGCCAAGAGAGCCCGTACAAAATGTGAGCCCATTATAAGGACTTGGATTGACTGCTAGTAATTGATCAATATTTTCGATGTTATTCACGAGTCTTGGTAACCCAAAAATTGAAAACGGTGGGTCATCAGGATGAATCGCCATTTTAATATCGTATGCCTCACACGTTGGGATAATTGCATCCATGAAATACTTGAAATTTGCTCTTAAGCGCTTCTCATCAAATCCCTCATAAGCCACAAATAAATCTTTAATACGCGCAAGTCGCTCAGGTTCCCATCCTGGTAGCGTCAAGCCATTACTTTCTTTTTCAACTTCTCCAGATTCTTTTAAGGTGACGTTTACCGTTAACTCTTCGTATTGCCTTAAAACATCAACAATTTCATAATCATAGCCTTCTGCAACGATAATGCCTGTCTTAGCCAGCCCTCGATTCAATAATTTTTGTTGGCAAGAACCTAAAAATGCACGAAAGATATTACCCGCTCCTAAATGCAACCAAGTTGGCTCATTTAAAGTAGCTGCTTTAACTTTCGCGCTATCATAACTCGGGAAAGCGTATCCATTTTTTAATAATACTGGATCTGATAAGATCGATTGCTTTAATTCCACAAAGATTTCCTCCTCGTTTTTCTTTTTTTACTCATTCTTCATTTTTATCTATCTTCAACAAACTGATATATTAGTATATTGATATGCATTTTTATTTTTAGCAAGGAAAATAAAAAAAACAGTTTGCTTAAAAGGCTGTTTTTCCTTTAAGCAAGCTGCTTTTCTTTTTCTATTCATTCGGATTTCCTTCAAAATAATCTGGAAATTGTTGTAAAATAATTTTAACGTCATGATGAATTCGCTCCATATGTGCAACTGCTAACTCAATCAATGCTTGTTTTTTACCTTGACGAATCAATTCAATCATTTTTTCGTGTTCTTCTAAAATATCTTGCCACTTTAATTCTTTGACTTCTAAACGCAAATAGCGACAACGATTAAAAGAGATATTAATCGACTGAATCCATTGCCAAACAAATAACTTATTCGTAATTTCATAAAAATACCGATGAAATTCTTCGTCTAACTTAAAATACATCTCCTGATCATTGGCTTCAAAATAAATCCGTTGAATCTTAACTTTTTTTTCCAATTCTTGCAATTGCTCTTGAGTGATTTGTGTGCAAACTTCTGCAAAAACAATTTTTTCAATGTTTTCTCGGACAAATTTCGCCTCAAAGACTTCTTGTAAATTAATTTTTGACACATAAGTACCGCTTTGAGGAATTACGTGAAAAAGCCCTTCATTTTTCAATAAAAGAATGGCTTCTCTGACCGGTGTATCCCCAATGTCTAATAAATCAACTAATTCATTTTTCGAAATTTTCTGTCCTGGTATCAGTTGTGATTTTAAAATTAAATTTTTAATCGCCGCATAGGCTTCATTTTGATAATTTATTTCTCTTGCCATGGTTACACCTCGACTTTTTCTCCACTTATTTTTATTCAATATACCTTGTTTGCATTGTTTTGTCGACATAAGAAAAAACGAGAATGTCAATTGAGCAGACATTCTCGTTTTTTTAACGTGTAAGGAAATCCTTCACTTGTTCTAATTCTTCTTGAATCAGTTGGTGACCATAGGCATGAGTAAACGTACTCGTCATAATCGGTGTTTTCTCCAGTTGTTGTTTTAAGTTAGTAAACTGTTGACTCGTCACATAGGGGTCATTTTCACCACTAGTGAGTAACACTTTCAATTGCGTTTGTGCTTTAAAAGCAATTTCAGGGCGCACCGTCGATGGGTGTAGAAAAACGGCACGTGCAATCGGCAATTCGGTAAATTCTTTTAATAAATTAATCCCTAGATTCGCCCCATTTGAATACCCAAGTAAAACAAGTTTTTTGGTCGTTAAATCATATTGTTGGCGTACTTTTTGTAAAGAATCATATAAATCTTGTGTCGCGCTGGCTAACGAACGTAAGTCAAAGCTCCCGTCTTGGTAGCGCGCAAAGTAACGAGCCATCCCCGCTTCTTCGACTTCTCCTTGAAACCCTAATAATGCCGCTGCTGGGTCTAAGTAACGGGCAATTTCAAAAAGACTCGACGCATTTCCGCCAGTGCCGTGCAGTAAGATGAAGACTTGGTCATTTCCTCCAGGAATATAAATATGCTGCATTTGATTCACATCCTTTATTTTAATTTTACGAGTTGCGTTCTAAATTGTGTTAACATTTTTTGTTCTGCTTCCGTTAATGGTTGCGTACTTGCTTTTGAACGCAATGCAGCAATCTTCGTTTTTAATTGTTCTTTTCCTTGTAAAACTTCAAATTCATAACGATCACGGTAGCCATAATCGCCTAGTTGGCTAACTTCTCGAACAAATACAGGCATTAGTGTGGCTTCGATTTCAGCACTTTCACCGATAAAATGTGGCGGAATTAATAAATTTTCACCTAAATTTTCCAGTGTTTCATCGACTAAAACACCTGGCCCTTCTGTCGCCAATTCAATTAAAATACCACCTGGTTCTCTAAAATATAGTGATTTAAAATATTTACGATTTTTTACTTCAGTTGGACGTAATCCCGCGGCTATGATTTTTTGACGCCACGCCTCAATTTCTGCTGTTTTTACTTTAAAAGCAATATGGTGAACCGCACCAATTCCTGTTCGCCCATTGCTTCTTAATTTTTTATTTAACTCAAGTGTGCCACCCAGTTGTTCATTCACTTGTAATTGATGGTACTCCTCGTCTTCTGCTGCTTTTTCGTAGCCAAGAAGTTCGGTTAACACTTGATACGTTTTTTCTGGTTTTTGGGAATACAAGCTTGCACTTTGAATACCGATGAACGCTTGATCAGCCGTGATTTCGCCAAAAGCCCAATGATGCGTGGTCGGATAATTTTTTTCTACGAATTCTAATTCTAAGCCATCCGGGTCTTTAAAACCGAGTCTTTTTTGACCAAAACGGGTGTAAGAAAAATGTTTTATCTGTTTTTTGGTTAGCTGTTCTTGCCAAAAAGAAAAACTACCTGTTGGAATCGCGTATTGCGAAATTCCGACTTGACCATCACCCACGCGACCTTCAATGGCATCATTCCATGGAAAAGTCGTCACTAAACCTGTGCTGCCGTCTTGATTGCCAAAATAAAAATGATAATGACTTTTATCGTCAAAATTTAACGTCTTTTTTACAAGTCTAAGTCCTAAGATGCCCGCATAAAAATCAACATTGCGTTGCGCATGGCCTACAATCGATGAAATATGATGAATTCCTGTTGTCTTTAACATTCGCAAGCCCTCCTTAATTGATAATTTGATTTTATTACGAATTCGAACTATATGCAAAAAATATGCTCTACTGAAAAAACAAACGAAAAATAATGATTTCAATCAAGTGTAATTTGTTTAAAATTCATTGAATCTATGGCATACTTATTTTAAATAATAAAGCGTTTACAAAGGGGGCATCGTATGATTCAAAAGGTTCTTCATCGCTACCGAGAGTTATTCATTTATTCAGGAATCGCTATTTTAATTGGCGTTGTTGTCGGCAGTTTAATGGGTGTTTTTGGAAATCTTCTTTATGCTATTCGGACTTTTCGCGACCTTTATATTTTGTACTTGTTGCCGTTTTTACCACTTGCAGGTTACCTCATCATTTGGTTGTATGAAAAATTCAGTTACGAAAGTATCAATGGCTTATCCATTGTTTTTAAAACAGGTTTAGGCGAGCGTAATAAAATTCCAAAATTACTCGTACCACTCATTTTTATCGCTACCTTATTAACCAATTTTTTTGGTGCGAGTGCCGGAAGAGAAGGTGCTGCAGTCCAAATCGGTTCTTCAACAGGTTACGCGATTGGTCAACGTTTTAAATTAGCACCCGATAAAAGTATGTTCGTCATCATTGGATTAGCTGCTGGGTTTGCTGGACTCTTCCGAACGCCGCTTGGTGCTACTTTTTTTGCCTTAGAAGTTATGATTTCTGGCATTATGATGTACGAAGCTTTAGTTCCTACTCTTTTATCGGCTTATGTGGCCTATTTTATATCTGGATTATTTGGTTTACAACGAATGCGTTTTTCAATTAATAAAAATCTCGATCCGAATTACATCCTGAATCTGGATTGGACTTTTATTCTCAAATTATTTTTACTTGCATTAATTTTCGGTATCGTGGGTATTTTATTTTCTCATTCTCTACGCTTTTTTAAACAAAAACTCAAATATTTTTTTCCTAACCCAAAGAAAAAAATGCTTTATATGAGTATTTTTTTAGCCTTTAGTATTTTTGTCTTACACGCTGGACGTTATGCTGGCGCTGGTGATAATTTACTTTATGAAGTTTATCACCATGGTACGATTTACTGGTATGACTGGTTGTTTAAATTACTCTTAACCGCTTTGACTTTAGCCATTGGATTTCATGGAGGCGAAGTCGTACCACTTTTTTCGATTGGTTCAGCTTTAGGTTATGTCATTGCGCCCCTGATTGGTTTACCACCAAGCTTTGTTGCAGCTCTTGGACTTGTGGCTGTTTTTAGCAGTGCAACCAATACAATGATTGCCCCTATTTTACTGGCAGTTGAGGTTTTTGGCCCCGAATATAGTATGTATTTTATGATTATTTGTTGTCTAGCATATGCCTTTCATAGTCATCGTTCGATTTATTCTGCTCAAGAGCGGTATCATTTTTTCCCAGATAAAATTTATACAAAGGATGAATACAGTGAATAAGAATAACCCTCTTAAAATGATAATAACCATTTTGAGAGGGCCTTTTTTTAATATAGTAAAACAAGGCCTTTGTGAATCTTACTAAAAAAAGCTTAACTGAAAAAAAACAGTTAAGCTTCGATTATTCTTTTAACGCCAGTAATTATTAGCTGCGGCTACTGTTTGGAAGTTAATGGCAATCACTTGTGAAGCAAAAGTTAAACTATCGGCATTATTGGCATAATCTTCACGTAATTTCTTTTTCACTTCAGGATCACTTTGCACATAACCTACTCCCTTACGTGACAAGGTAATTGCTAACTCAAAACCTTCTTGTGGTGTCTCAGTAATTAAAGATGGTAACCATGTATCCATTTTTATTGCCTCCCTTATTCAATCTAATTCTATTTTAGCACTGATGCTCGTTTTTATCAGGTAATTTGCTTTCATTTGACAACATCTTTCAATTTATAAAAACATTTCCTGCTCGCTCATAAAAAGGTTCTTCGATTTCAAATACATGGTTCATATAACGCGCCAAAACAAAGAATAAATCAGATAACCGATTGACAACTTTATACGCATGTAAATTAATTAAAATGCCTTCACTAATTAATTGGGTAATTTCACGCTCTGCTCGGCGCGTAACGGTTCGCGCAACATGAAAATGACTCGCTAATAAATGCCCACCTGGCAAAATAAACTTCTCAATCGGAGGTATTTTTGCATTGTAATGATCAATTAATTTTTCAATCTGCAACAAATGCTCTTGATTGACAATATATTCTCGGATTCCTTCGGGTGTGGCTAAGTCGGTACCAATATCAAATAAAAGGACTTGGAGCTCAAGGAGTTCTTTTTGAAGCGACAAAAATGGCTCGTTTAACTGCGTAATAATTTCTCCCAGCCAAGCATTCACTTCATCAATACTACCATAGGCATGCACACGCGGATCTGCTTTACTGATTCGTTGGCCGCCGATAATATTTGTTTTCCCTTTGTCGCCACTTTTTGTATAAATCTTCATTGCGTCACCTTCCTATAATCCACATTTTAATTGAACTTTACAATTCGTACAGGTACTACAGCCGCCAATTTCCCCAATTGTTCCTTCATGGCAAATTGGGCAAAGATCGCCATAATCAAGCCCGGTTGTTGCTAGCTTTATTTCTTTTTCTACCATTGGTTCGAGGGAAGTCGGTTCGTTTTTTTTGGCTTCTAATGTTAAAACTTGCGAATCCCGACTGCCATCGACATAAACCGTTCCACCTTTGGCCCCTCCGCGATACAAAGCTTCATAAATCTGTGCAACTTGCGCGACTTGATAACCTCGAGGAGCATTAACCGTTTTTGAAATAGAGCTATCAATCCAACGTTGGATGGTGCATTGAACGGCCACGTGTGCTTCTGGACTTAGTTCCATGGCTGAAATAAAGAATGGCGGTAACTGGTCTTTGGTCGTTGTTGGGTGTTCGACAAGGTATTCTTCTACAATTTCAGCATTTACTTCGATAAATTTTCCTAGGCGACCACTTCTAAAATAAGAAAAAGAAAAATATGGTTCGAGCCCGGTTGAAACACCGACCATCGTGCCTGTTGAACCAGTCGGCGCTACCGTTAGTAAGTGGGAATTTCGAATGCCATACTTTAAGACCCCTTCGCGAATTTCGATTGGCATTTTTTGCATAAAACCAGATTGAATAAATTTCTCACGTAAACGTTGCGTTTCTTCCTTTGTTTGGCCAATTAAAAATGGAAAACTGCCTTTTTCTTTGGCTAATTCGATGGAGGTTTGATAAGCCGTTATCGCCATCTTTTCAAAAATTTGATTCACAAGTGCATTACCTTCTTCTGATCCATACGTTTTTTCGCAATAAATTAGCAAGTCGGCTAAGCCCATCACGCCTAACCCTACGCGGCGTTCTCCTTTGGCTTGGTGCTCATTTTTTTCAAAGAAGTACGGTGTGGCATCAATGACGTTATCTTGAAAACGTACGCTTGTTTGGACAGCTAACTCTAACTTCGCAAAATCAACCGTCTTTGTTTTTTTATTGACCATCTTTGCTAAATTAATCGCCGCTAAATTACAAACCGCATACGGTGTTAACGGTTGTTCACCACAAGGGTTGGTTGCAACTACTTTTTGTCCATAAGCTTGGGCATTGGTCATCTCATTGGCATTATCAATAAAGAAGATACCTGGTTCCGCTGAATACGTGGCACAAAATGTAATTAAGTCCCATAATTCACGCGCTTGAATGGTTTGATAAACTTTTACGCGACGGCCACTGGCTTCCCATTGGCGAACGTCACCGCTTTCGGTCCAATTCTTATCGTAATCAGCCATTTCCTCTACTGTATACGTATCAACAGCCGGAAAACGCAAGGAGTACGTAGCATCTTCTTCAACGGCCTGCATAAATTCTTTCGTTAAACAAACCGAGATATTGGCTCCAGTTAAAAAGTCTGGCGTATTCACACTATAAGTACCGCCATCATTTAATTTTTGCTTACTTTGTCTTAAAAAATCATTCTTTATTAAGCCAAAATTTTCTTGGTATTGTATTAGTTTTTCTAACGCTTCTTTTTCACCAGCTACCAGAGGTGTAAATTGTAATTTTTCTTCAGCCAACTGCTTTATTGTCGGATTTTTTGTCGTTTTAATTAAGTAACGTAAAATTTGCGGGTTTTGCATTTTGGCAATAATAAACTCAAAAATATCTGGGTGCCAATCGGCTAACATTATCATTTGCGCCCCACGTCGGCTGCCACCTTGTTCAACCAAATGGGTTAAATTCGCTAAATCATTGAGCCAAGAAACCGCACCTGAAGATTTGCCGTTGACCCCATGAACAACGGTCGATTTCGGGCGTAACGTTGAGCCATTTGTTCCAACCCCTCCACCACGACTCATAATTTCCATGACTTCTTCTCGATGTCGTGCGATGCCACTGCGCGAATCTTCTATGTAGGGCATCACATAACAATTAAAGTAGGTGACTTCGGATTTTGTTCCAGCTCCATATAAGACTCGGCCGGCTGGAATCAGATTTTGCTCCTGTAACTGCTCATAAAAAAGAGCTTCTGCTGCCGCTACTTTTTCAGGTGTTTGTTCTTTTTGGGCAATTCCCTTTGCCACTCGGCGGGCAATTTGTTCGTAATAAAGTTCTAGCGGCTTTTCAACTTCTGAACGTTGTCGTATCACTCGGCCGGTTTGCATTTCTTGCGCTTCAATCAAAGCACTGCGAAATTCTGCTTCGACTTCAATCGTGAGTGCTTCGCCGTTGATCGCTTTGACTTGCCCAAGGCCACGTGCTGGGTATTGCGGGTCATGTCTCGTTGTTAAAACAACCAGATCATTGACTTGCAATGTTTGGTTGTGCGTATCTTTAGCGGCATAACGATCTAATAAAATCAAACGAGAAATTCCCGCAAACGTTTGTTTCATCTCACTTGTTACTGGGAAAACAGTAGGAAATTGTGCAATACTATCATTTAACTGCGCCACTTGTTGGGCAGAATACTTTTTCATCTATACCACTCCTTAGAATCCATAAACACAACATATTGTGCTAGATATAAATTATCTCACTATATATTGTGTATTTCAAGATTGATTTTATTTATTTTTATGTTAGAATAAGAATTTTTTTTGTTTACTTTTTACCTGTGAAAAGACCAACAACCTTTGACCAACAGGCAGCCTTTTAGTATGATAAAAGAGACTTTTTATTGGATTTTTGGAGGGAAAGCAATGCGTGAACAGCAATCTAGACGAAGAAAAATTATCCTTGCCCTTTTTTTAAGTGGTTTGTCAGGTTTTATTGATATTTTAGGTTTATTTGGAATTGGTGGTATGTTTTTATCTTTTATGAGTGGCAATTCAACGCGTTTGGCTTTTTATTTAGCAGAAGGAGAGTTTAAACATGCTTTGCCTTACTTATTATTAATTTTTGGTTTTGTCTTTGGTGCTTTTGCTGGTGATTTAGTTAAAAGTCGGTGGCACACTCATCAACTGCTCATTATTTTAATGATTGAAACTATTCTTGTCCTCACGAGCTTTTTTATGCTTTCTTATAATTTAACGGATGAATGGTCTTATTTGCCATTGACCGTTGCGATGGGGATTCAAAACGCCATTCAAATTGTCGTTGACCATAAAATTATCGGACGTACTTTTTTTTCAGGGGTTCTTCATTCCCTTGGCGTCTCTATTTCACAAGCTTTACAAAAAAATCGACCTTGGCGTTCCGCTGCAATTGATCTAGCAATTTGGCTAGTCGCCGTTTCTGGTGCTTTTTTAGCAGGATGGCTACAACCGAACATTCCGGTCACAACATTGCTTTTAGGTGTCTCAATCATTTTACTTTTCTTGATTTTTGTTATTATAATATTTAATAGGCGTGAAAAAGGCGATTTTATCTCTTTACGTCAAGGATAAGGGGGAAGAAAATGAAACAAATTTTTGAAGATATTTTAAAACACAATGACGCATTTGTTGCTAACAAAGAGTATTTACCCTATCAAACGGATAGTAATCCAAACAAAAAAATAGCCATTTTAACTTGTATGGATAGTCGTTTAACAGAACTATTACCTGCTGCTTTAGGCATTAAAAATGGCGATGCGAAAATTATTAAAAACGCCGGGGGCATGATTACCAGTCCAGTTGGTTCTACCATTCGTAGTTTAATTGTTTCCGTTTATGCTTTTGATATTAAACAAATTATGGTGATTGGCCACGATGATTGTGGGATGAGCAATGTTGACAACTCACCGCTCATTGAAAAAATGAAAGAACGTGGGGTTACACAATCTGATTTTGAAACTTTTGACACACCTAACTTTGATACTGCACGTTGGTTAGAAGGGTTTGCTAACGTCGATCAATCGGTTGAAAAAACGGTAGAATCGATTCGTACGCATCCACTGATTTCAAAAGACGTCGAAGTTCGCGGCTTTGTAATTAACCCACATACTGGAAAATTACGCGTGGTGGGTTAAATCAATTAAAAAAACCGACTTGATGGAAAATTTCCATCAAGTCGGTTTTTTATGCTTCAACCAACAACACAGCAAATGGCGCAAGAGTCGTTTCTTGTGTTAATGCTTGATTTTTCAACAGATCCACCTTGCCTGCAAAAATTTGTGGCAGTGGTTGTGTTTCTTGTGTAAAGTTCAAAATAAAATAAAATCCTTTGCCTGCTTTTTCACGGTAAGAAACTTCTAATGCTGTTTTTTCTGCAATTGTTGGCGTGACGGCAGCTGTTGTGCAAACATTCGTTAAAACTTTCGTGAGTGACGCTTGATCTAACTGTGCGCCGATATAATAAGTATGTCCTTCTCCAAATTTATTTATCGTTGCAAATGGTGTCGTAGCATAAAAATTATCGGTGTAAGCACCTAAACTTTGAGCAGCTTCTAAATGGATGATATCACTTACGAGTGAAGTAGTACCGATTGTTTCGTCATTAAACATAATGGTATTTCTTTGTTCAGGAGCAAGTGCATCGATTTCTTCCACCCATACACCGGCTAACTTTCTTAATGGTCCAGGGTACCCACCTAAATGAACGTTATCGGATTGATCGACAATCCCACTCATAAAGGTTGTTACAAATGTCCCTCCAGACGCCACAAAGTCTTCCAAGCGTTCGGCCATGTCTTCTTTTATCATGTATAAGACAGGGGCAACAACAACTTTATATTTTGAAAAGTCCGCATCAAAAGGAACGAAATCAACTGAAATGTTTTGATCATAAAAATAACGATAAAATTGATGGATTTGATCCACATATTTTAAATCTTTATTGGGGCCACTTGTATATTCTAGCGCCCAATAGTTATCCCAATCAAAAACAAGTGCGACATCTGAAGTTGTTTTGGCATCTAAAATTTTATCTTGCAAGGCGGCTAACTCCAGCCCAAGCTCCGCAACTTCACGAAAGACACGGGTGTTTTCAGTACCGACATGTTCAATCACTGCGCCATGAAATTTCTCACAACCACCTTTTGTACGACGCATTTGGAAGTATTGAATCGTATCTGCACCATGAGCGACGGTTTGGTAACTTTGCGCTCGTAATTGTCCTGGTTTTTTCAACGAATTATACGGCTGCCAGTTTTGTTGGCTTGGTGTCATCTCCATTAACATGAACGGTTGATCTTTTAAGCCGCGCATTAAGTCGTGTGTTAACGCAACATAGCTCCATGGCGTATTATAAGACGGGTAACTATCCCATGAGACAAGATCCATTTCTTTTGCCCACTTAAAATAATCAAGCCCTTTATAGCTCCCCATCATATTGGTTGTAATTGGGGTGCTTTGATCGAACTTGCGGATGCAATCACGCTCTAATTTGAAATTCTCTAACAAACTATCCGAAACAAAACGGCGGTAATCAATCGATAAACCAGCAAAAGCGGTTGAGTCATAACTCATCGCATCGCCTAAGACGTTTGGTACCACAATTTCATCCCATTCGTACACCGTATGACCCCAAAAGTCAAAATTCCAAGCGGCATTTAATGCTTCGATGGTTTGATATTTATTTTGCAACCAAACACGGAAAGCTTTTTCACAATTTTCACAATAACATTCGCCACCGTATTCATTGTTCACATGCCAAACCGCAACGTTAGGATTGTCGCCATATCTTTCAGCTAATTTTTCGACTAAACGAGCGACATATTTTTGATATACTAAACTATTGGGGCAAGCATTGTGACGTTGTCCAAAACGATGACGGCGGCCTTCGAAATCCACGCGCCCAACTTCAGGGTATTTTTTAAACATCCAAGCTGGTAAAGCGGCTGTTGCAGTCCCTAAAACAATCTCGTAGTTTTCTTTTGATAACATTTCTACAATTTTATCTAATTGGTCAAAATCGTAAATTTCTTCACTTGGTTGAATCTTAGCCCAGGAAAAAACATTAATCGTAGCAGAATTAATCGCTGCTTGTTTAAAAATACGCATGTCTTCTGCCCAAATTTCTTCTCCCCATTGATTTGGGTTATAATCGCCACCATAAAGCATTCTTTGAACTTCTTTCATTGTCATTTTTCATTGCCTCCTTATTTTGTCCCCTTCATTGTAAACGTTCCCTAGCAAAAAATGTATAATATGCTAAACTTAAAAGTATAAGATTACGAACTAGAAAGGATACTACGATGACGGTTTATTTCAACTTAACTTCCACACCGCTTCCCATCAGTGTTGAAAGTCTCGGTAACCAATGGTCGCAAGTGAGCCTCCAACGTATGCAAGGTTACCCACTCTATCACTGGCTTCAAACCGAGACCGGTAAAGGAGAAATTTGGATTGAAAATAAAAAAATTATTCTAGAAGAAAAAGAAGGGATTTTAATCGCCCCGTTTGTTCCACACGCCTATTACCCTTTAGGTGCTGACTGGGTGACCAACTTTATTACGTTTGAAGGCCATTTAAAAAATCATTTTAACGAGATTCTTTCAAACCAAACTTATATTTTAGCTAAAGATCAAGAGAACTTTTCTTTTTCTAAACATATTCAGCAAATGATTACGGTTTTTGAAGACGAAGCGCAACGTTTAAATTTGTCCGTACTCTGTTATCAATTTTTATTGCAATTAGGTCAAGCACAAGAACCGATTCAGGAACACCCATTATTTCAAAAATACATCGAACCTGGAATAAAAGAAATACAAACAAACTACCATGATTCTTTAACCGTCGAAGAAATTGCCCAAAAGCTATTTATTAGTTCACAATATTTTACGCGTTTGTTTAAAAAGTTTATGAATCAAAGTCCCTACCAATATTTAATTGACTTTCGCATTCGTCAAGCCAAAGAATTATTAATTAATGAACCTGACCTACCTGTCCAAACCATCGCAACAAGAGTTGGTTTTGATTCAACGAGTCAATTTATACACGTTTTTAAAAAACGGACGCAATCCACACCAAAGAAATTCCGCTCCTTGTATTAAACCTGAGTGATGCGCACAAGAATTGATCGCCAGATAAAAAAAACGTCTCAAGGAAATAACTTCCTTGAGACATATTTTTATTTTTCTAATTTTAAGAGTTGAATACCAAAAAGACGGGCCGAGTTTTGAGCTTGACTAGCAAATTTCAACTGTAATTTGCCATCAGAAACATGACGACTGCTAATAAGTAATTCTTTAGTAATGAAAGTCGACGTTGGTGAATGAGGGACTTCGATTTGATAAGTCTCCTCGCCAATTTGCACATTTATTGTTTTACTATAATCTGCCGTATGAAAAACGAGTGCCAAACGAAGGGTCTCTTCCACTGGTTGCAGCGAAAATTCATATTGGAACCACCCGTCTGCCTCGGCTATCCGATACCGTTTTCCGTGAAAATCGCCGACAAAAGAATGTTGGTAACTTAAATTTTTAGCATATTCACTATTGTTTTCATCAAAATGATGGAGTTCTTGGTAGATTTGAGCTTGTTGTTTGAGTAAGGCTTCTTTTTCCTCTTGCGCTTGTTTGGCTTCTACTGAATTTTTCATCCTCACTTTAAAATAAATCCCATATCTTTCACCGTGCATTTCATAATAAGGCGTAAATATTATTTTTTCTTCTGCACCATTTAATTTAAACGCACATAGTTTATCGGGTACTTCGATTGCTTCAAGTGATTGACTCAAATTGGCTTGCCAGTTTGGATCAGTGACCGTTAAACTATCTGCTAATAATGGGTCTTTTGTTCCTACACGCACTAAGATACCGTTTGGATTGTCCGCGTCTATGTCTGTTTTATCGAACCCACCGGCTAAAACATACGGTCCGTAAGTAAGCGCGACATAGGCTGGATTATCAGCGGTTGCGACAAATGTTAGCTGTGGCGAAAATTGGATTTCAATCGAATCAGTCAAATTTAAACGGGTCGGCAAATAAGCAAAACCCGCTTTTTCCGTAAAATCAATTTCTACGCCATTGATTGCAATCGTCGTTTGACTTGACCAAGTCGGCAGACGTAAAGCTAGCGTCATCGAGCGGCTTTCTTCCAATGGATTAAGCTTCGAAAAGGTTAACTTAGCACGGAATTTAGCGCGATCCATCTCGTGAGTCAGGATTAAATTCTCCTTTACTCGCTGCAACGTATTGGAGAAATAACTATTGACAAAAATAGTTTGGTCTTCTTCTAAATAAAAAGTATCGGCTAGTTTAGCAAAACTTTCAATCCCTGTTCCTGTGCAACACCAAAACTCATCATACGGGCGATTGTAAACCTTATTATAGCCGGCTCCCATTGGCTGAAAATACATCATCATCCCTGTTTCAGGGTTTTGTGAAGCTAAAATGGCATTAATATAAGTTTGTTCGTAATAATCTAAGTATTTCTTTTCTTTAGTTAAAAAATATAAATTTCGAGTTAACTTTAACATGTTGTGGGTATTACACGTTTCACAAGTACAATCGCCATTGCGTAATTCCGCATCAAAATAAAGTTCGTTTGGCTCATGAAAATGCTCGCTTTGGCTATTGCCTCCTGTGCAGTAAGTGTGGGTCTTTACCGTAATATCCCAAAAGCTCTTTGCCGCTTGAAAGGATTGTTCTAGTGTGGCTTGTCCTTCTTTGCTTAATTTTGCTGGCTGATTTTGCAATACTCGGTAACGGTTTAAGGCGCCAATTAATTTTGGAATCATCGTATTGGCATGTTTTCCAGCCAATACGTCTTGGTTTAAAGCTAGTTGCTCAATCAATTCGTCTTCATCAAAATAAGTGGCTGCTAACTGGTGCTCCGTTTGTTGCGTTATTTCATACAAACGATAAAGCGCATCATTCATCCCACCATATTCAATTGTCAACATTTGTTTTTTATCTGGCAACTGAACCATTCGGCGATAAATATAATCACCAAATTGTGTTGCCACTTGTAAGGCTTGTTGGCTAAGCGTTTCATCTGCTTCTGCTAAATATTCATGCACATCGAGTAACCCGGCCAAAATTTTGTGTAGGTTATACCAAGGAACTAAAACATTTTCTTTTTCTGCTGGTGTAACCGCCTTGCCCTCGACTTCATCTAAAGCTGCTTCACGAAAAGCAGAAATATAACCGGCACTAGCTGGATAGCGCTGTGCATAATGCTTTTGAGCCGTTGCAAGTCCTGCAACCGCCGTTTTTAAAGAAGCTAGTAATTGCGCTTTGGGGCTTGCTTTTTTTTCAGCTTGGTAAGCCAGTGCGCTAGCCGAAAGAAAGTGCCCAAAAAAATGGCCACGAAAATTAATCGCATCGCTTCTTTCCCAACCACCATATCCTTCGGTTGTTAACGGTTCTAATTCGGCTACTTTATAAATTTCGTATAAAAAACGTTTGGCGTCTAGACTTAATAAGTACGTAACTAAACCCTCTTGGGCTCTTTTAACGTATGGGTCAGTAATGTGAATTTCATTTGTCTGAATGGCTTGCATTTTTTGAACTCCTCAACTTTTTTCTCTTTTTTAACGATACCTCGTCCAAACTTGCATCTCTCCAACACTTCGATTGTAACGGGCAAAAAATGGAATGGCCGTTACGACTTGTGTTTGTGTCGTTGGTTGATGATACGTATACAAATCTTGATCAAGCGCGACTTCTCTTAGCGCGAGACTCTTTAGTAAAACCATGTCGGCTAATTTATTAGTTGTTTCTTCTTTGACTACTTCGAATTCCTCCGCCGACCAAGTCAATTGCCATAAGTGAGGGCCATTGTCTTCTTCTTCTAAACAATAAACAAGCGGTCCTCTGGTTAACGCTGCTTTGCCTATATCGGCTTTCACAAGTGGGTTCGCATACGTCAAACGTGCAGTTAATTCAAAGGTACACACCCAGTGATCACCTGTTTGCATGGCTTCGTGAAAAATGAGATAGCCTTGATTGATGGTAAAATCTAACCCTTCTCTTTGTCGTTGACCATTTTTAAATACTGAAAAACGCGCGCTCCATTTCGGTAGACGAATGGCTAATTGTTTATTTTCTGGTGCTTGTTTCACTTGAATCTCGACTTGTCCTTCAAAAGGTAAATTTGCTTGCACCGTTATTTCGGCGTCTTCAGTAAACATTTCGATATAATTCGCCCCGATAAATTGATCTAAATAAAAAATTTCGTTTTCAACATGCGCAAGATAATGATTCAACGATAATAATAAACGAGCAAGATTCGGTGGGCAGCACGCACAAGCATGCCATTTCGGTCTAGCGGCATCGGTTAAATGATGTGGGCCTTTTTCTAAAACATTCGAATAATAAAAACTTTTGCCATCAAGCGCCATTGCCCCCAATGTATTATTATAAAGTGCTCGTTCGATAACTTCTGCATAGTGGCTGTCAGAGTGAAGCGCCAACATTTTACGTGCCCAAAAGATGAGTGAAATACCCGCACACGTTTCACAATAGTTCGTATCATTCGGCAAATCATAATCATGCGTAAACCCTTCATTGCGCCATGTTTGACCCAAACCACCGGTCAGATACATTTGCTTTGTCGTGGCATTATCAAACAAACGCATTGCCGCATTTTTTAAGGTAGGATCGTTTTCTAAGGCAGCTAAATCAGCGAGTGCGGTATATAAATAACAAGCTCGAACCGCGTGCCCTTCTACTACGGTTTGATCAATTAAACGTTTCGTTGCGACATAATAAGAAACATCTTCTGAATGAGTAAACTCTGGAACGACAAAACCATCATGCATAATATCAATCCATGAAGGAACGTGGTTTGCAATTCGCTCCTTTGTTTCTGTTACAAAAAAGCTCGGTTGTTGCCCTCTTTCTAAAATAAAATATTTTGCTAATTCTAAATACGCTGCTTTTTTTGTTAAATGATACAGACGTAATAAAGCCAATTCAATTTCAGGATGTCCTGGAAAAGCAAGCGGTTGACCGTAACCAAAACGTGCAGTTAAAAGATCGGCGGCTTTGGTGATGATGGTTAAAATCGGTTGCTTTTTCGTCACTTCATAATACGCTACCCCTGCCTCAATTAAGTGGCCAAAACAATAAAGCTCATGATTATCCGTTAAATTCGTCCATTTTAATGCGGGTTTAAAAATTTGAAAATACGTATTTAAATACCCATCTGACATTTGTGCTGCACCAATTAAATCAATCGTTTCATCCGCCAACGCCTCTAACGCCGGATCGGGTTGAATTGCTAATGAGTAAGCAACCGCCTCTAGCCATTTATACACATCGGTATCTTGAAATACCATCCCGTAAAACTCACCTTTTTGTTTTCCAGCCGCAATTTTAAAATTATTTATAGCCCCTGATTTTGGCGCCTCGGCTACTTCATCATTTAAGACTTGCCACTGAAAAGGTAACATTTGTGTTTGAACTTTTTTTATTTGGGCATTCCAAAATGCATCCTCAATTTGTACTTGCATGTCTTTTCCCCTCCCTTTTCTTCTATTATAAAAAAACAAACTTTCTTTGTCGTTAGAAGGAAAATGGAAAAGGTGGACAAAAGCTAGATTCTATTTTTTACATTTGGTTAATTTGCCCTTTCTCTTGGCGATAAGCACGCGGGGACTTCCCGTATTGTTTTGAAAAGACACGTGAAAAATACTTACTATCTTCAAAACCGCAAGCATTAGAAACGGCTTCAATTGAATCGACACTCGTCAGCAATTGTTGTCTAGCCGCTTCCAATCGAATGCCTATAAGATAACTCGTCATCGATTGCCCCACTTCTTTTGCAAACAAATGTGATAAATAAGCCTGATTATAGCCAAAATAATTAGCGACAGCCGACACCGACAATGTGTTTTGATAATTGGATTGCAAGAAATTCTTTACGTGCTCAATTAAATAGTGGGTGGTTGTTTTAGGCATCGCTAAAGCGCGTTGTTTTTCATTGATACTTAATAAAAGAGTCCGCGCATAGGCATTTAACAATGGATTGTCCGCATAAGCTTGTTGCTTTACCGTTTGGAGTTGTTGGAGTAGTGCGATTTCGTTGTCCATTAACAACTCTTGACTTGCTAATGGTAAACACCAAGTTGCTCGCTTGTCTAAAGAAGAGACCGTTTTTAAATTAGTGGTTGAAAAATGCAACCAGTAAAAACGGACTTGCGCGCTTTTTTTCCGACCAAAAAAATGCGCTTTTGGTGGAATGATTAACAACATACCCGGAACTAAATCAACCGCTTTTCCTTCAATTTCTAAATGCATCACGCCTTCTACCCCAATCATCAACTCATAATCAGGATTGCGGCGTTCTTCGTGTTGCCAAAGTTCTTTTGATTGGAAGAAACCACACCAATGAAAGGTGATTTGCACGTCTTCTCCAACTAAATAATGTGTCAACATAAAAGTCCTACTTTCTTTGCCTTTTAAACGTTTTTTCTTCATCATCATTGTTTCTTTTTATTTTAACTTAAAGATTGCATTTCAACCTTACTTTGGTAAGATAAATGAGTACCTACTTAAAACAAAGGAGCGTGTACCATTTGAAACATAGCCCCATTATCCAAGCAAATCTCGATAAACGTACAACTAAAAAAGAAAAAATTGCTTATCTCATGTATGCTTATAAAGAGTGGTTAATTGGACTTTTGATTGGACTTTTTATAATCATTGTCTTTAGTTATTCGATGTTAACCAATCAAACACCCGATCTAAATATCCGAATTATTAGCGACCAACCTTTAACTATTGAAACCATCGAAAACATCACGGCTGATATTCAAGACAAGCTTGATGAGGAACTTTTGATCGACGTTCAAAATTACCAAGTCAACAATATGGATCACAAACAGGTCCTCATGGCTCAAATGGCCGCAAAAGAAGTGGACTTATTTATTTTGCCAAACAAGGCAAGTAGTGAGGCAAATGCCATGGTTGGTGAAATGAGCGAAGGACAAATAACTTTTCCTTTAGACGATTCTTACACGATTTACCAAGCCATTCACGCACCACACGAAGCGGTTATTTCCTCTCTTCACGAAAACAGTCCTGTCAAATAACGACGAACAACCATTAAAAAATGGCATTTGCTTAAAGGCAAGTGCCATTTTTTATCGTCTAAGCCTGTTTATTGCACCGCTTCTTCTTTAATGTATTGTTTAAATACTTGATTCATTAAAATACTAAGCACAAATGAAACAAAGGCAAAACCACCTAAAATAAATAATAAGCCATAACCCGTTAATTTCGGGTAAAAAAAGATAATGATAAAGGTACAACCAATCAGTAGCAATGCTAAAAGCGTCGTAAAAAAGTGCCGGATAGCCATTAAGAACGCGGTTTTCAACGTTGCTTGAATGGTATTTTCAAATTTTGCCTGTAAATAAAAAAGATACACTATCATCATTGAAAACAAAAAGAATGCGACATAAAAAATTAGTCGTAAAAAAGAAGCCAAGTTAGCCACGACCATATTTTCAATGACAATGTGCCACGCAAAAAACACGGCACCCATACTAAAAACACCCCCCCATAAAATTGTTGCTTGTTTTAAATTTTGTTTGAATGATTTTATAAAGCTAGCCAAAATAGCTGGTTGTTTGTTTTCAACAATTTGTAAGGTCACAAAATTCAGTGCGGTTAACGAGGCACCAAAAGTAACAATTGGAAGTGAAAAAGCTAAAAACAACAAATTAACCAACATTAAATCGGCGATATGAGTTAAAAATTTTGCTGCTGGTGAATTTAAATCAAAAAATTTCATTGTGCCACTCCCTGCCATTCCAATAAAATAACCGAGCAAAGCAAGTTTAATTCCTTACGACAAAATTGAATAGGGGATCGTCAGGTTTCATCTTGTTTGCTCGGTTTTTATTTACTCAAATGATTTCTATTTAGATCCCATTTGATTGTACCTTATTTTAAGCCTTGTTGCTGTACAAATGCGTCCATGTCAGCTTGTAATGAAGCAAGTACTTCTTCATAGCCTGCTGTTTTTAATTCTTCACGCATTTTATCAATTTCTGCGGATGGGTCTGCAAATTTACCGGCTTGTAATTGTGGCATATACGTCGATAAAACACTTGCCATGGCCGATTGACTCGATTCAATTGTATCTTTATTAAAGATTAAGTTTTCAAATTCATAGTTATGTGAAATTTCATCTAAAGCAGCATAAATTTCCGCTTTATTTGGTGCATCGGTTGCTTTATCAAGTTCAAATTTATCCATACGACCTGCCCAGAAATTTGAACCAAGACCGTCCGTCGAAGGATCATAACCTTCTGGGTAGTCTAATTTCCCATCTTCTGTCACTACATAGTCAACCTCTTCAATCCCGTAGTTGATTAAACGGTAGCATTCTTCGTCGTTACGTAACAAGTCATAAACTTGTAAAGCAACTTCTGGATTTTTAGAAGAAGCACTGATTGCCATCGCACCATGTGTTTTTAAGTCACGTGCAATGTTGTTATTTTCTTGACCATAGTAATACATTTTCACATCTGAACCGGGTTGTTTTGTGCCCATGTTGTAAACGATTTGTGATAAGAATGTTTGTGTATGGTGTTGATCAACAGCTGCTTGGCCATTATAGAATAAGTCACGAGAATCGCCTGTAAAGTTCAAGACGTCCTCCCGCCAAACACCCATGTCGTTCCATTTTTTCGCTTCAGCTGCTGCTTTTTTCAATGCATCGCCTTCCATTAAATAAGAAGTAATCTTATAAGGTTCGCTCGCGGTTGTTTGCCACATTTCGTAGTTCCCAACGTTCACACCAATCAACGTGCGGTAATCGTAATTGCCTTTGACATAAGCATCGATTGCACCGGCTGGATTATTCGTTTCCCAAGGAACCACGTCTTCTTTATTTGCTAAAACATATTCAAAATACTTCGTTAAATCATCAAATTTCGTCACTTCACCATTGGCTAGGCCTGCTTCTTTCGCCCAATCACCACGGTAGAAGAAACCATGGTTTGTATATTGTGTATAACTATCTTCTGGTACAAAATAAATATTGCCATCTTCTAATTTAGTTAAATCCCAGTTTCCATCAGCCGATACTTGTTCCCACGTTTTCGGAGCATTTTCTTTTAAAATTTCTTCGGTTAATGGTAAGAAGGCACCTTTTTGGGCGTTTTCCCAGCCGTAGAGCCAGTCAGTTGCCGTTGTAATTAAGTCAACAGAACCATCGCCACTTAATAACTCCACATTGTATTGTGTTTGCCAATCTGCCCATTCAACATAGTGTAAATCTAGTGTTGCATTGACTTTATCCGTTAATTTTTCATTTAAAACGTCTAACATATTTTCTAAACGACCATTTGTTGGTTTATCACCTAAAACCAACATCGTGACGTTCGTTGGTTTCCCTTTGCCACTCGCTTTCCCACCGCCAGAACCATCTGTTGTGCCGCCGCTTGAACAACCTGCCAAAGCGGTTGCTGCTAACCCCGTTAGTAGTAACCCCGTTGTCGCTTTTTTGATTAATTTTCTTTTCATTCTTGTACCCTCCTAAAAATGATATATAAATTAAATCTTTACTAACCTTTTACTGCCCCAACTGTAATTCCTGAAATAAAATATTTCTGTACAAAGGGGTATAAGAAAATAATTGGACCGGTTGCGACTACTGCTGTTGCCATTTTTAACGTATTTGATGGTAATTGGGTCACCGTTACGTTTGCACCTGCAACAGAATTTCGTAGAGCATTGGCAGTATTAATAATATTATATAAATAATATTGTAGTGGCTTGTAAGTCACGGTTGAACCTAAATATAACGAAGACAAGTACCATTCATTCCAGTAACCTAATGCTAAAAATAAACCAACCGTTGCTAAAGCGGGTTTTAACATTGGTAACACTAATTGATAGAAAATGCGGAAATCGCCTGCGCCATCAATCTTACCGGACTCGACAATCTCAAACGGAATCGACTTGGCAAAATTCTTCATTAAAATAATTAACCACGGCGACATAAGTAACTGAAGTAACACGGCCAAATAACTGCCTTTTAGGCCTAAGTAGCGTGAAATCCAAATGTAACTCGGGGCCATTCCGGCTGAAAACAAGGTTGTGAAATAGATGAAAAATGATAAACTATCGCGAAAATGAAAATCTTTTCTTTGTAAAGCATAACCGGTCATCGCAATAATAAACAAGCCCGTCACGGTTCCAATAACGGTAAGGGCAATGGTCACCCCATATGAACCTAAAATCATTTTAGGGAAACGAAAAACATAACTATACGCATCTAGCGTGAAGCCCTTTGGCAATAGTCCAAAACCTTCTTTTGCAATAATCGCCTCGCTACTAAATGAGGCAGAAATAATTAAGACAAACGGCAAGGCACATAGTAACGTAAACAAAATAACGGACGTATACGAGATTATTTTTAAAATTTTACCTGAAGTGTCCGTTTTGACCTTTTGGTTGCTTTTATTTTTTGTCGTGGTCGCAGTCTTGTTTGACTCGACGTTTAAATTGTTTGTAATTTTTGTTTTCTCCATGTCTTTTGGCCTCCTAAAATAGTGCGTAGTCTTTATTTATTTTACGAACTACCCAGTTACTAATCATCACTAAAGCAAAACCAAATAATGATTGGTAAAGCCCAACTGCGGTCGACGCGGTAAAGTTATTTTGTGACATCATCATACGATAAACAGACGTTTCAATAATATCAGTCGTTGCGTAAAGCTGAGAGTTATTTCCAATTAAGTTCCAGAAAAGGCCAAAATTTCCTCGCATGATGCCGCCTAGTGAAAATAAGAGTAAAATGACAAATGTTGGTTTTAAATTTGGTAAGATCACATAACGAATACGTTGCCAACTCGTTGCTCCATCTACTTGGGCTGCTTCAATCATACTCTTATCAATTCCCATAATTGCCGCAAAGTAAACAATCGAACCATAACCGGTTGACTGCCATAATTGACAGAAGATAATGATAAATGGCCAAGCACCTGCCATACTATAAATTTTTAAAGGATTCCCGCCTGCTTCACGGATAATGGTGTTTAAAACACCCGTATCATAATTTAAAATGTTAAAAGCAATTGCTCCAATTAAAACAGCAGAAATAAAATAAGGTAAGAACATTAATGTTTGTGACACTTTTTTGAAGTATTTATTATGAATTTCGTTTAACATCAAGGCAATCGTAATTTGCAAAATATTCCCCAAACCAATAAAAGCGATATTGTATAAAATCGTATTGCGGGTTAAATTCCAAAGTTGACCAGATTTAATCAAAAATTCAAAATTTTTCAACCCAACAAAAGGACTACCAAAAATGCCATCGCGAAAGTTAAAATTAGTAAAGGCGATGTAATTTCCTGGCATTGGGGCATAGGCAAAAACTAAAAAGAAAATAATTGCGGGAATACACATTAAAATCAAAACACGATTTTCTTTTATCTTTGTAACAAAAGGCTTCTTCTTTCTGCTATTTCCTTGTTTGTCACTTTTGGAAAAGGCTGCTTCCTTAGTTATCTCCATCTTCCTTCTTCCTTCCTACTTTTAATTCAATTAGAACAACATTAATAAATTATGTGGAAACCGTTTACAATACGTGGTTTAAATAAAAACAGAACTGATTTAAAGGTTTCTCCATATATAAAAACCTTTTTGCAAACTGTTTTGTAAACGTTATCTTGTTATTGGTTATATAATACCAAAATCAATTAACGATTGTCAACAACATAATGAACGTAACTACTAAATTAATAAGTAATCCTTTCGATTAATAATCACAAAAGGAAACTAAATAGGCGAATAGCTCATTTAGACAACGAACAAAGCAGTTGATATTATGCTTTAAAATATTATCTATGCTAAAAAAAGCAAACAATTTTCTCATAATCATTTGCTTTTTTCGGTTTATTTTAATGGTATTTTTGATTTTTTTATTGTTACATAAGTTCACTCAAACTAAAATTCTTTTGCAAAAGATTGTTGCTCATTATCTTGATTTTAGTTTCGGCACTTCCTTTTACATAACAAATTAATCTCCCTTGGTAAGTCGAACGTTTATTTTCTGTATAATCCGTAATATCACTTAAGTCGCCATTTTCAAGACCTAAAAGAGCCCCATCTTCTACTAGAACGGTTACGTTTAAATCATTGACGGCACGTTTGCCAAAGCGATCTTTTAATTCAATTTCAAGTTGATACAAATCATTTTCGATGACTGTTGGAAAAGATTCTAACAAGGTTTGTTGCTCATTTCCTATTTGCCAATTCGTAATTTCAAAGTAACTTGCACTTGTTTTAACCTCTAATTCATCGGTAACTTCTTCACCGCTTCTTGTTACTGTTACTTTTAACGTTGCCATAGTTGCTGGAATAACAGCTTTAAAATAACCAACTTTGTCATCATAAGTCATTGGCCACTCTTTACCGCCATTCGATAGCACCGCGCGTTCACCATTTGAAAAACAAAAGACTTCTATAGGCGTTTCAGGAACATAATCCCACTTTCGCTCATAACCGCCATAAGGATTATCCAATGAGTTCGCTAAACGAGTGACTAAATAAGCCGATAGTTCTTTGCGCCACCAACTTTGACGTAAGTAATAATTCTCTTTTTCAAAGCCAGCCAGCGTTAAAATCCCCGCACCAGAGCCATGGATTGGCCACCCATGCGCTTCACCTAGGTAATCAATACCTGTCCATAAAAATTGACCTGAAATATAATTATTCTCTTTTACAGCTAGCCACTCTTGATATCCGTGACCGTTTTCACTTCCGATAAGTGGTTGATTGGGGAAGCGTAAATGATCTTTTTCGTATAAATGCTCTTTGTAGTTATAACCAATTAAATCAAGTGAATCAAGTAAGCCTGTCTGACTGGATAACTCTGGAAAGGCAGCCGCTAAAGTAATCGGACGAGTAGGATCTTTCTTTTTAGCCATTTCCGTTAAACGATGCGCAATCGTACTTAAGCGTTTTGTATCCGGACGATTAGGATTATATATTCTTTCTTCTGCTGGTTTAGAGGCATCGTTATTGCCCGTCATTTCAGCAAAAAGCGGGTTGGCATATGGGTCGTTGGGATAATCGATTTCATTGCCGATACTCCAAGCAATAATTGACGGGTGATTTTTGTTCACATCAATCATATTTTCTAAATCTGCTTGATGCCAATTCGGGAAAAACTCTGCATACCCTTCATGTTTTGGCGGATAAACATTATGGCCTTGCCACCACTTATTTTTAGCATTTTCCCATTCATCAAACGCTTCATCAATGACATAAAAACCTAAAATATCACACAGACGATACAAACTTTGACTATGAGGGTTATGTGCCATCCGAATCGCGTTTGTCCCCATCTCTTTTAACTTCATTAAACGACGTAACCAGACCACACTTGGTACGGCCACACCAAAGCAACCCGCATCTTCATGTAGGCAGACTCCTCTTAATTTTTTGTTCTCGCCGTTTATGGTAAAACCCGTTTCCGGACAAAATGAAAAAGTGCGTAAGCCGACTAACGCTTCGTAATCGCTTGTTTCTTTTGTCGTTTGATTCGTCAAAGTTGTTTTCAGAAAATTCAAATGCGGATGTTCATCTGACCACAATGAAAAACCGGTTAATTTTTCGTCAAAGATTACTTGCTTTTCTTCTTGTTCTTTTAAAAAAATGGTTTGAGAAAAAGTCGCTTTAAGCTTTGAGTCGACTGCACGTAACTCTTCTGTTACCGTCACTTCAATTGGGTTTTCAGAATTGTTTTTGATGGTGTGTGAAATGGCGATTGTTGCTTGATCACCTTCAATTTTCTTTGTCTCAAAAAAAGTACCGTACTCAACAATTTGACACGCTTTATGGCATTCAATCCGAACAGGGCGAGTGATTCCTGACCCGTTATACCACCGCGCATCTGAAATGTCGGTATGATCTACGCGGACTGCAATCACTAATTCATCGTCTAAAGCATAAGAAATCAGTTCATTTAACTCAAATGAAAAAGTTGCATAACCAGACGGGCGTGACCCGACATGGTAACCATTCACCCAAACTTGCGCGTTTTTATAAACACCTTCAAAAATTAAACGAATGGTTGGATAATCTCGAATAGCTGTTAAAGAAATACGACCACGGTACCAACCAATACCACCTGGTAAATAGCCCGTACCACTGGAAGCTTCACGTGTAAAAGGCTGCTCTACACTCCAATCATGTGGGACATTCACTGACGTCCAAGCTTGATCATCATAATCTTTCATCCAACTATTTTTTTCATCGCCTAAATAAAACTTCCACTGCTCGACCGTTACCGCTTTCATTTTTCTGCACCTCATTTATTTGATTATTATCAATCTTTTCTACAACTAAAAGGAAGAATTTAGTCTCCCTACAACTCTAATTATACTAATTTAACAATCATATTCAATACAAAGATGTCTTTTTTAGATAATTCATGAAAAGAAAAACCCTCTTAAAATTACTTTAATAGATAACTAATAGCAAAAAATAAGAAATCTTGACAAAAGTAAGTCAAGGTTTCTTATCTATCAATATACAAAGGAATAGAAGTTTTTTTATTTTTAAACCGATTCTACTGGTAGCTCAGGTGGGAGCATTTCATCCTCCGGGTCGCTCTTCTCACTATAATAATAGCGAAAATCAATATTGGTCGGATGATTCCCAAATTTCTCACCAAAGATCGTACAACCACCTACGTGTTCCGCATCTTCTTTCACTTCAATTTTAAAATCATACATCATTTTGTCTAAGCGTAATTCTTTCATTCGCGCCCAAAGTGTTTGTTTCCCATTAATCCAAACGCCGTGATTGGTAATTCGGATGTTGACTTCCACACCATATTGATTCATCGTGGATTGCCACCAATCTGGGTTTAATTTTCCTTTTACGTCCACAAAATCGCCCGGTGATAACCACGTGCCAATTTCCATACCATTTAAAGTGAAGGTGATGTCTGATGGCCAATTGTTATTCCCTGTTGGAAATTCTGAAGAAAGTTCCAACGTAATTTCAACCATTTGTAGTCGATCGTTATGGCTTAACGGATTCATAACTTTATATTCGACAAATCCTTTCGTGAACCATAAGATTGATGCTTCTGAACGACGAGGATCGACAAAGTATTTTGGCTCGTCGTATTCCCCGATTTGTTCATACTCGCTGGCTAGACCGCAAGTTGGCGTGACATCAAAATCAATATATTGACCAATTGGAACTGAAATATCGTAAAATTCATACGCCGGATAAATCTTTTGCGGAAAATTAATTTCAATTAAGTCGACCTTTAAAATTGATTGTTTTTGCATTCCTGCTTTTCCTGGAATCCGTTCGGTTTTAATAATCCCGGCTTTTTCAAGAATGGTTACGTGTTTCGCGGTCACTGGATTACTCAGTTCTAATTCCTCTGCTAGTTCTTTTACATTCATTCTTTTTCTTGAAAGCAAATTAATAATTTTTATACGTGTCGCGCTTGAGATTGCTTCAAAAACGGGTAATGATTCTTCTGATAAGGGTACTCTCATTTCTCATCGACTCCTTTATATCCTTTACAATTTAACTAGCCTATCCTCCTCTTTATAAACTGAACAAAGTAAAAAGTCAAGAATTTAATTTATGCTATTAACTAATTACCTAACTATTCGACTGCATTTCATTCTTTTTTATTCGTTCAAATAGAATACTGGCCGTTCATTAATTAAAAAGCTTGTTTTATCAATTAATACCAGTTGTGTCGCCTTTAAATTAAACGCTTACATTTTATCAATTCTATTATTTAATTATCTTTATTAGATTTTATTTATAGCAAAGAACGCACATTCCGTACCTTTAGTAGTAATTCGTGTGCGTTCTTCTTGCCTATTATTCTTAAACAATCACTTTTCTTAATAATCCTTGATGATCAAAGTCAAGTGGGGAAATACAGGTTTCACGATTGAAGCCTTTTTCATCTTCTTGATAATTTTCTAGTGGGGTGCCAAAGCGATGATAAGCGATATAGTATTCATCTTTATCAGGCTCTTTTAAAATACTGTGGTGTCCTGTGCCTAAAATATTTCTTTCAGGATACTTTTCTAAGATTGGGTATTGGTACGTGATTGGACCAAACAAACTTTTTGAAATACCATAGTTTACGTGATAATTTTCACTTCGGGTATCATCACTTGACCAGGTAAAATGATACAAATCTCCTCTTTTAAAAACTTCAACTGCTTCACGAAAATCAACCAGGCCTTCATACGCTTGCAACGTCTCTTTTTTATAACCAACTAAATCATCCGTCAATTCCACAATGGCGCCTGTTTGTCCATTTCCAAATAATAAGTAGGTGCGGCCATCTTCTTGATAAATACTCGGGTCAATCATTTGAGCCATTTTTAATTGGTGCTCTTGAATCACTTCTGGCGTTAATAAGGGTTCTGGTGTTGAAACAAACGGCCCAACTGGACTTTGGCTAACCGCTACGCCAATACAAGATTGCCCGTCTGCTCGTTTCCCACAAAAATAGTGGTAGTATTTCCCGGCTTTTTCAGCAATACAAGGAGCCCATGCATGGCTGACTGCCCACGGAACTTGCGTTGTTTTGAAATCAACAATGACGCCTTCGTGAGTAAAATCTTGTAAGTTTTTTGAACTAAAAACAGAAAATGCATCTGATCCCCAATCTTTTGTTCCATCTGTTGTCGGATAAATATAATAGTCATCCCCAAATTTTACCAAATCCGGATCCGCCCAAAGTCCTTTAATTACTGGGTTTTGTTGTTGATAGTATTTAAGCAAACGTTGATATTCTGCTGGTGTAATTGGCAATACACCACCATGACGCTTTAAATTTTCACCAAAGTCATAGTCTTCTTCTGGCATAAAGACAAAATCTTCTTCGCCTAAGTTAGCCGTCGTTAAAATGGCATAACCTAACCCTTTAGAGAATTGATCAACAATTAAATACCATTGGCCATCACTTACTTGATAAATTTCAGGGCCTTCCACTCCTTTTAATGAAGCTAAGAGTGGTGAGTCTACTTGTGTGTATGTCCCAGTTAAAGTTGGTGATTTTTCCATAATAATCCGACTAGTCGTCTCATCTTTTGTGAAGCGGTAATAGTATTCTTCCTTCCTAATGATTGTACTATCAATTACGTCATTGTCTTTTTCTAAAAATAAAAACGGTTCGCTTAATTCTTTAAAATCATTGGTATAGGCCGCATACATTTTATGTTTCCCATCGACTTTAGAAGCCCAAAAGACTAAGAAAGCTTCTTTTTCTTCATCATAAATCGCTTCCGGTGCCCAAACATTTCCTGCTTGTGGTAACAAAACAGGTAAAAAGCGTGGTTCACTCCAGTAAACCAAGTCTTCAGATTCCCAAACAAGAATGTTTAAGCTTCCTTTTTCTTGTGCAGCAATCCAACCTTCTCCAGCACGGATTCTCAAATCTGTCGCGATTAAATAAAATTTTTGGTTCTTTTCATCGCGAATTAAAAAAGGATCACGAGCACCTTTTTTTCCGATTTTCGACGTTAATACAGGATGCCCTTCATTTAAGTCATGAAAGTGGCGGCCATCTTCACTGACCGAAAAATAAACTTGTTCACCATTTTCGTGCTCACCTGTGAAGTGCGCAAATAAAAATCTTTCCATCATTTTTTCTCCGTTTCATTTTATTTTTTATTTCTTATTTTTTTTTGGGGGGGTAAACTCTAAAAATAAAACACTAAATGGTTCCACAACAAATGCTTGATTACTTGAAGGAATCTCCTCTTTTTTAACCGTTACTTGCTCAGGGTGTTCTAGCGAATTTTCTGCTGTGATTTCTGCTGAAAGCTGCGTCAGATTAATTTTATCCCATGAATTATCCAAGTTAAAATGAAATTGATCCTCTCTCACGTTGACGATTTTTAGAATAAACACTTCTTTTTCTTCGTCATATACCGTATTTACATAAAGGGGTTGGATCACTAACGGTAACTCTTTTGTTTCGTTAAATACCTGGCCGTTAATTGTTGTAGTTAATTGACGATGATTAACCTCCAACTCACAAAGATAGGCTTGATTCGTTTGTACTTGCCAAATTGATTGCGTTAGGACACTGTCGCAGCCGTTAACATGACTACTTAGCAAACAATCTTGGTTTTGCCAACCACCCAAGCTCCAACTATAATAATTTTTTTCATCTTTTTGACCAAAGAATAACTGGAATCCTTTATCTACCCGACCACCCGTTTTGGTAAAATGAAAAGTTATTTTGTAATGTTCCATTTGAAGCGTATCAAGTAGCTGACGCTCAGAGCCACCGATTGTTTTCACATCATATGCCGTGACTTGACCGGTTTTTTCATCCGTAACAGTCAAAGAAGTTACTTCTATATCCGCATGATCGCCAACGAAACCAAACGAACCGGTCATTGCTGTATCATCGACAATTTCAGCTTCAGGAAAATCGGACATTTCAAAAGCAACGTTATGCGTCCCTTGATTGGTCATAAATAATTTTTGAACATCGTAATTGACCGAACCATAAACGGTTTCTTGGTTAAACCAAATCAAGTCTGGTCGCCAATTAACATAATCGATGTTTGCAAGTAGCGGGGCATAACAAGCTAGCGCTACTTTATCAGCATTTCTTTCTAATCCAATCATGTAGCTGGCTTCCGCTAATGCACTCCACCAACGATTTGATTTTGCTGCATACTCCCCTAAAAAAACTTTAGGCCCTTGTGCATCAAAAGAATCGTAACGAGTATGATTGGCTAAAAACCATTCTGGCGAAGCGTAGTAGTGCTCATCGACCAAATCCGATTGATGCGTTCGAGCGCTTTCCCAACCACGATCATATTCACTTCCGGCTGAAAATGGGCCAGCTGAATTAATTAGTTTTATTTCTGGGTAAGCTTGGCGGATTGCTTCGTGGAAATATGTATAGCGCTCAAAAAATTCTGGACCGACTTCCTCATTTCCGATCGCAAGGTATTCTAGAGAAAATGGTTCGGGATGCCCCATCTTTGCGCGCACACTTCCCCAAGTCGAGTCCGCCTCACCATTTGCAAACGCAATTAAATCTAACGCGTCTTGTAGCCACTCATCCAACTCCGCTATTGGTACCGCTCTTTGATGGTGTGGATCCCAGCCAGCTGGTAGGACAGGGATTGGTTTTGCTCCTAAATCCTCACACAATTGAAAGTATTCAAAAAAGCCAAGGCCTAATGATTGATTATATCCCCAATTATTACGACGAGTCGGCCGTGTTTCGACGGGACCAAGCGTTTTTTTCCAACGATACATCGAATCATGATCTTCTGCGTTTAAACTTCCATCATGTACTAAACAGCCCCCTGGAAAACGCATGAATTTCGGTTTCATCGCGGCTAATTTTTCGGCCAAATCCTTGCGACAACCATTTTCGCGATTTTTAAATGTATTTACAGGAAAGACTGAGATCATATCAATCGCTAAATCCGTTTTTGGTGGAAATACGATCGCTAAACGGCCATCTGTAACGGTTCGCTCCATAGTAACGACTACTTCATATTTACGCCAACTCTTTTCGGTAATTGGAATAACGGATTCGGTAAAAACCTCGCCAGATGCATTTTGTAATTGCAAAATGAGTTGTTGTTCCTTTAAATCTGGTTTGGCAAAAAATGACAGACGATACTTCTCTCCTGATTGTAAATACAAACCTTGGTTATAGCCTCGATTTCTTATAATCGTTTCTTCTAGTCGATTTACTTTTAAATAATTCCGATTTTGGACATGTAAAAAATCATCTGATAACACACGAAGACTCGTACTCTTTTCAGATAGCGGTTGTCCGTTTGCATCTTCCCAGGCATAAAGAGCATGATAAGTCGGATGATCTAACTCGCAAAATTCAAACGAACGATTTTGAATCATCTCTGCATACAGACCCCCATCTGCGGCATGATTCAAATCTTCAAAAAACAAACCATATAAATCACCAAGAGGCATTAATTTTTCATCACATTGTATTTTTATTTTAGCCAAAAACCCCATCCTCCTCCGAAAGGTTTTTACATGAAGTAACGAATCGTTTTATAAAACATGTAAAATATCCTATATCGATAATTACTTTTTATTTTATCATATTATCAATTAAATGAAAGCCCTTAACTAAGGTATTTTTAACTTTATTCTATTAAATTTACCTTACAACACCTCTATCATCTATTTAAAACAGTAATAATAAGCTTTGAAGATAATTTATTCAATGTTTTAACATTTAAAGTTACCGATTCACAACAATGGGTATTTTAATTGGCCAAAAAAAGAAGCAAGAGAGAATTTGTCTCACCCAAACTCTCTTTCGCTTCTTTTTATCAATTTGATCATTCTGTTGTACTTCCGCGTAATTTCAATTTCGTTGCTAAAATGACGCGTTTGGCAATTTTTCGTTGCGTTTCGATTTTTTCCATTAACAATTCGACACTTGTTTCTCCCATCAATTCCGTATAAACCTTCACAGAACTTAAGGTTGGATAAACATATTTAGCAATACTACTATCATTAAAACCTATTAAAGAGACTTCTTCTGGCACACGAATTTGAGCTTCTTGCAATGCTCTTAGCGCGCCTACCGCCAACGGGTCACTCGCTAGAAAAAAAGCCGTTGGTAAATCCTCACCCAAGTTTTCAATCGCTTTTTTCATTTGATGGTAACCTGCTTCTACATTGAAATCACCTAAAAATTCATATTTTTCTTGGTACAATCCTGATTGTTTCATATAACGTTCAAAAGATACGGTTCTTGGATCGCGCTCATATTCTTGTGTTTCTTCTTTTGAAACATAGTCTTTCCCACCGATAAAACCAATCTTTTGGTGTCCTTGATTGATAAAAAAACTAATGACATTTGAAACGGCTTGGTCAAAATCAACTTTTACAGAATCGTATTGATCAGATAAGAGATCCACGTTCAAAAAGACAATTTCTTCCGTAAAGTTTGTCACCACTTTTAATTCTTCTTCCGTGCATTCGCCAATTGAAATTGCACCGATTACCTCATCATCCGGGATAAAATCATTTCCTTGGAAGACACGTAAAATATCATACCCGAGCTCCATTATTTTTCTTTCAGCACCCATTCTTAAAGAAAGATAATAGACATCATCGAGTTCTTCGCGTTCTGTCAGCCATTGAAAAATCGCAATTTTCCCCTTTTCAACAGCTTTGACACGTTTATGCTTCGTGTATTCTAGCTGTTCGGCTGCTTCAAAAATCTTCTTTTTTGTCTCATCGCTTACCGATAATGTTTGATCATAATTTAAGACGCGTGAAACAGTCGTCTGCGATACTTTCACTAATTGGGCAATATCTTTAATTGTCGCCACGAAAAACACTCCTCTCTTATTTTACCAATAAGAATACCAAGCTTGATAAAGACGAATTAAGGCTTCAAAATAAAAGTAATCTCCCCACAATGTGCATTCATTAACGCCGTGGTTGCCAGGTTTTGTATAAACACCTTCTATGAGAATACCATTTGATTTTGGGTATTTCTTAGTAGTATATTTTTTGGCTAAGGCTTGTCCTCTTGACCAACAAGAATCATCGGCATAGCCTTGTGCAGTGGATCCATATTTAGGTTCACCTGTCGTTACATCCATGTGGTACGTGTGAAAAGTCGTTGCGTCCGGGCGAATAAAATATTTTTCGGCTCGTTCAATTTGGTTTTTCGCTGCTTGTCGATAGCTTTCATTCCCGTTTCGTTTGAAGCAAAGAACAGGAGTGGCAAATTCATATTACAATCAATAATCATGCGGCCTTGTTGCTCGTTTTAGCAGTTGTTTACTACGATTGGATTTTCAGCTGTTATTTGTTTTATGAACGCTTCAATCGTTTGCTTATTCAAAAAACCAATATAAGAATGAAGCGGTTCTTTTTTTAACACTCCTTTACTCATGCGATGCAACCTGTTTAAAAACGGGGTGATCAACAAATGACAAGGTCTGTAAGTCACGGCCTTCTGTTTCAAACACTACAATTTCATTCACACCGGCCTTTAATAGTGGGCTCGGTACGTATAAGCTTACGGCAGGGCCATTTTCCCAGAAACGACCAATATTAAAGCCATTAACAAATACAACCCCTTTGCCCCAGCCGCTACAATCAATAAACGTATCTGCCGCTTGTTCAATCACTGCCTCAAATTTATAAAATGCGGGGGTGTTTGCTACCCATTCTTTAGAAAAATCAACCGACTCGATTGATTCTAATTCTAAACAATAATGTTCCCAATTAGAAATATAATGAATATCTTCCATTACCCCGCGACGAATCCCTTTAAATTGGGTATGCGCCACTAATTTGGGACCATAGTTATTCCGAGCAGTATTTTCTACAAGGATATCTAATTGATTTTCTGTTTTGTCTAACGTCACAGCAACTGGTTGTCCAATCGTTTCGTATTGTTGGGTTGCGACTAATTGTTCATTGATAAACATCTGCACACGGTCGCTTGCATCGATTACACGTAAATTATCAATTGTTCGAGCTTCTTTTAAAGTACTTCGGTATAATGTGTAGCCAAAAGATTGATCTAACGCTTCCATATTCAAAGGATAGTCATTGACTTTTTTTTGTGCTAGTTTATCGAGCGTCGCAAACAATGACACTTTTTCTGTCACTGAATGTTCTCCTAAATTCGTTAACGTTGGATATTTTGGTTCAAAAATTTCAACTTCTGGACAAGATTCTTTAATCGCACGTTGAATGGCAAAAAACTTCTCGGTTGGTGCCCCATATTCATTCAATGGAGCATCGTAGTCATAAGAAGTTATTTGGGGTACATCTCTTTGTCCCATATCCGAACAACCATTATAAAAGCCAAAGTTGGTGCCACCATGGAACATATAAAAGTTAATACTTCCCCACTTCAAGACTTGACGTACTTCGTTTGCCGTCTCTTCTGGGTCGCGCTTAATGATCGGTTCTTCCCAATTATTGAACCAGCCATCCCAAAATTCCATACACATATAAGGATGTTTTAAGCCGAATTTTTCATTGTGTTTTTTTAGCGCGGTAAAATTCGTATCTGCATCTGAACCAAAGTTCGCTGTAGCTAAAATCCCATCTTCTGATAACGTACCTGCATCTAAAACTTGTTTCCAACCACCATCTGACGTAAATAGTGGCACATCAATGCCATTTTCTTGAATCATTTTAGCCAGCGCTCGCAAATAATTCGTGTCTTCACTGTATGAGCCATATTCGTTTTCCACTTGGACCATCAATAGCTTGCCACCTTGTGTGTATTGAAATTTCGTGACACGCGGCAATAATTCAGCGTAATAAGAAGCAACAGCTGTTAAGAATTCCGGTTGACGGCTACGAATACGCATGTTTTTATCTTTTAAAAGCCATGCAGGCAAGCCACCAAAATCCCACTCTGCACAAATGTAAGGCGATGGCCGTAAAATAATATATAAACCCATCTCTTGCGCTAAACTTAAAAAGGCTTCGATATCTGCATGGCCAGTAAAATTAAATTCGCCTCTTTTAGGTTCATGTAAATTCCATGGCACATACGTTTCAACCGTATTACAACCCATTGCTTTTAAATTATATAAAATATGCTCCCACTTTTCTGGTAAACTTCTAAAATAATGAACAGCCCCTGAAATTAATTTAACTGGCTGCCCATCAATTAAAAAATCCTCTTTAATTTGAAAATCCATTTATTTCTCGCTCCTTAAAATGATATTTCTAATCCGTCGAATGTATATCTCTTGAACTTTTTTCAATGATTACGAATTGAATCACTGATAAGATTACCGTAACAATAAGCTTTTTTTGAAAGCGTATTTATTCGTTACAACCACAATATAACACCACTAGTAAATATCGTCAATAACTTTTACTATACATGTTTAAAATATCACTAAAAATTTACCGAGGTTTATTTTAATGTCTACTGAAGATTTTTAAATAAGGATTTTCTTGAATTTACATAACGCTTTCTTCAGCACTAAATCACTATTTTTTTGAATTCGTAAGGTACCAAAAAAACCATTTGTAAAGGTTGCACAACATCGCCTTTTTTATTTAGCATATTTCTTTGATAGTTCTTCCCAAGGAATACGAGCCTCTTTTTTAATTTAACAATCTTCAGGATTTATTCTTTAAACTCACCAGTTGATCAAAATCTGCAAAAATAAGTTACAGGTAAATTTGTGGATTATACATTAGAAGCCTTCAACATTGATAAGAGCGCACAGTTTTCCATGTTCTAACGTTAAAAATCTTGCACTTGTTATATAAAATATTGAGGTCAAATACCGCTGTTTCAATGTTTTTTTATTGAATCGGTAGACATTATTTTACCTCTCAAATCCGCCTTTCTCCAATAAAAAAAGTGTCGCAAGAGAAATTCCTTCTCTTGCGACACTTTTTCTTAACCTAAATCTGGTGTATCTGTTAATACAACTTGTTCTGCTATTTCTCCGTCTGATTCAAAAATAATGATTTCGTTTGTCCCTTGACGTAAAATTGGTGCTGGGATATACAGACGTTTTTGTGGGCCAACTTTCCAGTAGCGGCCAATATTAAAGCCATTGACCACGACAAAACCTTTGCCCCAACCTTCCATATCAATGAACGTATCACCCAGTTCATCTGCTTCAAAAACAAAACGTGAAAAGCTTGGTTGCCCCGGTACGTATTTTTGTGAGAAATCAACTTTTTCCAAATTATCCATCGGCAAGGTATAAATATCCCACTCGCTCTGGAAGGCGCCGTTAATGACAACCCCATCTTTGATTCCTTTGTGTTGATGATTCATCTTAACGGAGTAATTCACACGTCCCATGTTTTCAACTAAAACACCTAATTCATTTTCAGGCGCTTCTAAGGCAAATTTTTCTTGTTGCCCGATTTCTAAATCATATTGAATAAATTTCGGTTCTTGATTAACAAAGACATTTGCTCGATCCATACAAGAAATCAAACGAAAATCTTCAACTGGTCGTGCAGGTCCAATTTGACTTTGGTAATAAATATAACCCGTTCCTTGTTGCAAGCTTTCCATTGAAAGTGGGTAATTCGAATGAACTTTTTCACTAATTGTATCAAGCGTAGCAAACAACGAAACACGTTCTGATGCCGAAAGGGTGCCATAAGATTTTTTCTGAATTTTAGTCGACAGTGGGAATTCTGGGATAGCTGTATGGCGTTGAATAATTTCTTTAAACGCTTCGTATTTCGGTGTCGTATCTCCCCACTCCGTTAATAAAGCATCGTAATCATAGCTGGTCACATCTGGCGCAAGTTTTTCATAGTAGTTTGCCCCACTTGTAAAACCAAAGTTTGTGCCCCCATGGAACATATAAATATTAACGGATCCTTCTTCTAAAATATCTGAAAATTCTTGTGCCGCATCCGCCACACTCGTTGTATGGTGCTTCTCATCGCCCCACGCATCAAACCAGCCAATCCAAAACTCCATCACCATTAGTGGGCGTTTTTCACCATGAAATTCGCGTAAACGAGCGAAATGTTCTTTAATTTTCGAACCACAATTAATTGTTGGAAAAGCCATTTCCGGAATCGAACCATTTTCAAGCATGTCGCCCCATGGACCATCCGATGTTACCAACGGGACTTCCACCCCTTTATCTAACATCATTTGCGCCATTTTTCGCATATAGGCTTTATCATTTGCATAGCCACCGTACTCATTTTCAACTTGCATTAAAATAATCGGGCCACCTTGTGTAATTTGTAAATCAATGACTTGCGCAAACAATTGATCAAAATAACGATCAATTTTTTCCATAAATGGCGGATAATCAAAACGCACTTTCATATTCGAATCATTTAATAACCAGTAAGGCAGGCCACCAAATTCCCACTCGGCACAAATATATGGCGCCGGACGCAAAATAACGTACAGCCCTACTTCTTGTGCGATTTGAATAAACTGACGTAAGTTTTTACCATCTTGAAATTGATATTCGCCTTCTTGGGGCTCATGAATATTCCAAGCAACATACGTTTCAACCGTATTACAGCCCATTAAACGCAATTTTTCCAAGCGATCGCGCCAGTATTCTGGTACTACACGAAAATAATGAATTGCACCTGATATAATTTTCATTGGTTTTTCGTTCAAATAAAATTCTTCTTTAATTTCAAATTTCCCCATGTTCTTCCCCTCTTTTCAATTGCATTGGTCTCCTTTATTTTAACGATTTTCACACAATAAAAGTATCATCAACGAAACCCGAAAGTATCAGATAACGAAACAAAAAACTCGATTAGACAGAATTAAATTATATTCCTAGCAGTGCTACACAAAATAATCGGATTAGCAACCCATATTTCAATGTTTTTTATTTAATCGGTAGATATTATATACAAATATTTATTATATTAGTCATCCTTTTAATACCAATAAGCAAACCAACTTTGACGTAAACGAATCAAGGCTTCGACGTAATAGTAGTCGCCCCAAATCATACACTCATCCACCCCTTTATCACTTTTCTTGTCATAAACACCGTGTAAGAGTAATCCATTTGATTCTGGCTGCTCTTTCGTCGTGTAATCTTTTGCTAAAGAAGTCATAATTTCAAGTGCAACGGTTTCGTATTCCGCTCTTTTAGCATCTGAAAGTGGCAAGTGACGGGCTAGTTCTAACAGGCCACACACCGCAATTGAAGCGGCTGAGCTATCGCGTTCTTCGCCACTACCATCATTAAAAATCAAGTCCCAATAACTAATTTTATCTGCTGGTAATTCTTTAATGAAGTAATCCGCGACGGCTTTTGCTGTTTCTAAAAATGAGGTGTCGCCAGAATGTAAATAACTTAATGTAAAACCATAGATTCCCCAAGCTTGTCCTCTTGACCAACAAGAATCATCAGAAAAGCCTTGTTGTGTTTTCCCTTCAATCGGATCCCCGGTTACAGGATCAAAATAATACGTATGATACGTGGTGGCATTTTCTCGCACAATATATTTTTGCGTTTGTTTGGCATGACGATAAGCTGCTTTCGCATAGGAATCATCGCCTGTTACTTCTGCTGCAAAATAAAGAAGTGGCAAGTTCATTAAGCAATCAATAATCATCCGGCCTTGCTGCTCTGGATCATTTAGATTTCCCCATGCTTGGATAATACCTGCGCTTGGTAAATATCGTTTCATTAACAAATCCGCAGCCTTAACCGCTAGTTCTTTTGATGTCTCGTTTTTATTTACCCGATAATCGGCCACTGCTGATAATGAATATAAAAAACCAATATCATGCGTCTCTAGTCCAATTTCGTGCGCTAAACGGTGATGAAATTCCGCCATTTGAGAAGCGATCACTTCATCATAATCACTTGTCCCGCTTAATTCTTTTCCTAAAAGGAGCATTCCAATCCAGAAACTCGCCGTCCAATCGGTACTTTCTTCAGGGATATAAACGAGATTTTTACTCGCTGCTGGTGGGACAAGCGTTTTAAAAATGGCTTGATTGTCTTTCATTTTGTTCAGTGAGAAATCAATCTGCTCCTGTAACCAAGCATATTCTGGTGTTAATTTTGTTTTATTCATTTCTTCCTCCTATTGTGGCGTGTTTATTTTAATTATTTTTCCTTCTTGTTCAATCGTCATTTGATCTTGCTCTTGCATAATGACTGGCATCGCGACTCGTTCGCCGGGTAAGTAACCACTGACGACTGAAATCAACCGATGATGGCCACTTGAAAGAGTTGTTTTTAAGTGCGGCAAATGGGTTCGCGGATGACATAGGTTCGTATTTGGCTCTGTTCGAACAATCCCTGCTTGCGTAAAACCAGTAATCGCTGTAATTTCCGAACACCCAAAGGTACTTTTTATTTGTGCTTGATTCGTTGTTACTTGGTGCGCTTCTTCTGGTGTTATCGGGATTGAAAAGCCACCTTCATACGCGATTAATTTTCGTTTTGTCTCGATTTCATGAAGACGAACGTGAGCATTTTTTAGCGGGATAATCGTTGTTTTTATCTGAACGTCTTCCCAAGGCGCCCATTCATGAACAACACGATCTTCGCAAATTTCATATGCTTGATCGCAAGCTTTTGTTCGGAAATAATGATCGTCTTCGGCTAAAGCCAAGCAATTGTCGTATGCTCCTTCGTAGTACCAATAGTTACTTTTTGGAACACTATTCCCAAAATGAGTCGAATAGACAAACTTACTATATTTACTACTTGCATGACTCTGGTAATTAATCCACTGCCCGGCTGGAAAACTTAACAGATACGCTGGCTATCATTGTATTGGTAAAAATTTTTACTCACGGGACTAGCAAGCTGCGGTTCAGCAATTTGAATCGGTTGAGCTTTCGCTTGCCAGTAAGGATGCGCTTTTGGCACCGCTAACAAAATAAACGTTTTAAATGACCAATAAGGTGAACCGGGTGCATTATAACCTTCTGCAAAAATCAAGCCCTCGTATGCATACCCGACTGACAATCGTCCTTCAGGTGTAAAAATCGCTTGTTGCATCCACCAATGTAAATGACGACTAATGATTCCTTTTACTTCACCCCAAGGAAGCGCTTCAACATCGGCGAAAACTAAGGCGCTAAAAAAGAAACTTGTGCAAAGCGATACGCTAGACTTCGACCAAAAGGAATAGCTGCTCCTTCTTGGGTAAACCAATATTTAAAAGTTTGAGCAAAAATTGTTGCCCGCTCTTTCATTTTGGCTACTCGTAACTCGTCTTCAGGCATAAATCGAGTATAAAGCAAGCTATAATAATGAATCGCAAACGAAACATAATAATCGATTTGCGTTTCAACGCCGTCACAATACCAACCGTCTCCCAGATAGAAATGATCAATTTTATTTAAATCTTCTTCAATCCTCACTTGTGAGTAAGTCATCCCACATTGTTTCATCGCGACATTTACAAGTACGCGGAAAAAATGCCAGTTATTCGGTGGTATTTCACAATGATTCACTTGAATGAGCCAACGATGAAGATTTTCTTGTTCCTGCTTGGTTAAACGATCCCAAGTTTTCTCTTTATTTAATAACTAAAACTTGAAACATAAAAAGTGCACACGAATCTCATGATATCAAGCAAATAACCCGATAATTTAGTTTCAAGCAACCCACTTCAACTGGTTTTGTGTTGCTTGAGGTAGTTTTTGGATAAACTGACCCATAATGTTATTTAAAGTTTCTTCAGAAAGCACCATTTCGTTCGCAAATACTTCTTTAAAAAGCTCGAGAAGTTGGCTGATTTCTTCTGAAAAACTGAT
>NZ_JAFBFD010000003.1 GCF_016909125.1 Enterococcus lemanii | reverse complement strand
TCCTCTTTTTGTTATTGGCCGCTAAACCTAACATTAAGAATAATGGTCTTCTTTCTTTTTTTCTAGTCCTACCGCAATATATTTTACACTTAGCGAAAGTTGTAACTTCCTTTTAAAACCTTCAGGGAAATTGTAGTTTTTTTATGTCAAATTGCGTATAATAATAGATAGTGACTAAAAAGAAGGGGGATTTTTATGGTCTACCAAGCCCTATATCGCGTTTGGCGTTCACAGCGCTTTGACGAAATTGTTGGCCAAAAAGCAGTGACACAGACATTAAAAAATGCCATCATTCAAGAACAGATTTCTCACGCGTATTTGTTTACCGGACCACGTGGGACGGGTAAGACGAGTGCAGCGAAAATCTTCGCTAAAGCAATTAACTGCCCGAATCGTCAAGACGGTGAACCGTGTAATGAATGCGCGATTTGTACGGCGATTACAGCAGGTAATTTAGACGATGTTGTCGAAATTGATGCTGCAAGCAATAACGGTGTGGACGAAATTCGCTTCATTCGAGAACGGGCGAATTATGCCCCAACGCAAGCAAAATATAAAATTTATATTATTGATGAAGTCCATATGCTTTCAACCGGTGCGTTTAATGCGTTACTAAAAACGTTAGAGGAGCCAAAGCAAAAGGTCATCTTTATTTTAGCTACGACGGAACCGCACAAAATTCCAGCAACAATTATTTCTAGAACACAGCGTTTTGATTTTAAAAGAATCCAAACAGCAGACATTGTTGCGCACTTAACGCATATTTTACAGACGAATGACCTTTTATTTGAAGCGGGGACACTTGAAATTATTGCCCAAGCAGCTGAAGGTGGGATGCGGGATGCACTCAGTATTTTAGACCAGGCGATTTCTTATAGTGAAGGGCAATTAAAGATTGTCGATGCACTAGAAGTTACCGGAGGACTAACGGCTGAAAAGATGGATTCGTTAGTAGAAGCTTGGCAGAAACAACAAACGGCACTCGCCTTAGAACAACTAAATGAAGTTTTAGCAGATGGAAAAGAAGCACGCCGCTTACTTGAAAACCTGTTAACTTATTGTCGTGATCTATTAATTTACCAGCAAGCACCCCAAATGTTGGTTGAAAAAAGTGTGACTTTAACAGATGATTTTAAACAACTTGCGCAAGTAGTCACTCCGAGTCAAGTTTATGAATGGATTCAGATTTTAAATGATACTCAAAATGAAGTTCGTTTAACGACGAATCCTAAAATCTATTTAGAAGTCGCGATGGTTAAATTAACAAGTTCGACACCGCAAGGAGCAAGTGTGCAAAATGCGCCGCTTACTTCTGCTCAAATACCTGAATTTGAGCAGTTAAAAGTTACGATCCAACAGTTACAAAAAGAAATTCAAGCTTTAAAAGCGCAACAATCAACACAGACACCCGTTGCCAAAGAAACACCAACTACTCGAAAAGCGAAAACAACAGGGATTAGCTATCGATTACCAAAAGAAAAAGTTTATCGCGTATTAAAAGGTGCAACCAAAAACCATTTAGTTCAAGTTCGACAAGTTTGGGAAGAATTACTCACTTATTTTACGCCAACGCATCGAGCAATGCTAAAATCAAGTGAGGTGAAAGCAGCTAGTCCGGATGGGATTGTGATAGCCTTTGAATACGAGATTATTTGCCAAAGAGCTGCCAATGATGAAGAATTAAAGTTAATGGTGCACAATCAGTTTAGTCGTTTAATTACCGACTATGCCCCGGAAGTTGTTTTTATACCTAAAGAAAATTGGGGACAATTACGTCAAGAATATTTAGAAAGTTACCATACGACCAGTGATGAATCGGCCCCGGCTGAATTAGATGGCTTAGAAGAACAACAAGCGCCAATTGATACGAAAAAAACGGACTTAGTTGTCGAAAAAGCCCAAGAATTATTTGGAGAACTAGCAACAATTATTGAAAATGAAGAATAATATTAGAAATGGAGCGATTTTTAAATGATGCGTGGAATGGGAAATATGCAAGGTATGATGAAACAAGTACAAAAAATGCAAAAAGAAATGGTAGCGGCGCAAGCGTCACTAAATGAAAAAGAATTTATGGGTGAAGCAACCAATGGCTATGTCAAAGTTGTTGCTACTGGAGATAGAAAAATTAAAGAAATTACAATTGATCCAGCGATTATTGATCCAGAAGATGCCGAAATGTTACAAGACTTAACAGCAATGGCAATGAATGATGTTTTAGCAAAAATTGAAAAAGAAACAGAAGCTGTCATGGGTAAATATACGAAAGGTTTACCAGGCTTCTAAGTTTCATTAAGGAGCGTTTATTAGTGCAATATCCAGAACCAATCGCAAGATTAATTGCAAGTTATATGAATTTACCCGGGATTGGCCAAAAGACGGCCACTCGTTTAGCTTTTTATACAATTGAAATGAAAGATGAAGTGGTTAGTGAATTTGCCAAGTCTTTACTTAGTGCCAAACGTGATTTGAGGTATTGTCATATTTGTGGTAATTTAACAGAAGAAGATCCTTGCGAAATTTGCCAAGATCCGACGCGTGATAAAAGCACGATTTTAGTTGTTGAAGAGTCAAAAGATGTGATGTCTTTAGAGAAAGTTCGAGAATATCGTGGTTTGTATCATGTTTTACATGGGGTATTGTCGCCAATGGAAGGGACAGGACCAGAAGATATTAACTTAGGTAGCTTGATTAGTCGGCTTCATAATGAAGAAGTAAAAGAAGTAATTATTGCGACCAATGCAACGACCGAAGGCGAAGCGACGGCGATGTATTTGTCACGTTTGATTAAACCAGCAGGAATCAAAGTGACGCGTTTGGCACATGGTTTATCTGTTGGCAGCGACATTGAGTATGCGGATGAAGTAACGTTATTAAAAGCAGTCGAAGGTCGACGTGAATTATAAAAATGAGTGAAGTGTAAAAGATAGATGGAGGAATCATAGTGAGCGGAATTTTCATTACAATTGAAGGTCCAGATGGGGCAGGAAAAACGAGCGTCATTCAAGAGTTGTATCCAAGACTTCAAATGATTGCCAAAAAAGGAATCATTAAAACAAGAGAACCAGGCGGCGTAAAGATTTCTGAAAAAATTCGTCAAATTATTTTAGATCCAAGAAACAAAGAGATGGACGAACGTACAGAAGCTTTACTTTATGCGGCAGCTAGAAGACAACACTTAGTTGAAGTAATTTTGCCTGCTTTAAATGAAGGGAAAATTGTTATCTGTGATCGATTTGTGGATAGTTCGCTTGCTTATCAAGGGGCAGGGCGTCGAATTGGTTTATCTGAAATTGAAAAAATTAACGAATTTGCAACAGAGGGGACAAAACCTTCTTTTACTCTTTATCTAGATGTAGATTCTGATACGGGGTTACGTCGGATTCAACAAAATCGAACGCACCAAATTGACCGCTTGGATTCTGAAGGGTTAGAATTTCACCAACGAGTTCGACATGCGTATTTAAAATTAGCAGAAAATAACCCACAGCGTATTCATCGAATCGATGCGCGCATGGGCTTGCAACAAGTGGTTGATGCGAGTTTTACTGCAATTGTGAATCATTACCCGGAATATTTTAAAGGAGATGAAGGAAAATGAAATTAGTCATGGCAATCGTCCAAGATAAAGATAGTAATCGTTTAGCGAATGAGTTTATTGATGCCAATATTCGTGCAACTAAACTTTCTTCAACCGGTGGTTTTTTAAAAGCTGGGAATAGCACATTTATTATTGGTGTGGAAGAAGAGCGCGTACAAGAAACCTTAGAGTTAATTAAACAAACGTGTCAATCAAGAAAGCAATACCTCTCCAGTTCGATGTCTTTGGATGTTACTTTAGATGGCCAAGTTCCTTATCCCGTTGAGGTTGAAGTAGGGGGCGCAACCGTCTTCGTATTGCCAATTGAAGGATTTCATCAGTACTAATTGAGGGAGGCGCCTATGAGTGAGCAAGATTTTTTAAGCAATCACCAGCCCCTCGTTTTCTCTCAAATGAAAAAAAATGTGGAGCATGGGCGAATCGCTCATGCTTATCTTTTTGAAGGGGAGCAAGGAACGGGCAAGCATCAACTGAGTTTGTGGTTAGCTAAGCGTTTGTTTTGTCAACAAGTTCGTGAGAATAATCCTTGCGAAAAATGTGCCAATTGTCGTCGAATTGCAGAAGGTGAACACCCTAACATTCGAGTGATTCGCCCTGATGGTCAAAGTATTAAAGTCGATCAGATTCGCCAATTACAGCAAGAATTTACCAAAAAAGGGTTTGAAAAAGGGCGACAAATTTTTGTTTTACAAGAGGCAGAAAAATTAAATACGAGTGCGGCGAATAGTTTATTGAAATTTTTAGAAGAACCCGATGGCGATGTCTTATTTATTTTAGAGACACAAAATTTAGGTAAAATTATTCCAACCATTCAATCGCGTTGCCAAATTATTCATTTTTATCCTTTAAGTTCAGAAAAGATCAAACAACAATTAGAAGAAAATGGTTTTTCAAAAGAAAACGCCAAACTCTTGGTCAGCTTGACAAATAGTTATCAAAAAGCAGTTGAAATCTCACAAGATGAATGGTTTAATTGTGCTAAGGATGTTGTTTTAAAGTGGTTTAACTATTTAAATAAAAAAGATTCCCAAGCTTTTGTTTATGTTCAAAAAAATCTTTTAGCGATTGGAAAAGAAAAAGAACAGCAACAAAGAATATTACTGTTCTTACTGACTTTATTCCAAGAACGAAGAGACGAACAGTTACAAGCGCAATTAAGTGTTTTATCATCAAATCAAGCGATGGAACTTATTTTGCAAGCACAAAAGAAATTAGCTGCAAATGTTTCGTTTCAAAATGTTGTCGAACAATTAAGTTTACGCATCCTTTTTGACTAATGATATAGGAGGGAATTCAATGGTCGAAGTAATCGGAGTACGCTATCGTCAAGCGGGACACATTTATTATTTTTCTCCTGGCAAGCACCAATTTTCATATAATGATTACGTTTTAGTTGAATCTCAACAAGCGAAGTATATGGCAAAAGTAGCCATTGCCAATAAAGAAATGTCTGCAGAGGATTTACCAGGTGAGTTGCAACCTATTTTACACGCTGCTTCTGAAAAAGAAATCGCCCGTCACGAAGAGAATCTTTTAGCTGCAAAAGAAGCGGTAGCGATTGGCAAACAAAAAATCCGCGAACATGGCTTAAAAATGAAGCTTGTCGATGTGGAGTATACCTTTGATCGTTCCAAAATGGTTTTTCAATTTACTGCCGATGGACGGATTGATTTTCGTGAGCTCGTGAAAGATCTAGCTGCTATTTTTAAAACACGCATCGAGCTTCGTCAAATTGGTGTGCGCGATGAAGCGAAGATTTTAGGTGGTATTGGCCCTTGTGGTCGCCAGCTTTGTTGTTCAACTTTCTTAGGGGATTTCGTTCCTGTTTCAATAAAAATGGCCAAAGACCAAGGATTATCATTAAACCCGATAAAAATTTCAGGGTTATGTGGTCGGTTAATGTGTTGTCTAAAATACGAAAATGATGAATACGAGTTAGCTAAAAAAGAATTACCAGATTATGGTAGTGAAGTTCTAACCCCGGATGGACCAGGGAAAGTCGTCGGTTTGAATTTATTAAGTCGAATCGTAAAAGTTCGCCTTTATGGCAAAGAAGTTCCTGTCGAATACGACGATGAGGAAATTAAAAAAGTAGCAAAAGCAGGTGGGAAAAATGTCAATGGATAAGCGTTCTTTGTATGATGGACTAGATGATTTTGAATTAGAATTACAAGGACTAATCAAAAAACTAGCAAATATGAAGACTTCTTTACAAGAGCTAGTTGAAAAGAATACGACTTTAGAGCTAGAAAATCAACGTTTACGCGCGCATATCCGTGAAATTGACCAGCACCCTCTTGATGCTTCCAGCGATAAAAATAAACAAGGCTTATCCAAATCACGTTTAAATTTAGAAAAAATCTATGAAGAAGGCTTTCATGTTTGTTATGATTTATATGGTTCTCGTCGTGAAAATGATGAACCATGTGCTTTTTGTTTAGAAGTCATTTATCGTGAAAGTGGTTTGTCCTAAAAAATAAAAGAAATAAATAATACCAATACGCCTTGTGAAATGATAAAATTTCGTAAATAAGCGTATTGGTATTTTTACGAGGTGAAAAAATGCAAGTTCAAATGAGTTTTAAAGGAGAACCAAGCGGTATCTTATATTTAGTTCCAACCCCAATTGGAAATTTAGAAGATATGACATTTCGCAGCATTCAAATTTTAAAAGAAGTCCAATTCATTGCCAGTGAAGATACTCGGAACACCCAAAAATTATTAAATCACTTTGAAATTTCCACACCACAAAAAAGTTTTCACGAACATAACTATCGTGAGCGGATTCCTCAGATGATTGAACGATTAGAAAAAGGAGAATCGATTGCTCAAGTCAGTGATGCAGGAATGCCATCAATTAGTGACCCTGGCCATGAATTAGTTTCGGCTTGTATCGAAGCAGGAATAAAAGTGGTTTCTTTACCAGGACCTACAGCAGGATTGACCGCTTTAATTGCTTCTGGTTTAATGCCGCAACCCCATTATTTTCATGGTTTTTTACCCCGTAAGAAAAAAGAACAACAAGCTGCTTTAGAAAGTCTAAAAAATCAAGCGGCGACCTTAATTTTTTATGAATCGCCTTTTCGCATTCATAAAACAATTCAAATGATGAGTACCGTATTCGGAAGTGAGCGTCAAGCGGTGATTTGTCGCGAGTTAACTAAAATTCATGAAGAATATTTGCGTGGGACACTTCAAGAACTAGCGGCGTATTTGGCCGAGCAACCGATTAAAGGGGAATGTTGCTTAATGGTTGCTGGGGCAAGTGAGATAGAAGAAGTGGCGGAAGTTGATGCGGGGAGTTTAAAAGAGCAAGTCGAAGAATTAATCAAAGCCGGAAAAAAACCGAGTGAAGCAATTAAAGAAATAGCCAAACGTCATCAACTAAAAAAACAAGTTGTCTATAATCAATACCATGAGATCGAAACAATCGGAGAATAAAATTTTTTTGGCAGTCGCTAGTGATAAAAAACAGGCGATTGCTTTTTTTGTCTATAATTTGAAATTCGTTTAAACATTTGCTTTCGAACGCACGTTTGCCTTATAATGAGATAGGGGTGAGCGATTTGTCTGAGTTAGTTTTTCCATTAAAAAATGATTTATCACGTAAAATTATTCATATTGATATGGATGCTTTTTTTGCAGCAGTCGAAGAGCGCGACCAGCCAGCGTTAGCGAGTCAGCCACTGGTGATTGCTCGCCATCCGAATGAAACAAAGGGAAAAGGCGTTGTGACAACCGCGAATTATATTGCTCGAAAATACGGGATTCACTCCGCAATGAGTGCCCAAAAAGCTTATGAATTATGCCCGAATGCTGTTTTTATTCCAGGAAATTATGAAAAATACCGCACTGTTTCGCAACAAGTTCGCCAAATTTTTCATCGTTATACAGATATCGTGGAGCCTGTATCTATTGATGAAGCCTATCTAGATGTGACCGAAAATAAAATTGGTAGTAAGTCAGCCATCAAAATTGCCAAACTTATTCAATATGATATTTGGCAAGAGTTACATTTAACTTGTTCAGCAGGGGTTTCTTATAATAAATTTTTAGCTAAATTAGCGTCTGATTTTCAAAAACCACGTGGATTGACGGTTGTGACACCAGAAAATGCTCAAACTTTTTTGCATCAATTGCCAATTGAAAAGTTCCATGGTGTCGGGAAGAAAACGACACCAAAAATGCATGAAATCGGTATTTTTACGGGTGCAGATTTAGCTGAAAGGTCAGAGATGGAATTAATTCAACGCTTCGGTAAAATGGGCTATTCTCTTTACCGAAAGGTGCGCGGGGTTCATAATGCGCCAGTTTGCGTGACCCGCGAACGCAAATCAATTGGTAAAGAACAAACGTATCGCACGCCTTTAATGACAGAAACAGAAGTCTTACGTCATTTACGACAACTTGCTGAAGAAGTGAGTATGGCCTTAGCTAAGCACCAAAAACATGGCCAAACGATTGTCCTAAAAGTTCGTTATGAAGATTTTACGACATTTACAAGACGAATGACTTTGTTAGAATACATTAAAGAAAAAGAAGCTATTTTTTCTCAAGCAAGTTTGATTTGGGAGGAAACGGTGGGGATTGAAAAAGGCATCCGTTTACTGGGCATTACTTTGACGAATTTAGTTCCATTAAGTTATGAAAATATTGTCTTACCTTTATGGGAGAAAAAATAACGAACACAAAAGCCACCCGATTGGGGGTTCTTTGTGTTCGTTATTTTTTTAACGCTTAAATTAAAGCACTTTTATTTATTTGTTCATAAGACTGAGTTGCATCGAGGCATTTTTCCCAAATCACCGCAGAATTTGCAGCTAAAGATTTCGGGACATCTAAAATGCGTTGGTTACTACTACCGCGAAATTGTAAATTTAAGTCTTTTTTAGTTAATTCAAAACGGCCGTCGACAAGTACATCTAAAGAAGCGAGCAATTCTAATTTATCTGGCGTTTCTAGTAATAACTCTTCAAAAGTATAGCCTGACCAACTCCAAATATCTTTTGTATGGCCATAAACTTCGCGTACGCGGCGAACAACGGCTAAACAAACTTGTGTATTTAAGAAAGGTTCGCCTCCTAGTAAAGTTAAACCTTGGACATAAGAAGGGGCTAGGTCTGCAATGATTTGATCTTCCAATTCTTTTGTAAAAGGGGTACCGTAACGAAAGTTTTGTACGGCTTTGTTAAAACAACCCTCACAAGCAAAGAGGCAACCACTGACATACAGACTATTGCGAACGCCCTCACCATCGACAAAATTATATGTTTTGTAATCGGCGATATATTGTTGACTTAGTTCTTGCGCCAACCATTCTTGTGGTTTTGGATTTCTCACAAAAATTAGACTCCTTCCTATTTAGTATTATTTCATATGTTTTACGCGAGCAGAAATTTCTTTGTGGCGACCATGGACCATTGGACGTGCTTGGGGATTCCCTAAGTAGCCACAAGTTCTTTTTACAACGTCACAAGTTTTTGGATCTCGGTTACCACATTGCGGGCATTCAAAGCCGCGTTCAGTTGGATGAAAGTCACCTTCATAACCACATTCATAGCAGTGATCAATTGGGGTATTTGTCCCTAAATAACCAATACGATCGTAAGAGTAGTCCCAGACCGCTTCTAAAGCTTTCGGATTTTGTTGTAAAACAGGGTATTCACAGTAATGAATAAATCCGCCACCTGTATATTGGGGGTAATCTTTTTCGAAATCAAGTTTCTCAAACGGTGAAGGATTTTTACGTACATCGTAATGGAAACTATTTGTATAGTAGTCTTTGTCAGTGATATTTTCTACTTCACCAAATTTTTCGGTGTCTAAACGGCAAAAACGATCGGTTAAGCTTTCACTTGGTGTCGAATAAACGCTAAAGTGGTAGCCATATTCATTTGCCCAGTCATCGGCATGCGCTTTTAATGTTTTTAAGATGGCTAAAGTAAAGTCTTTGGCTGTTTGATCGTTTTCCCAAGCCCCACCATAAAAGGCGGCAGCCACTTCATAAAGGCCGATATAACCTAAAGAAACAGTAGCGCGGCGATTTTTAAACAAGGCATCGACGGATTCGTTTCGTTTTAGACGGTTACCAAAAGCGCCATACATATATAAAATCGGAGCGTTCGCTGGGGAAGCTTCTTTACAACGATTAATTCGGAAAACGAGCGCATCTTTCATAATGCCTAAACGTTCTTCTAAAATACTCCAAAACTTATCAAAGTCACCATTTGCTTCTAGAGCAATTCTTGGTAGGTTTAAAGTTACAACGCCTAAGTTCATTCGTCCAACGTTAACTTCTTCGCCATTTTCATCTTTCCAACCTTGTAAGAAAGAGCGACAACCCATTGGTACTTTAAAGCTACCAGTGATTTCAACCGTTTTATCGTAGTTCAAAATATCTGGATACATCCGTTTCGTGGCACATTCTAATGCTAGTTGTTTGATGTCGTAGTTTGGATCTTCTGGATTGGCATTGACACCGCGTTTCATTGAGAAAATCAGTTTAGGGAAAATCGCTGTCCGGCCTTCTTTACCTAACCCTTTAATGCGATTTTTTAAAATGGCCCGTTGAATTTCTCGCTCAAACCAATTTGTACCTAAACCAAAACCTAAAGAAGTAAATGGGGTTTGGCCATTTGAAGTAAAGAGTGTATTGATTTCATATTCTAAGCTTTGCATCGCATCATAAATATCTTTTTGTGTTTTCATTTTTGCGTAAGCTTCTTGGCGGTCTTCCCCGTCAATCCATTCTTTGGCATCTTCTAAATGTTTTTCATAATTTAATTTGGCAAAAGGAGCTAATAATTCATCAATCCGATCAGCCGAGCAACCGCCATATTGACTAGAAGCAACGTTTGCGATAATCTGTGAAATTTGAGCAGTTGCTGTTTGAATCGATTTTGGTGACTCGACTTCAGCGTTCCCAATCTTAAAGCCATGGTTTAACATGCTATTAAAATCAATCAAGCAGCAATTCGTCATTGGCGCATAAGGATGGTAATCCAAGTCGTGGTAGTGGATATCACCTTTTTGATGCGCGTTGGCAACGTGTGGTGGTAATAATTTTAAACCAATTGATTTTCCGACAATCCCTGCCGTTAAATCGCGCTGTGTGTTAAAAACATCACTGTCTTTATTGGCGTTCTCGTTAATCACTTGTTGGTCTTTGTTCATTAATTTATTAATGGTAAAGTTAATATCGGTCGCTTTACTACGTTCAAAATCGCGACGAGTCCGATAGTTAATGTATTGTTCAGCAAGTGCATACTCACTGTTTTCTAGTAAAATATGTTCGACAATATTTTGAATCTCGTAAATTTTAATATTGCTATGGAAGCGTTCGGCAATTTCTGAATCAACTTTTTCAACAATATTTAAAATATGTTCGTGATCAAGGGGAGAAAGTTCGCCACTGACTTGTTTTTTAGCTTTCACTAAAGCGTCATAGATCTTTTGATCATCAAAATCGACTAAACGACCATCACGTTTGATAATTTTCATACTTTCTAAACTAGGTTGTAGAGAAACGAACTGTTCACCTTTTCTCTTAACATACATCATTTCGATCACTCCTTTAATTTCTACTTCTATATCATAATAGAAAATAAGATGGGATTCAACCTATATATTGTGTTTGTAATCAAAATATAATTGTTTGAAACACTATATGTAGTGTTTATTCATTTTGTGAAAAACGAAGAAAACAAGTGGAATAAAGGTTTATCCTTTGTTTTAAGGTGCACAAGTTGCATAAAAAATATTTTTTTGTATATATATTTTTTTATATCGTTTGTTTTTTGGTCGAGGATTGAAATAGATTTCAAAAAAGCATTCTAATTAAGATTAGTCATGTTATAATTAAAACGGATTCAAAAACTAAAGGAGTGTAAACGATATGTTAGATAAAAAAGAAGAACAACTTCTCATCGACTTAACTTCAGCTCGAGGCGTTCCAGGAAATGAAGAAGAAGTTCGTGAAGTTTTTAAAAATTATGCCAAAGAATACGCCGAAGATATTTTCTTTGATGGCTTAGGTAGTGTCATTGCCAAACATTCAGGTTCAGGTGGCGGACCTAAAATCTTTATTTGTGGGCACATGGATGAAGTGGGCTTTATGGTCACTAAAATTACTGAAAAAGGCTTTATTGAATTTCAAACTTTAGGCGGCTGGTGGGGCCAAGTGATGTTAGCTCAACAAGTTGAAATTAAAACGCAAGCGGGTAAAATCATTCATGGTGTGATTGGTTCAAAACCACCCCATGTTTTAACCCAAGAAGCACGTAATAAACCTTATGATGTGAAAGAGATGTTTATTGATATTGGTGCGACAAGTGAAGAAGAAGCAAAAGGCTGGGGCATTCGTCCAGGCGATATGATCACGCCTTATATTGAATACAAACGCATGAATGATAGCAAATTCCTTTTAGCGAAAGCTTGGGATAACCGTGTCGGGACTGCTGTTTCTTTACGTGTCTTAGAAAACTTAGCCAAAGAAGGCCATGATAACTGTTTATTTGCTGGTAGTGATGTGATGGAAGAAGTTGGCTTACGTGGGGCAAGAACAAGCACGCACTTAGTGAATCCTGATATCGCGATTGCTTTAGATACGGGTACTGCTGGCGATACACCAGGCATGACACCTAAAGAAGCAGATTCTGTTTTAGGCAAAGGGCCACAAGTTTTAATTTTTGATGCGTCAATGATTCCACACAAAAAATTATTAAATTTTGTCACAAATGTCGCCGAAGAATTAGAAATTCCTTTCCAATACACCGTTATCGCAGGTGGTGGGACGGATGCAGGGATGATGCACTTAACTCGTAATGGAGTGCCTTCAATTGCCATTACGGTGCCTGTTCGCTATTTACACTCTCATACGTCAGTGATTCATGAAGATGACTATTTGAATACCGTAAAATTAGTAACAGAAGTCGTTCGTCGTTTAGATGCAGAGGCGGTAAAAGAGTTACTGAGCTACTAATTTTAATTTGCGCATACTTTTACTTGCACCTGTTTTACTCTTATAGTAAAACAGGTGCTTTTTTTATTCTGTTTTTTATCTGGATAACAGGGGTTTTATATACGCATATTTTCAAAAATATGATACCATTAAAAACAGATGAGGAGGATAACAGATGAAAATTACAACTTTAGGCTGTCTTGGGGCGTATCCTTATAAAGGCCAAGGGACCACGAGTTTTTTAATTGAAGCACAAGGGTTTCACTTATTATTAGATGCCGGCAGTGCGACTTTGATTCAACTTGAAAAAGTTCTAGACCCGCTTGCTTTAGATGCGGTAATCATTAGTCATTACCATCATGACCATATTGCCGACTTGGGTGTGTTGCAATATTATTGGCAATTATATCCTAAAACGCAGGAACGAAATATTTTGCCGATTTATGGCCACGGGCAAGACCAAGCAGCGTTTGCGAAATTAACCTTGCCGAATGTTTCACAGGGGTATGACTACTTGACAGAAGAAACGCTTGAAATCGGCCCGTTTTCGATATCGTTTATGAAAACAATTCATCCTGTTATTTGTTATGCGATGCGTTTTGTGGAAAAGTCGACGGGGAAAGTTTTTGTTTTTACGGGAGATTCGGGTTATTTAGCTGATTTTAAAACTTTTGCCAAAGAGGCAGATTTGTTTTTAGCAGACACCTATTTATTTGCGGGCAATGAACGCCATTTTGCTCACTTTACTTCAAAAGAAGCAGGCGAACTAGCAAAAGAAGCACAAGTGAAACATTTAGTCTTGACCCACTTGCCACAACAAGGGAGTTTAGCTCAATTACAAGAAGAAGCACAACTTGCAGCAGGGGAGCAGATTAAAGTCAGTTTAGCGCAAGTTGGCAAAGAATTTATCGTTTAGGGGGAAAATTAGATGTTGTATGTAGCAAATGAAATGAATGATCCACGAATGAACTTAGCATTAGAAACTTTTTTATTGCAAGAATTAAAAGTCGAAGAACCGATTTTACTTTTTTATATTAACGAACCGTCGATTATTATTGGGCGCAATCAAAATACGATTGAAGAAATTAATCAAGAGTATGTAGACAAAAATAAAATTCACGTTGTTCGCCGTTTAAGCGGGGGTGGCGCCGTTTATCATGATTTTGGCAATTTAAATTTTAGTTTTATTATGCCAGATGATGGTAATTCCTTCCGTGATTTTGCCCGTTTTACACAACCAGTTATTCAAGCACTCCATGAGCTTGGGGCAACCGGAGCAACCTTAAAAGGGCGCAATGACTTAGTGATTGACGACAAGAAATTTTCTGGTAATGCGATGTATGCGACGAATGGACGAATGTTTGCTCATGGTACGATTTTATTTGATTCAAAAATGGATGAAGTCGTGAACGCTTTAAAAGTTCGAGCGGATAAAATTGAGTCAAAGGGAATTAAGTCGATTCGCTCACGCGTAACGAATATCAAACCTTACTTAGCACCAGATTATCAAGCAATGGATACAAAAGCTTTCCGTGAAGCCATTTTGTTAAAAATTGCCAATGTTGCAAATGTTGCGGATATTCGCACCTATGAATTAAGTGATACCGATTGGCAAAAAGTCAAAGAAATTTCAGCTAAAACTTACGGCAACTGGGATTGGAATTATGGCAAATCACCCAAATTTGCTTTAGAACGTCGTAAACGTTTCCCAATCGGTTCAATTGAAATGAAATTAAATGTAGAAGATGGCCTGATTACGGACTTGAAAATTTTCGGTGATTTCTTTGGTTTAGGGGAAATCAAAGTAGTAGAAGATCAATTAATTGGGGTGCGTTATGAAAAAGAAAGTATTCGCAAAGTTGTTGAGCAACTTGATTTGAAGAAATATTTTGGGAATATTACAGTGGAAGATTTCTTAGAATTGATTGAATAAAGAAAAATCGGTTGAAACAAACGCGTTTCAACCGATTTTTTAATTTTAATAAGCACGAGCGATCCATAAAGTATGTTTAGCTGGTTTACCGCTAACTAGGTCAGTGGCTTTTTCCATCGGTACTTCAAAAGGAATATTCCGCGTTGTGAAACCTGTTTCTTCCTTGATTTTACTTTCGGTTTCTTCGGTACCATCCCAACCGATTAAAACGAAGCCCGTTGGTTTGTTTTCTGCTTTACATGTTTCAATATGTGCTTTTAATTCGTCCAGTGTATTGATGTCGAAGTGCTCATTTTCTTTATTGCGAGCTTTAGCAGAAGCAAGTAAGCGTGGTGTCATTTCGGCTAATTGTTCTTCAATATAAGCAACCAGGCCTTCAAAATCAACTTTTTCTTTTTCAGCTAAATCACGCACTTTGACCATTGCATGACCATTTTCTAAATCACGGGGGCCACACTCGACGCGGACACAGGCGCCTTTTAATTCCCATTCATTAAATTTATAGCCTGGTGAATTATCTGAATCATCGAGACGCACGCGGATGTTACGCGCTTTTAATTCCGCAAAAATTTCTTCTAATTTTTCTAAAATTGCAGGGTTCTTTTTCCAAGGACCAACCGGCATTAAGACCACTTGGGTCGCTGCAACAGTTGGTGGTAATACAAGTCCTTGTTCATCGCCGTGGGTCATAATTAATGAACCAAGCAGACGAGTAGAGACACCCCAAGAAGTGGTGTGAACCAAAGTGTGTTTGTTTTCTTTGTTTAAGTAAGTAATATCAAAAGCTTCCGCAAATTTAGTCCCCATATAATGAGAAGTTCCTGCTTGAACGGCCTTTCCATCTTTCATCATCGCTTCGATTGAATACGTATCAACCGCCCCAGCAAAACGTTCAGAAGGTGTTTTTTGTCCTTTGTAGACAGGAATTGCTAAAAACTCTTCACAAAGACGTGCATATTCATCTAAAACACGCATGGTGCGCTGGCGAGCGTCGGTTTCATCGGCATGTGCGGTATGACCTTCTTGCCATAAAAATTCAGAGGTACGTAAAAACGGTAAAGTTTTCTTTTCCCAACGAAACACGTTTGCCCATTGGTTAATTTCATACGGTAAGTCACGGTACGAATTGATCCAATCAGAAAAAGCGGCCCCAATCATCGTTTCAGAAGTTGGACGTAAAGCTAAAGGTTCTTCTAATTTTTCATTCCCAACTTCAGTAACCCAAGGAAGTTCAGGCGCAAAACCTTCAATATGATCGGCTTCTTTCATAAAGAAGTGTTGAGGAATTAACATTGGAAAATACGCATTACGAATGCCTTCGCTACGTAAAAATTTGTTGAATTCTTCTTGAATGTGCTCCCATAACTCAAAGCCATCGGGTCTGAAAATGATTGAGCCACGAACTGGGGAATAAGACATTAATTCCGCTTGTTGGACTGTTTGCAAATACCACTGGGTAAAATCGTTTGTTTGTTCACTCATTTTATAAAAATCCTCCTTTAAAAAATAAAAAAACATTTCATCCTTTTACTGAAAAAAGGACGAAATGTTTGAATTTCGCGGTACCACCTTGTTTGAGTGCGCACTGTTTTTGGCGGCACACTCCACTTGAAAAGCGCTAAGGGCCTTCACCCGATTGTTTTTGACAATCATTACCATTGGTAGGTTCACAAAAAAAGAGGTTATTAAACTTGCAGCCAAGGTTTAACTTTCTGGAAACATTTTTTTGTTACTAGTCCAAATCCTTCTTTAATAGTAATCACAATCGAGTAAAAAAGCAAGTAGAAGTTTTTGATTGCATGAAACAAATGGTTTAACGTATAATAACAAGCAGTGAAGATAAGTGGAGGGAACAAATTGCGTAACGAAATGATGCATCGCCCGATTGTGAAACAAGAAATCGTGGATTACTTAAGAACGAGTCAAAAACAAATTCCAGGAGAGCTAGGAAAAATCCAAAAAGAAGCCAATGAAAAAGGCGTGCCAATTATTCCGCATGAAACGGTGGTTTTTTTACAATTTTTAATGGGGCAATTGAAACCAAAACAAATTTTAGAAATTGGGACCGCCATTGGTTTTTCTTCAAGCTTGATGGCGAAATATGCGGGGCAAGACGCACACGTGACAACCATTGACCGTTTTGACGTGATGATTCGTCAAGCGAAAGAAACGTACCAACGATTAGGGAATGAAGAGCAAGTCACTTTATTGGAAGGACAAGCAGCCGATATTTTTCCAACATTGACCGGCCCTTACGATTTTATCTTTATGGATAGTGCGAAATCAAAATATATTGAATTTTTACCAGAATGTCTACGTTTGCTAAGAAAAGGCGGCGTTTTAATGGTCGATGATATTTTTCAAGCCGGAACCGTCTTAGATCCAATCGAGACAATCCCACGAAGCCAACGAACGATTCATCGAAAATTAAAGTTATTTTTAGATACGATTAATACGCATCCAGACTTAACAACGAGCTTACTACCATTAGGTGACGGGGTCGCTTTAATTACGAAAGAGGCTGACGTTATTACATTTGCACCCAGGGATTAATTTTTAAGAAAAAGCCCAAAAACAATTGACAACAAGAATGAAATTGCTTATAATAATTTTTGTTGTTAAATTTGTACCAGTAGCTCAGCTGGATAGAGCATTCGCCTTCTAAGCGAACGGTCGGGGGTTCGAATCCCTCCTGGTACGTGAATAACCCCATTGGAACATTGGTTTCAATGGGGTTTTTGTGCCGAAATTGTGCCAAATTACCTTGTATCTTGTATTAAGGGAAGTCTAAATTATTATCTACTGAAATAATTGACAAATATTCATAACGTGCCCAATTTTCGAATATTGACTTAAAGTGATTAAAAATAAAAAAATATACATCCTATTAAATAACCACTACTTAAAAACTGTCTCAAATATTGACATTGGTCCATTTCTATGCAAACAATGGATTTGATAGAATCTTTACCGTCATTGGAAATACGTGACTAAGTCAGAATTCTTCTATACAATAAAATTTTTTGGTTAAACTTTTTATTGTATAGAAGAATATAGAGGTTTTATTAACATTAAAATAGGAGGAACTTATGAACGGATTGTTTGGAAATAATATATTTTTTCTGTTTTTATTTGCATGTATTACAATAATGAATTATTCAAGAATGGTTGAGAGTCAAAAAATAATTTTGTTTTATTTGCTGACTTTTGGACTGGCAATTTTAAAAGTAATTAGTGTTATGGATAGTATATTGTATTTAACCATTGTATCATTCTTTTATTTAGAGTTTCTGACAGAGGATGTAATGAAAATAAAATTTGTTAAAAAATTGAAGTACAAAATTACAGATTTTATATTTTTAATGATTGTACAATATAAATTTTTTCTTTTCTTAATAACTTTAATTTTAACAAGTACAAGGGTTCAAACAGGGATAAGTAATTATTTTCCCTATGACAATTGGAATATCAATTTGATAATGGATATATTTTCAATACTTGTATTTTTTATTACAATATTTAAAGTTTCAAAAGAACAATTTAAGATTAGAAGTTTTACCAGTTTATTATCAGATGTTTTTATTCCCCCAATTAATGAAAGTGATTTAATCCCTTATAAACCCTATTTTGAGATATTGATACGAATGGAAGATAAAACATTTTATTTGAGAGAAAACAGCTATAATATTCTTTCATTTGATTTTATATGGATAAAAATAAAGCAATATTGGAATCAAACACAAGAATTGGGCTTTGAGCACAGGGTAAAGGAATATTTTCGTGTTTCTCAAGTGGCAAGGGGATACTCTACACTAGAGATGCAATTATTAAGGACTGTAGCTCTAGAATCAGGATATTATAAGACAATAACTAGAAAAATATTTGAAATTCTTTATACAAATATTATTTTTAAAAGTATGAAGGAATATTATGAGAACAATAATTATGTTAATAACGATAAATTTAAAGACTATCTATTGAGCATATATATTAGTAATGTTAGAACAAAAATAGATGGAGTAGTGTTTACAAAAATGACCAAATATTTAGGAGATAAACCAGAATTTTGGGAAAAAGAAAAATTTTATCTTTCCTGTCTAGGTCTAACATTCCAACCATCTTTTTCTGAGTTTTATGTTTATGAATTGTATAACGACTTAATAGATGATTCTATGTTTGACACTGACAAAATTAGATTAGAGCTGGAAAAATTATCTACATCTGATAGAAATTATTACGGAGGAGATAAAAAGTGAATGAAAAATATGCTCGATAGCATGGAAGACCAACTAAAAATTTAAAGATTATTTTGTAAAATGAAGAGAGTAGCAACTGAAATGGGCCCATAGATAAGGACAGTTTGAAAAAAACATCTTAGCTAGTGAGTCTGTTTTTGTGTACACTAAATATAACAAGAGAAAGGAAAGGCAGGTTAATCAATGACTACTAAGCATTTTACACCAAGCCAGCTCAAAGCTTTACTAGCGAATCCAAATGTCGTTAAAGCAAGTTAAAAAGCAATTACCTATTCCGTTGATTTCAAAATAAAATTCATTGAAGAATATGAACTTGGAAAATTACTAACAAAAATTTTTGAAGAGGCAGGCTTTGATGTTGAAGTAATCGGTACGGATCGAATTAAAAATGCGGTTTTTAGCTGGAAAAAATCGGTGAAACAATCACGAATATCTTCCGTGATTTTCGTTGTTTTCAGAAAGGGTGAAGAAAATTCCGGAAACTATTTCATTGTTTTTTAATTTTGTTTTCATTAATCAAGAACTGAAGTAATTATTGAGTAAAAAATACCTTAAAATAAAAAATAAGATAATTAAATTTATGTAATTTTTACCGAAAAAGGTCAAACGATTGTGGGGTATGGCTTTGTTTGATTTTACAAAAAAGGGTCAAGCTAAGTTGATGAAAAAGGTTAAAAAAACCTAAAATGACAAGCTTTTTTGCTTAAATTAGAATTGTGAAATCCTATTGATTCGCCTATTGACGCTCAAAAATCGCTATGCTAGATTTAAAGACGTTAAACGCCAGGACGTTTTGTAAAATAACAAACCGTACAAGAGTGTGAAGAGAAATCAAGGGGGATATATCATCGTGGAAATGCATCTAATTGGATTAGGGAAAATGGGATTGAACATCGCAGAAAACTTGCTAGAAGGGGGTCATTTGGTCAAAGCTTTTGATACGAATACCGCTTTAGCGACAAAATTGCAAGAAAAGGGCGGCATTTTTTTTCAATCAGTCAATGAGCTATTGACGAGTGCAAAGGCGAATAATGAGCCAAGAATAGTATGGTTAATGTTACCAGCAGGAGAGATTACAAATCGCGTAATGAACGAGTGTTTAACACTGCTTAATCCAAATGATATTTTAATTGATGGTGGAAATTCTAAATATACCGAAAGCAAAATCAATAATCAAAAATTTACTGAAAAAGGGATTCACTTCTTTGATGTCGGTACTTCAGGTGGTGTATCGGGTGCTCGTAATGGCGCGTGTATGATGATTGGCGGCAACAAAGCCGTTTTCCAAACGATTGAGCCAATTTTTGAAAGTTTATGTGTTGAAAATGGTTATCTGTTTTGCGGAGAAGCAGGGAGTGGCCATTATTTAAAAATGATCCACAATGGAATAGAATACGGGATGATGCAAGCAATTGGTGAAGGATTTAATATTTTACATCATTCTGAGTATGATTATGATTTAGAAGGTGTCGCAAAAGTTTTCAATAATGGTTCAGTTATTCGTAGTTGGTTAATGGAATTGACCGAAAATCTACTTTCTGAAGATGCCGCATTAACGGATATCGAAGGGGTGGTGGCTTCATCAGGCGAAGGGAAATGGACCGTTGAAGAAGTTTTACGTCTAGAATTATCAGCTCCAGTTATTACTCAATCACTATTAACGAGATATTCAAGCAAAGATGAAGAAAAATATGGCGAAAAAATCATTGCATCATTGAGAAACCAATTTGGCGGCCATGCGATGACTAAAAAAGGTGAGTAATAAAAGTAAATAAGTTTAAATAATGTCTACCGATTAAATAAAAAACATTAAAAAGCACTTGTAGGAAAAAAATCCTATTGGTGCTTTTTTGAATGATTAAAGTGAGAAAATCAATTAATTATTAAAATAAAATTACAATCAGTGAATATTCAGAAAATTTAAACAAAAGTGTTGACTTCTAGTTCTTATTTCTGTATCTTCTTACTTAAGAAAACTTTGGTTAGGTGATGAAAATGAGAAAAGAAAAGGTTACTGTTAACGTCCAAGTAGAACAATCATTTTTATTATTATTACTTTAGAGAACTCTTTTTTCTGGTTAAAGGAAGAGTTCTGTTCGCATTGCATAAAGAAAATTTCTTTATGGGATGCTTTTTTTATACTTATTTACGAAAAAGGTTATTTAAAAAGGAGTGTTTGATAATGAGTCATATTCAAATTTTTGATACTACTTTAAGAGACGGTGAACAGACACCGGGAGTTAATTTTAATACAAGAGAAAAAGTCCAGTTGGCTTTACAATTAGAAAAATGGGGCGTAGATGCGATTGAAGCGGGTTTTCCAATCACTTCGCCCGGTGATTTTGAAGCGGTAACGGAAATTGCTAAAGTGATTGAAAAAGCATGGGTCGTTGGGTTGGCTCGTTGTCAAAAAAAAGACATCGACCGAGCTTACGAAGCATTACGTTTAGCCAAATATCCGCAAATTCATGTGTTTCTAGCAACGAGTGACATTCATATGCGTGATAAGTTGAAAATGTCGCCGGAAGAAGTTTTAGCTTCAATTAAAGAACACGTTAGCTATGCCCGAACGCTCTTTGAAAAAGTCCAATTTTCACCTGAAGATGCGACACGTACACGTAAGGAATTCTTACTGGAAGCTGTTCAAACAGCCATTGATGCTGGGGCAACGATTATTAATGTGCCAGATACAGTCGGTTTTTCAAATCCAACAGAATACGGGGCGTTGTTTGCTTATTTAACCCAAAATATTCGTAGTGATCAAGAAATTATTTTTTCTTCACATTGTCATGATGATTTGGGAATGGCAACGGCGAATGCGCTAGCCGCAATTGAAAACGGGGCACGCCGAGTCGAAGGGGCTGTCAATGGGATTGGTGAACGAGCAGGGAATACTGCTTTAGAAGAAGTCGCGGTTGCTTTACATATTCGTAAAGATTTTTATCCTGCGCAAACAAAAATTGTTTTAAAAGAAACGAAAAAAACTAGCGATATGGTTGCGCGTTTGTCAGGAATGAATGTACCAAAAAATAAAGCCGTAATTGGTGGCAATGCCTATGCTCATGAATCAGGTATTCACCAAGATGGTGTTTTAAAAAATCCAGAGACTTATGAAATTATTACGCCACAATTAGTTGGGGTTAAAACGAATGCTTTACCTTTAGGCAAGTTATCTGGTCGCCATGCTTTTGCGACAAAAATGCAAGAATTGGGTTATCAGTTGAGTAATGAAGAAATAAAAGAATTGTTTGCGACTTTTAAACAATTAGCAGATAAGAAAAAGCAAGTGACAGATGCCGATTTAATTGCGATTGTTGCTGATCAATTGCGTCAAGAATCGATCGAATGTCAGCTGAAAACTTTGCAATTACAATATGTTTCAAATGGCTTGCAAGGTGCGATTGTTTCGATTGAAGATGAACAAGGTCAAGTGCATACAGCTTCTGCGATTGGACCAGGAAGTATCCAAGGGATTTACAATGCCATTGACCAAATTTATCAGCAAAAGCCACTCTTAACGAGTTATGAAATTTCAGCGATTACCAGTGGTGAAGATGCTCAAGCCGAAGTCTATGTGACTTTGGAAACCGAGAATCAAGCAGAACAAGCAAGTGGGGTTGGTATTGATTTTGATGTCTTGCAAGCTTCAGCCAAAGCTTATATTCAAGCAAGCACCCAATTAAAGAAAAGCGAGGGAAATAAATGAAAAAGAAAATTGTTGTTTTAGCAGGAGATGGCATTGGACCAGAAATTAGCGCTAGTGCACTAAAGGTAATGGAAGCAGCTTTAGGACAAGCAGCTAAGGATTTTGAATGGACGAATTATGCTTTTGGGGGCGCAGGGATTGATGAAAAAGGGGCACCGTTGCCAGAAGAAACCTTGACTGCCTGTCACCAAGCAGATGCCATTTTACTAGGTGCAATTGGCGGACCGAAGTGGGAAAAAGCTGAACAAACACCAGAAATGGGACTGCTCGCGCTACGTAAAGCTTTGAATTTATTTGCCAATATTCGACCAATCCAAGTTCCGGAAGTATTACTGCCACTTTCACCTGTAAAAGAAACGATTGTCCGTGGTACTGACTTCATTATTGTCCGCGAATTAACGAGCGGTATTTACTTTGGGGAACCGAGACATTTAGGTGAAAAAGAGGCCTATGATACGAATCGTTACCATGTTGATGAGATCAAACGAATTGTTCGGCAAGCATTTAAAATTGCACAAACGAGAAAGAAAAAAGTTTTATCCGTTGATAAAGCCAACGTTTTGGCAACAAGCAAGTTATGGCGTCAAGTCGCAGAAGAAGTTGCTTTGGAATTTCCAGATTGTACCTTAGCGCATCAATACGTCGATTCAGCAGCGATGAAAATCATTCAAAATCCAACCGATTTCGATGTCATTGTGACCGAAAATTTATTTGGCGATATTTTAAGTGATGAAGCATCGGTCTTGCCAGGAACTTTGGGGGTCTTGCCAAGTGCTAGTTATGGGGTTTCTGGTGTCGCATTATACGAACCAATTCACGGTTCAGCGCCAGATATCGCTGGTAAAAATATTGCCAACCCAGTTTCGATGATTTTGTCGGTAGCGATGATGTTACGAGAATCTTTTGAGCAAATTGAAATAGCGGCTGCGATTGAAACAGCTTGTTTTAAAGTGATGGAAGCCGGTGTTTTAACAACGGATTTGGGCGGCCAAGCGACAACAACCGAATTTACCGATAAAGTGATTGACTATCTAAAAAAAGGAGAGGGTACCAATGAGTAAAACATTATTTGATAAAGTTTGGGAACGCCATGTCGTTACTGGCGATGAAGGCGAAGCGCAATTGTTATATATCGATTTACAAATGATTCATGAAGTAACTTCTCCCCAAGCCTTTGAAGGGCTACGAATGGCTGGTCGGAGTGTTCGTCGGCCAGATAAAACGTTTGGAACGATGGACCATAACGTTCCTACCCAAGATATTTTTACGATTACTGATTTAGTTTCGAAAAAGCAAATGGATACGTTGAGAGCAAATTGTGAAGAATTTGGAATTGAACTTTGCGATAATGGCTCAGACCGCCAAGGAATTGTCCATATGGTTGGTCCTGAAGTTGGTCTTACTCAACCAGGCAAGACGATTGTTTGTGGGGACTCTCACACCGCAACACATGGTGCATTTGGCGCAATTGCTTTTGGGATTGGAACAAGTGAAGTGGAACATGTTTTGGCAACGCAATGTTTATGGCAAAAAAAACCAAAACGTATGGGGGTTAAAGTTACTGGAACTTTGAAACCTGGTGTTTATGCAAAAGATATTATTTTAGCCTTAATTGCGACGTATGGGGTAGACTTTGGTGTTGGTTATGCGGTTGAATTTTATGGCGAGACGGTCTCTGCTTTATCGATGGAAGAGCGGATGACGATTTGTAATATGTCAATTGAAGGGGGCGCCAAAATAGGGATGATGGCACCTGATGAAAAGACATTTGCATATGTGAAAGGTCGCGAATACGCACCAAAAGATTTTGATGCGGCATTACAAGATTGGCAAAGCCTTTATACGGATGATGAAAGTGCTTTTGATAAAATTTTGACGCTCGATGCCAATCAACTGGCTCCGTATGTTACTTGGGGAACGAACCCAGAAATGGGCATTTCAATTGAAGATGTTTTCCCAGAAATTAAAGACCATAATGACCGCCAAGCTTATGAGTACATGGATTTACATCCAGGGCAAAAGGCAGCTGATATTCCAATTGAATATGTCTTTATCGGTTCGTGTACCAACGGACGCTTATCTGACTTAGAAGAAGCCGCTCGTTTCATTCACGGAAAAAAAGTGAAAGAAGGCGTAACTGCAATTGTCGTTCCAGGCTCACGACCTGTTCGTCACGCTGCTGAAAAAATTGGTTTAGATCAAGTCTTTATTGAAGCAGGGTTTGAATGGCGTGAACCAGGTTGCTCCATGTGTTTAGGGATGAACCCGGATAAAGTTCCTGAATTTGTTCATTGTGCGTCAACGTCAAACCGAAATTTTGTTGGTCGTCAAGGGAAAAATGCACGTACACACTTATGTAGTCCTGCAATGGCGGCTTTGGCTGCGATTCATGGACAATTTGTGGATGTCCGTGAAGTCATTAAGGAGGGAATTTAAATGGAAGCTTTTACGATTCACCAAGGAAAATCGGTTCCTTTTATGAATGATAACGTGGATACGGATCAAATTATTCCTAAGACCTATTTAAAACGAATTGAAAAAACGGGGTTTGGCGAATTTTTATTTGACGATTGGCGTTATTTAAGAGACCGTAGCTTGAACCCGGATTTTATTTTAAATGAAGAACAATACCAAGGCGCAACGATTTTAGTTAGTGGCGAAAACTTTGGTTCCGGTTCTTCGCGTGAGCATGCGGCGTGGGCTTTAATGGACTATGGATTTAAAACGGTTATTGCCGAAAGTTTTAGTGATATCTTTTATATGAACGCAGTGAAGAATGGACTTTTACCAATCGTTTTAGAAAAAGCTGAAATTGCTGCCCTTGCAAAAATTACGGCAGACACCCCTGTGACGGTAGACTTGCCAAATCAAGTAGTCAAAGTTTTAAATCACACATTCTCTTTTGAAATTGATAGCAGTTGGAAACACCGACTAGTAAATGGTTTGGATGAAATTGGTGAAACGCTTTTTGTAGCTGATCAAATTACAGCTTATGAAGAGACGATTCCTTCTTATCGAGCATAAAAAATAAAGTAGTGACCGACAGACAAAGGTCACTACTTTATTTTTAATAACTTTAAATCAATATTCGAAAATTGGTCACGTTATGAATACTTGGTAATTATTCAGCAGGCATTAATTAAGCATAGTACTGAAAAGAAAATGATAAATTCCTGAAAATACAACTTTCTTATTGACGAAGAAATAACTTTTTGCTAAAATAGGATTGTTGTAATTGTGGACTCCACAGCTACAACCGCACAGAATAAGTTTTTAAGTACGAAAGTCACTTAGGATGGCGAGTCTAAGTCTATATTATAAGGAGGTGCTTGATAGCATGTACGCAATTATCAAAACTGGTGGTAAACAAGTGAAAGTTGAGGTAGGTCAAGCAATTTACGTTGAAAAATTAAACGTAGAAGCTGGCGAAACAGTAACTTTTGACGAAGTAATCTTAGTTGGTGGCGAAACAACAAAAGTTGGCGCTCCGACTGTTGCAGGTGCAACTGTTGAAGGAACAGTTGAGAAACACGGTAAACAAAAGAAAGTTGTTACTTTCAAATACAAACCGAAAAAAGATTCTCACCGTAAACAAGGTCATCGTCAACCATACACTAAAGTAGTTATTAATGCCATTAACGCATAATAAATTACAGATAGGAAAAACGATGATTAAAGGAACATTTAAACGCAATGAGTCTGGTCGTATTAAATCTTTTGAATTAAGTGGCCATGCAAATGCAGGTGAATATGGGAGCGATATTGTTTGTGCAGCGGTTTCTGCATTAGCAATTAATACTGTAAATGGTATTGATGCTTTAGCAGGAGTAACGCCGATGATTGAAGCCGATGAAGTCAATGGAGGTCAACTTTTTGTTGAAATTCCAAGTCATCTGACACAAGAACAGACAAACATTACTCAAATTTTACTTGAAAATTTGTTATTAGGACTTCAAGACGTTCAAAAAGAAAACAATCAATTTATCGAAATTCAAACTTTAACGAAACAATAGGAGGTGCATCTGATGTTGATGAAAATGAATTTACAATTCTTCGCTCACAAAAAAGGTGGAGGTTCGACTTCTAACGGTCGTGACTCTCAATCAAAACGTTTAGGCGCTAAACGTGCTGACGGTCAAACAGTTACAGGTGGTTCAATCCTTTACCGCCAACGTGGAACTAAAATCCATCCAGGATTAAACGTTGGAATCGGTGGCGACGATACTTTATATGCAAAAGTTGACGGTGTGGTACGTTTCGAACGTAAAGGCCGCGACAGAAAACAAGTATCCGTTTATCCTGTAGCAGTAGAAGCTTAAGAAATGATAGCTCAAAACCCTTGATATGATTGGGTTTTGAGCTTTTTTATGTTTTAAGATAAATTATTGAATACGTTAATCTAAAAAATAATAGAATTAATTCACTTTTCAATTGTCTTTGCTTTTTTCATCCTGGATGTATCAGGGAGTCAGAAATTTTTATGGTTGCTTTGTGTGTTGCTATTTATTTTATGGCTATTTTTATGAGAAACTTAGTGTTACCAAAATTACTGGGAGCGTTTCTGATTTTGGACGAGGCTTAGGCTAGTTATTTTTTTCTTCTGCTTAAATTAATGCTATTATTGGAAAAAAATTAAAATATCGTTATACTTAAAGAAAAGGGGGGGAGCAAAGTGGGGATGACTAAACGCCAACAATCAATATATGACTTTATACTCGAACAAATTCGTTTGAATAGTGAAAACCAATTGTTTACAACGCAAGAAATTGCGGAAGAACTTTCTTTACAACGTTCCAATGTAAGTAAAGACTTAAACGAATTTGTTCGAAAAGGGCTGATGATTAAATTAGTCGGACGCCCCGTACGGTATCAATTACAAAATACTCCTTCTTCCGTTGAAGCAGAAGTTTTGCATCAACATTCTGCCAGTCCTCAGCTACCATCTAAACAAAGCGATGTACCAATCGCGAAATCAGATGTTTTTTCACAATTAATTGGGAATCAAAGTAGTTTAAAAAATGCTGTTGAACAAGCCAAAGCGGCTGTTTTGTATCCGCCTAAAGGGTTAGATTGCTTGATCACAGGGCCAACTGGTTCGGGGAAAACACATTTTGCGCATAGTATGTTTCAGTACGCACAAGAAAGACAAATTATTGGACTTGATAAAAAATTAATTGTTTTTAATTGCGCGGATTACGCGAATAGTCCAGAGTTATTGATGAGTCATTTATTTGGTTATGTGCAAGGTGCTTTTACTGGAGCAGATAGTGAAAGAAAAGGTTTGATTGATGAGGCAGATCATAGCATTTTGTTTTTAGATGAAATTCATCGCCTGCCACCAGAAGGGCAAGAGATGATTTTTTATTTAATGGACTATGGAACTTATGGCCGTTTAGGAGAACTAGGAAAAAATCGACAAGCAAACGTTCGAATTGTTGGAGCGACAACTGAAAATACGAATTCAGTTTTACTTGATACTTTTTTGCGTCGGATTCCTATTCATATTCAGTTGCCTGCTTTTGAACAACGAACGACGGAAGAGAAAATCGATTTTATTCAATTGATGATTGCCCAAGAAGCGACTCGAATTAATCGTCGGATTTCTTTAACAGAAGAAGTGGTGAAGGCGTTAATTGGTAGTGTCGGTTTTGGAAATATTGGTCAATTAAAATCAAGTGTCCAATTAGCTTGTGCTCGCGGATTTTTAAATCATTTAAATCAAAGTCAAATCGATTTAACGCTAGCAGATTTACCAGATGGTATTCAAAATGGCTTGCCATCTTTTTCAAACAATCGGGAAGAAGCACTTGAATTTTCGCATTATTTATCGTCTGGCTTAGTCGTTGATCCAGGTGAAGAATTTTCAGTTCGTTATTCCGATAGCTATGAGCTCCCATATAATTTATATGAAATAATTGGCGACAAGGCGACATTATTAAAAGAAGAAGGAGTTAGTCAAAAGGAAATTAATGACTTTATTACACGCGATATTCATATTCATTTGCAATCTTTTTATAAAAATCACGGTTTTTCATTCTCAGCAGAGAGTAAATTAAGTGAATTTGTTGACCCAAAGGTTGTTGAATTGACACGCATGATTTATGAACAAATTAAAGAACACTTATCTGAAGGGATGGCCCGTAATTTTTTATATGCGATGAGCTTACATATAAGTTCTTTTTTGAAAAAACATGCAATCAATGAAGAACGGCATCTCAATCCTAATATTCGCCGAATGGTAGCGGACTATCCGCTTGAGTTTGAGTTGGCTACATCGATGAAAAAACAAATTTCGAGTTATTTTTCAATTACAGTGCCTGAAGAAGAAATCTATTATTTAGCGGCACTTTTAATTTCGCTCAGTCGTAATTTAGTGAAAGGTCGCGTTGGGCTAGTGGTGGCGGCTCATGGAAAAAGTACGGCTTCAAGTATGGCCGAAGTTGCTCGCCAATTGCTAGGGACTGACCACCCATTAGCCGTAGATATGCCACTAGAGATGTCGCCGAAAACGGCTTATGAAAAAATCAAGGAAGCTGTTTGTCAATCAGATCAAGGTTACGGGGTCTTATTATTAGTTGATATGGGCTCTTTAACAAGTTTTGGCGAAAGGTTGTATCAAGAAACCGGCATTTATGTTGAGACCCTTGATATGGTAACAACACCGATTGTACTTGAAGGAACAAGGAAAGCGGAAACCCTCGGGACGACATTGACTGATTTAGTTGATTCTTTAAAAGAATTTCAAGGATACCATGCTTTTCAAGTAGAAGAAGAAAAAACAGGATCAGAGAAACCGCAAGCGATTTTAGCAATTTGTGCTTCCGGTCAAGGGACAGCGCAAAGAATTAAAGAAATGATTGAAGCGACATTGCATAAAAAGAATTTTAATCATCTTGTTGTGGTTGCAGAATCGGTTGTTGAAATTGAAAAAAAACTACCGCTGTTGCAAAAAAAATACAACTTTTTGGCGACAACAGGTATTGTAGATCCAAAAATCCAAGCGCCGCACATCTCGCTAGAAAGATTGCTTCATTCGGATTTAGATTGTTTATTAGAGCAAATTATGTTAGGCGAAATTACTGAAAACGAAAGTGAGCTTGAGTTTGAAGATTTCAAAAACATTTGCCAGACGGAAATGGAGAAAACGGTGATGTTTTTAAACCCTGCCAAAGCGTTTGAACCGTTGTGGCAAATAAGCAGTGATTTGCTGGAAGAGTGGTGTCATGGAAAGACGACGCCTGCCTTTCATATGAATTTTGTCTTGCACTTAAGTGGTGTGATTGAAAGAAATATCTTGAATCAGTCTTTAGAAGGTTCCTTGGAGCAAGTAGATTTTGTAAAAAAACATCCGCAAAAAGAAAAGCTCGATCGGCATTTACTCGTTTTAGAAGAAACATTCCATTTAACGATTTCGATGATTGAACGTTATTATTTATTAATGATGCTAGAACAACAAGAAAATACACATGAAATACACTAGAAGAACTGTATTCTGCTAGTGTATTTTATTTTTGGTTCAAAAGATTGAGAAAAGCTTAATAGTGTATCGAAATACTTGGCATACTTTTTGCTTGTATAGACATGAGAGGAGGAGTATTTATGTGTAGGGGTGAGAAATTAAATCTTCAATTGGCGCGGATTGACGATCGTTTGATTCACGGACAAGTTGCGACGGCTTGGACAAAAGCTACTAATGTTGCTCGAATTATTGTCATTAGTGAAGAAGTTGCCAAGGACCCTCTACGTAAGTTTTTATTGCAAGAAGCTGCCCCGCCAGGAGTGAAAGCGAATGTCGTAACGGTCGAAAAATTTGTTTCAGTTTATCAAAGTCAATTATTTCAAGATCAAAAGATTATGCTCTTATTCACGCAGCCACAAGAAGTGGTCGCACTTATTCAACAAGGAATCGCGATTAAAAGCGTCAATATCGGCGGCATGCGGTTTCAAGTTGGTAAAAAAATGGTTACGAATTTTATATCAGTTGATGAAGAAGACGTTGCTGCATTTCGATTTTTGGCAGAGCACGGGGTGGAACTTGAAGTGCGAAAAGTTCCAAATGATCGGAAAATTTATTTGAATGAATTATTAGAAAAATCATTCAAGTAAGAATGAAAAAAGAGGAGGTAAAACGATGGTAGGAATTATCCTAGCAAGTCATGGAGAATTTGCAAACGGTTTGATGCAATCAGGGAGTATGATTTTTGGCGAACAAGCAAATGTGGCTGCCTGTATTTTAAATCCAAGCGAAGGCCCAGATGATGTCAGACGAAAGATGGAAGAAGCGATTGCGACTTTTGAAGACCAAACGCAAGTCTTATTTTTAGTTGATTTATGGGGAGGAACGCCTTTTAACCAAGCCAACAACTTGTTTGAAGCACACAAAGATACGTGGGCGATTGTAGCAGGTATGAATTTACCAATGTTAATTGAAGCCTATGCGGCAAGACTTTCAATGAATACTGCTCATGAAGTAGCCGCTGCAATTATTAGTACAGCCAAAGAAGGCGTGAAAGTGAAACCAGAAGAATTGGAACCAGCAGATGCAGTGTCAGTTACTGCGGCACCAAGTCCTGTTCAAGGCGCGATTCCAGAGGGGACGGTTTTGGGCGATGGCAAAATTAAGTTTGTCTTAACTCGGGTTGACTCTCGCTTGTTACACGGACAAGTGGCTACTGCTTGGACAAAAGCGACCAATCCAAGTCGGATTATTGTTGTATCTGACGCGGTATCAAAAGATGATTTACGTAAAAAACTAATTGAGCAAGCAGCCCCACCAGGAGTAAAAGCAAACGTCATTCCAGTTGATAAAATGATTCAAATTGCAAAAGATCCACGTTTTGGTGATACAAAGGCCTTATTATTATTTGAAAATCCACAAGACGTTGTTCGCGTAATTGAAGGTGGCGTTGATATTAAAGAAGTCAACGTGGGTTCAATGGCTCACTCAACAGGAAAAGTAGTTGTTAATAAAGTGTTATCTATGGGCAATGACGACGTGGCGGCATTTGAAAAATTAAAATCACAAGGCGTGGTTTTTGACGTGCGTAAAGTACCGAATGATTCAAAAGATAACATGGATGAACTAATTAAAAAAGCAAAAAGAGAGCTTGCTTAAAATCAGAGGAGGTTTATTATGTCGGACTTAAATGTAATTCAAATCGTTTTAGTTGTATTTGTTGCCTTTTTAGCCGGGATGGAAGGGATTTTAGATGAATTTCAATTCCATCAACCGCTTGTGGCTTGTACTTTAATCGGTCTTGTAACTGGAAATTTAGAGATAGGTATTATGTTAGGCGGGTCTTTACAAATGATTGCTCTTGGTTGGGCGAATATTGGAGCCGCAGTTGCACCGGATGCGGCACTTGCGTCGGTTGCGGCAGCTATTATTTTAGTTTTAGGTGGTCAAGGGAAAGCTGGTATTCCAGCGGCGATTGCGATTGCGATTCCTTTGGCGGTGGCTGGTTTATTCTTAACAATGGTTGTTCGAACTTTAGCGGTACCGATTGTGCATTTAATGGATAAAGCAGCAGAAGAGGGAAATTATCGTAAAATTGAAGTTTTACAAGTCGTAGCGATTTGTATGCAAGGGGTTCGAATTGCAATCCCAGCAGGCGCCCTTTTATTTATCCCAGCAGAAGTGGTACAAAAATCTTTAGAATCCATGCCAGCTTGGTTAACGGATGGGATGGCAATTGGTGGTGGTATGGTTGTTGCGGTTGGGTATGCTCTTGTTATTAATATGATGGCAACGAAAGAAGTTTGGCCGTTCTTTGTTTTAGGTTTTGTGGTTGCAGCGTTATCAGAATTGACTTTAATTGCCATTGGTGCGATTGGTGTCGCGTTGGCTTTAATTTACTTAAATTTATCAAAAATGGGTGGTTCTTCTTCCGGTGGCGGTAGCAGCTCTGGAGACCCTCTTGGCGATATTTTAAATGATTATTAAACGATAAAGGAGGAAAAATCACAATGGCAGAAGAAAAAATTCAATTAAGTAAGAAAGACCGCTTAGCTGTTGCTTGGCGTTCCACTTTTATTCAAGGATCATGGAACTATGAACGGATGCAAAATGGCGGATTCGCGTTTTCGATGATTCCCGCAATTAAAAAGTTGTATCAAACAAAAGAAGAGCGTTCGGCGGCTTTAAAACGCCACTTAGAATTCTTTAACACCCATCCTTATATTGCTTCACCGATTATTGGTGTGACCTTAGCGTTGGAAGAAGAACGTGCGAATGGTGCGCCAGTTGATGATGTCGCAATTCAAGGGGTTAAAGTAGGGATGATGGGTCCGCTAGCTGGGATTGGTGATCCAGTCTTTTGGTTTACGGTTCGTCCGATGTTAGGTGCTTTAGGTGCTTCCCTTGCGATGTCGGGGAATATTTTAGGTCCAATTATTTTCTTTTTAGCTTGGAATATTATTCGTTGGGGCTTTATGTGGTACACGCAAGAATTTGGCTACAAAGCAGGATCTGCGATTACTGATGATTTATCTGGTGGTCTCTTGCAAGATGTGACAAAAGGCGCCTCAATTTTAGGGATGTTTGTATTAGCCTCACTTGTTCAACGATGGGTAAATATTTCTTTTGTCCCAATTGTTTCAAAAGTTACTTTATCAGATGGTGCCTATATTGAATGGGATAAAATTCCGTTTTCAAGTGAGGGATTGCAACAAATTTTTGGTGAAATAGCTTCAGGAAAAGCCTTATCTGATGTAAAAATTACAACGCTCCAAGATAACCTTGATCAACTAATTCCTGGTTTAGCTGGCTTATTAATCACGTTACTTTGTATGTGGTTATTGAAGAAAAAGGTTTCACCGATTATTATTATTTTAGGCTTATTTGTAGTAGGGATTTTGGGTCATGTTGTAGGCTTATTATAAGAAATTAAAGGGGGAAGCAAGATGGTTCAATCGCTAAATACGAAAGTGGATTTGACAATTGACGGGACTTCATTTTTAGGGTTAACGGATTATGGAAAGATTATGATTGGCGATCAAGGCTTCGAGTTCTATCATAACCGCGATGTCCGGAAATTTATTCAAATTCCTTGGGAGGAAGTTGATTACGTTCTTGCTTCTGTTTTCTTTAAAGGGAAATGGATTCCGCGTTATGCCATTCAGACGAAGAAAAATGGAACGTATACCTTTTCTTCAAAGGAGCCAAAGAAAGTTTTACGGGCGATTCGAGTTTACGTTGACCCAAACCGAATGGTACATTCTTTAAGTTTCTTTGATGTCTTAAAGAGAAGCCTGTTTTCTTTTCGGAAAAAAACTTTATAATAAGGAAAACAAGCAAGAAAAAAACTTGCTTGTTTTTCTTTGTTTTCCAAAGAAGTTTGTTATAATTACTTGAGAAGAAGAAAAAGAAAGAAGGCCGATTGTATGTTGCGTGTAGACAAACTAAGAGTAGCAATGAAAAAAGAAGGAGTAGCAGGATTTTTGGTCACTAGTCCTTATAATTTACGTTATTTAACAAATTTTACAGGTACAACAGGTTTAGCAGTGATTACTTTAGACAAAGCATTTTTTGTCACTGATTTTCGTTATACCGAGCAAGCCGCTGTCCAAGCAAAAGGTTATGAGATTGTTCAAAATACTGGACCAATTTTTGAAGAAGTTGCTAAAATTTGTCAACAAGAAGAGTTAGCATCGCTTGCTTTTGAAGAAAGTTTTGTTAGTTTTGCCGATTATGCTTTGTTAGAAGACTTAATCGAAGAGACACCGCTTGTACCAATTAGCGGCATGATTGAAGCTTTACGTGAAGTGAAAGATGAAAATGAACTTGTTTTAATAAAAAAAGCTTGTCAAATTGCGGACCAAGGATTTGCATACATTTTGAATCAAATTAAACCAGGAATGACAGAAATTGAAGTAGCCAACCAATTAGACTTTTACATGCGTTCTCTAGGAGCAACAGGTGTTTCGTTTGATACAATTGTCGCAAGTGGCGTTCGTTCGGCGATGCCACATGGAGTAGCTAGTCAAAAAGTAATTGAAAAAGGCGATATGATTACACTAGACTTTGGATGTTATTATGAAGGCTATGTTTCAGATATGACGAGAACTTTTGCAATTGGTGATCCTGGTGAAAAACTTAAAGAAATTCATCAAATTGTGTTAGACGCACAATTAAAAGTAATTGAAGCCGCTAAACCAGGTATGTCTGGCATTGAATTAGACGCGGTTGCTCGTGATTACATTGCTTCTTTTGGTTATGGTGAAGCATTTGGGCATTCAACAGGTCATGGGATTGGTTTAGAAATTCATGAAGGACCGAACGTTTCTTTTAAAGCACCAAAAATATTTGTGCCAGGTAACGTGATTACGGATGAACCAGGAATTTATTTACCAGGAATTGGTGGCGTAAGAATTGAAGATGATTTACTGATTACGTCTAGTGGGAATGAAGTTTTAACGCATTCATCCAAAGAATTGATTATTTTATAGTTTTTCGCTTCGTAAAACGGTTTCGACTATAATAATTGTAAAACATCATGTATAATAAAAACATTGAACGAGTTTTTATTTAATGAAACCGCAAGTAAATGGAGGAATGAAAGATGGTAGATGAAACCAACTTCGTAATAGAGACAAACCATGAATTAGGTGAAATTGTCATTGCCCCAGAAGTCATTGAAGTAATTATTGGCATTGCAGCTTCAAAAGTTGAAGGTGTTTACCGAATGCAAGCAAGTTTTGCAAATAATGTAACAGAATTGCTTGGCCGCTCGGTGCATGGCAAAGGTGTTTTTTTAACAATGGACGAAGAAAATGGGATTAAAGTCGATTTATATGTCAATCTAAAATACGGTGTATCCGTACCAAGCGTTGCGATGGAAATTCAAAGCCGGGTTAAACAACAAGTTTTGTTTATGACGGATATTGAATTAGTCGAAGTAAACGTGCATATTGTATCGCTCGTCCCAGAAAAAACTGAGCAATTAGATTTTGAAGAATTATTTGAAAATGAAGAGGCTGAACATGAATAAAGAGTTAACTCGTCGTGAAATTAGACAAATGGCCATCCAAGCTTTGTTTCCTTTGGATTTTAACCAAGAATTAACGAAGCAAGATGCAATTATGCATGCAATCGAACTCGAATACGAAGAGATGATTGATGAAGAAAAAGAACATTTTGTACCAACTTATTTAGATTTACTTGTCACAGGTGTTTGCGAGCACAAAACAGAGCTTGATGCAATCATTCAAAAGTATTTACGTCCAGGTTGGACTTTAATGCGTTTACCTAAAATGGATGTGACCATTTTACGCTTAGCTTTGTTTGAAATGTTATATGTTGATAATGTTCCAAATAAAGTTGTGTTAAATGAAGCGATTGAATTAACCAAAACATTTAGTGATGATCAATCAAGAAAGTTCGTGAATGGCATCTTATCGAATGCAAATAATGAAATAGAAGCTAGCGAGTAAGCTAGCTTCTTTATGTTTGATGGTGTTTTGTGCTAAAATGGTCGGGTAACGAATAAATGAAAAGAGGTTAGCGAAAATGACAACAATTATTAACGGAAAAGAATTAGCGGATAAGATGCAAGGTGCACTTAAAATAGAAGTTGAATCCTTGAAAGAACAGGGCACTCAGCCGGGACTCGTTGTTTTATTAGTTGGCGAAAACCCAGCCAGTCAAACTTATGTAAAAAATAAAGAATTGGCTGCTCAAAAAATGGGCCTACATTCAAAGGTTGCTCGTTATCCAGAAACAATTACAGAAACTGAATTGTTAGCTGAAATTGAAAAATATAATCAAGATGCCGCTTTTCATGGTATTTTAGTTCAATTGCCATTACCAAAACAAATTGATGCAGAAAAAGTCCTTTTAGCGATCGATCCTAAAAAAGATGTCGATGGTTTTCACCCGATGAACCTTGGGAAATTATTTGCTGGCTCGCCAGAAATGATTCCTTGTACACCATATGGCATTATGAAAATGTTCGAAGAGTATAAAATTGATTTAGCTGGAAAAAATGCGGTGGTAATTGGCCGTAGTAACATTGTAGGTAAGCCAATGGCGCACTTATTATTGGCTGAAAATGCAACGGTGACAATGACCCATTCACAAACAAAAAATTTACCAGCCGTTGCTAAAGCCGCCGATATCTTAGTCGTAGCAATTGGTCGAGGCCATTTTGTGACAAAAGACTTTGTAAAAGAAGGCGCCGTTGTGATTGATGTGGGCATGAACCGTGACGAAAATGGCAAATTAATCGGAGACGTGGCTTTTGATGAAGTTGCACCACTAGCAAGTTATATCACTCCTGTGCCAAAAGGTGTCGGACCAATGACGATAACAATGTTGCTTGCTCAAACGGTTGAAGCCGCGAAAAGAGAAGAAGGAAAAAAATAAATGACACAAAAGTATTTATCGGTCACTGCTTTAACCAAATACTTGAAATACAAATTTGATGCAGATCCTCATTTAGGTCGAGTGTATTTAACTGGAGAAATTTCAAATTTTAATTTAAGATCGGCACATAAATATTTTAGTTTGAAAGATGAAAATGCTAAGATTTCGGCAGTCATGTTTAAAACAAACTTCGATAAATTAAAATTTACACCAGAAGAAGGAATGAAGGTACTCGTTGTCGGGCGCGTTTCTTTATATGAAGCTTATGGAACGTATCAGATTACGATTGAACAAATGGAACCAGATGGGGTGGGGGCGCGTTATTTAGCTTTTGAGCAATTAAAACAAAAATTAGCCCAAGAAGGTCTTTTTCAAGCACCGAAAAAACCTATTGTGAAATACCCTAAAAAAATCGCAGTTATCACCAGTCAAAGTGGTGCCGTGATTCGAGATATTATTACAACGGTTCAAAGACGTTATCCGATTGCTCAGATTGTGTTATTTCCAACGGTCGTTCAAGGAGAGAAGTCCGCTCCTGATATTGTTCGTAATATTAAACGTGTCGAGGCGTTGGGTGATTTTGATACGTTAATTATTGGTCGTGGTGGTGGTTCCATTGAAGATTTATGGCCGTTTAACGAAGAAAGTGTTGCCCGTGCTATTTTTGCTGCTAAGACGCCAATTATTTCTTCGGTTGGTCATGAGACCGATACGACCATTGCGGATTTTGTTGCTGATGTTCGTGCAGCGACACCAACGGCTGCAGCAGAACTTGCGGTGCCCGTTTTGGTGGATGAAATTTTGCGGATAGAAGAGCGCAAAGAGCGGCTTAAGCAAGCGTTGAACTATCAAATTCAATATAAAAAAGAGCGACACCAACGTCTAATGAATTCTTATTTATTTAGACAGCCTGAACGACTTTATGAAGGACAATCGGTGCGCTTGGACCGCTTAACGCAACGTTTGCAACAACAAATGCAAACCTTGTACTATGAAAAAGAAAAACAAACCCGTCAACTTCGTCATCGCCTAGAGCAGCAAATACCGCTTAGTAAAGTACGAGAAGCACAAGTGCGGTTAAATTATAATCACCAAAATTTACAACAGCAAATGGCCAACGTATTACAACGAAAATGGCAACAGTTTGACAAAGAAATTCAAGCCTTGAATTTGTTAAGTCCGTTAAATATTATGGGCCGAGGGTACAGTTATACCGTTGATAAAAAAGGTGCCGTTGTTTCATCGGTTCAACAATTAACGTTAGGTGAAGAAGTGACGATTCGTTATCAAGATGGTCAAGCGCAAATGAAAATACTGACACTGGAGGAAAAAAGTCATGAGTAATCCAACTTTTGAAGAATCATTGCAAGAACTTGAAGAAATTGTCAACCGTTTGGAAAAAGGGGAAGTGCCTTTAGAAGAAGCCTTAACCATTTTTAAACGTGGCATTGAATTAAGTGGTCAATGTGAAAATACTTTAAAAAAAGCGGAACAAACATTAACCCAGATGATGACTGATAATGACGAAGTCGTCTTGTTTGATGGTGAGAAGTAATGAGTCAACTTGCTATTTTTCAAAAATGGGCCCTTGAAAAAACAGAAAAAGAAATGTTACGTTTTATTAGTGAGCAAACGGGACAAAAAGACTTAGCAAGCAGCATGCTTTATTCTGTAGAAGCAGGCGGCAAGCGAGTACGACCGTTGTTGTTATTGGCAACGGTGGCATCGTTTAATCAAGAAGTGACTTTTTCTTGTATACAAGTGGCAGCGGCGTTAGAAATGTTGCACACTTATTCTTTGATTCATGATGATTTACCTGCGATGGATGATGATGATTTGAGACGAGGGAAGCCAACCAATCATAAAGTTTATGGTGAAGGCATGGCTATATTAGCTGGTGATGGCTTATTGACGCTTAGTTTTCAGTTGTTGAGTCAAGCGCAATTACCATTTGATCAAAAAATCTTACTCATTCAACAATTTGCGCAAGCAGCAGGACCAAAAGGAATGATTGCTGGTCAAGCAGCGGATATTTTAGGTGAGGGACAAACATTAGATTTAGTTGCGTTAAAACAAATTCACGCGCATAAAACAGGTGATTTAATTCGTTTTGCTTTTAAAGCAGGGGGAATTTTAGCAAAACAAACCGAAGAAACTGTCGCGACCTTAGATGAAATTGCGCAACACTTAGGCCTAGCCTTTCAAATTCGTGATGATCTTTTAGATATCGTGAGTACCACAGAGGCTCTAGGCAAACAGACGCAAAAAGATCACTTGCTAGAAAAAAATACTTACCCCGCTTTATTGGGGTTAGACGGAGCAAAACAGGCTTTAGAAAATGAATTAACAGCTGCTAAAAAGCAATTAGAGCAATTAAAAACAAATGAATTCGATTTTCATTTGTTAGAAGAAGTGATTCAACTTTTTTCTTTAGCAAAGGGAGTATAACATGAAAAAAGAACGCGTGGACGTATTAGCCGTTCAACAAGGATTATTTGAAACAAGAGAAAAAGCCAAACGTGGCATTATGGCCGGATTAGTTTACACGGACAAACATGAACGTTTAGATAAGCCTGGAGAAAAAATTGCAGGCGAAACGATTTTAGAAATAAAAGGGCAAAAACTACCTTACGTTTCTAGAGGTGGATTAAAATTAGCAAAAGCCATTGAACTTTTTGGTTTAGATTTCCGCGATAAAACGGTTTTAGACATTGGTTCTTCAACGGGAGGCTTTACCGATGTCGCTTTGCAAAATGGGGCAAAATTAAGTTATGCCTTAGATGTTGGTTATAACCAACTTGCCTGGAAAATTCGACAAGACGAGCGGGTTGTCGTGATGGAGCGTACGAATTTTCGCTATAGTAAACCAGAAGATTTTACCCAAGGCTTGCCAGAGATGGCTACGATTGATGTATCTTTTATTTCCTTAAGATTAATGTTACCGCCACTACACGCTATTTTAGTTGAAGAAGGCGAAGTGATGGCTTTGATTAAACCGCAATTTGAAGCTGGTCGCGAATTTGTGGGAAAAAATGGTATTGTTCGTGAGGCCAAAGTTCATCAAAAAGTTATTGAAGAAATTATGGCTTTTGCCTGTCGCGAGCAATATAATGTCAAAAATTTAAGTTTCTCGCCGATTACCGGTGGTGAAGGGAATATGGAGTTTTTAATTCATTTGCAAAAGACAAATGAATTTGGACAAGTTGATGCAAGCGTTGATCCACAAAAAACGGTCCAAGCCGCTCATGAAACTTTTCACGCATAAATGAAATGAAAAAGATAACAGCCTCTCGTTTAAAAAGGAGGCTGTTTTTTTTGCATGCAAAAACCGTTATTGGAAATGATTGTTTAGACGTGTTTAAAAACAAGCGCAAAATGAATGGGAAAATAGCTGGCAAGTCTCGTTATTTGAGGAGAAACGAAAGTGAAAATGTATAAAAATAACTTTTAAATATCTTTGCATATTGCGCGAAATGAGCTATGATAAATAAGACTTTAACGAGGAGTGAGAACGATGAATAAAAAAGAACGGCAACGGATTTTGACGCGTTTACTAAATGATCAAGATATTCAAAAACAAGAAGAATTTGTCGCGTATTTACAAGAAAAAGGCGTGAAAGTGACACAAGCAACGATTTCACGTGATATTAAAGAATTAAAGCTTATTAAAGTCCCTTCCTCAACAGGAGGGTATCGCTATAGTTTACCGAATGAATCAAAAGAGGATATTGGTGAAAAATTAACAAAATTATTAAAAACAGCCTTTGTTTCTGCTGAACAAATGGAGAAATATGTTATTTTACGAACATTACCTGGCAATGCTTCAGCTGTGGCGAATTTAATGGATAAATACTACCAAACGACTTTATTTGCCATTTTAAATGATGATGACAAGGTTTTAATTATTACCCGAACACAAGAGCAAGCCGAAGAGTTGGTCCAAACACTTCAAACTTACCAAAGATAGGAGAGACTTGCGATGTTACTAGAATTAACAATCAAAAATTTGGCCATTATCCCTTACTTAAAACTAGATTTCCATGAAGGAATGACGGCGCTGACTGGTGAAACCGGTGCGGGGAAATCGATTATTATTGATGCGGTTGGTCTTTTGGCAGGCGGGCGTGGTTCAAGTGATTATATTCGTCATGGAGCCGACAAATGTGTGATTGAAGGGCTATTTGAATGGCCTGAGCAAGACTCTTTTCAAGAATTAGTGCAAGAAATAGGCATTGATGCTTCGGAACGCTTGTTAATTATTCAACGAGATATGTCGCGTTCAGGAAAAAACATTTGTCGAGTAAATAACCGGATTGTAACTCTTGCTAATTTGAGAAAAATCGGCAGCTATTTAGTTGATATTCAAGGACAAAACGAACATCAAGAGCTTTTGCAACCAGAAAAGCACTTGGCACTCCTAGACTACTATGGCTTTACGCCCTTTCAAAAAGCGCGTGCAAACTATCGCCAAGTGTATGGTGAATTTCGTCAACTAGAAAAGCGCGTGCACAAAATTCAACAAAATGAGCAATCATTTGTGCAAAGAATGGATATGTTGCGTTTCCAACAAGAAGAAATTGCCCAAGCAAATGTCGCGATTGGTGAAGAAGAAGCCTTATTAGAAGAACGAGAAAAGTTAATGAATTTCCAAAAAATTGTTGATGCTTTTAATAAAGTCTATGAACTTTTATTGTCTGATTCTGATAATTTAACAGATGGTGTGAGTCTCGCTTTGAGTGAAGTACAGGGGATTGAACAATTTGATGAACAATATCAACAAATTAGCGAGAACCTTCAAAGTGCCTATTATTTATTGCAAGATGTTGCCAGAGAGAGTTCACGACAATTAGACTATTTGGAGATGGATGAGGAACGTCTAGAAGAAGTTCAACAGCGCTTGGAATTGATTCGTCAGTTAAAACGAAAGTATGGGGAAAGTATCACGCAAGTTTTGACTTATTATGAACAAATTGTACAAGAGCTTGAAGAAGTAGGCGATTCTGAAAATGAATTAGAATTTTTAGAAAAAGAATTGGAAAGAAAAAAAGCAGAGTTGTTACAATTAGCAGAAGCAATTCACTGTGAACGAAAAAAAATCGCCAAGAAACTTGAAGCAGAAATTACACAAGAGTTGGCTGAATTATACATGGAACACGCTCATTTTGAAATTCGTTTTGTAACAGATTATCACCAGTTAAATGAAGACGGAGCCGATCAAGTTGAATTTTACTTAAGTACGAACTTAGGCGAAGCGTTAAAGCCACTGGTAAAAGTTGCTTCAGGTGGGGAAGTTTCTCGGATTTTACTGGCCTTAAAAACTATTTTTTCAAAAGCCCAAGGGTTAACCAGTATTGTTTTTGATGAAGTTGACACAGGTGTTAGTGGGCGGGTCGCTCAAGCAATTGCTGAAAAAATAGCACAAATTGCTCGTGATTCTCAAGTGTTATGTATTACGCATTTGCCACAAGTTGCTGCTCAAGCAGATTACCAATATTTTATTGCAAAAGAAGTCGTTGAAGAAAGAACGCAGACAACCGTTAACCAACTAAACGAAAAAGAGCGAATAAAAGAAGTTGCGCGAATGTTAGCAGGAACAGAGATTACCGATTTAACCTTAAAACATGCGCAAGAATTACTTGATCTAGCACATAAGAATCAAAGTACAACGAGCTAACGTTTGTTTTTATGTTTTTTTACCTGAAAATAAAAGAGTTGTGCCACGAAAAAACGTGCACAACTCCCTTTTGTTTTTTTATATTAGCGAATGGCAGAATAGGCACTTAAAATAGTTGTGCCAATCGTTAGAATTAACATTAACCAAATAACAAATTTTGTGACTTTTGCAAAAGTGCTGGTTGTTTTTTTATCTTGCATAATCCTCATCCTTTTTTTCTTGATAGACAAAGTGTACAACCAAAACCTTTGGAACTCAAGAGAAAAAGAAGAATCTTTATAAAAGATTCTTCTTTTTTAAATAACCAATTGCAATGATGCAAAGTAAAAGGGTTAGCAAGCTAATAATTAAAAAAGCGGACTCATGATTGGCGAAAGGTAAAGCGACATTCATCCCGAAAATCCCACCAATAATAGTCGGGATTGTAAGAACGATGGTAAGAGAAGTTAAGATTTTCATGACGTTATTCAAATTATTTGAAACAATCGCTGAAAAAGTCTCGTTCATCTGATTTACGAATTTTAGTTGAATGGAAACAGAAGTAATTGCTTGTTGTACTTCAACTAAAATATCGTGAAGGTGGTTTTTATAAGCGTGGTGCTTTTGAAATGTTTGTGTTTTAGCTAAAGCGGTCAATGTTTCTAAGTTTCCTTTTGTCGCCGCATCAAATAAGACGAGGCTTTTTTGGATGTTAAGAACTTGGTATAATTGTTTGTTTTCAGTAGAAACTTGAATTTGTTTTTCGATTCCTTCAATATGTAGTTTGATTTTTTTTAAAGCGTGATTGTATGACAGGACAAGCCGCCATAAGACTTGCAAGAAAATATTCAATTCTGGTCGAATATCGTTTTCAGGGAAAAGATGTTCTTTGATGAAACTAAAAAATAATGGTGGTTGATTAGATACGGTAATAATTTTCAAGTCTGGAGTCAAAATTAGCGATAGTGGATACGTTTCGTACGTTAAAAAACCGTTTGCGCTCAATGTTTCGTGTGGAAATTGAAGTAAAAGTAAAATCGCTTTTTTGAAATGTTCTTGTTGTAACCCCTCTTCTCTAGAGTTTTCAGCGTCATCCCAAATCGACGTTAAGTAGTCTTGGGGTAAGTTGTATTTTTTAGCTAATTGGTGCGTTTGTTGCTCAGTTGGTTTTTCAATATGCGTCCAAAGTGTGCTTTCATCTTGTTGTTCTTGAATAATAAGTTGTTGATTTTTTAAAGTAAAATAAGTATACATAATTTGTTTACCTCCTTTAAGTTAACAATCGAACGTTTCTTCTATTATAATACAAATTCGTTAACCCAATGACATAAATGTGTAAAGAAAATAAAGTATAGTGAATATAGTAGTGTGAGTACGGAAAGGAATTTTTATATGCAGTCAATGTTTCCTAGTTTAATTTTTTGGTATGTTTTTCCGCTAGTGGTTATTTTTTTAATGCGATTATTGGTGTCACTCTCTTCTTTGGATCGCCGTTTTTCAATAAAGACCCCCGATTTAGCTGTCCCATTTCTTCTATTTGGTATTCATCGATTATCATTTTTGATTTTTAAAGAATCTTTGTTTCCTTATTTAGTGATAACACTTTCTTTATTAGGTATAGGGATTGCTTTTTTCCAAGCTTATTTTTATGAAGAAATTGAATTTCCACGTTTTTTTAAAATGTATTGGCGTTCTGTTTTTTTGTTTGCTTTAGTGGTCCATGTGTCCTTAATTGTTTTAAGCTTAATTTTACTCTCGGTAAGCTAAAAAGTTTTTTAAAAGTGCTTTTTGAAAAAAGATTATTTTTTATTGGTTAAAATTAATCAAATTAAATGATTAATTTTACATAAAAAGTGGTAGAAAGTGGGGGGATGTGGTAGACTGTAAGCATCAGGTGGTGATTGGGGGAGCAATCGATGTTTATGGGCGAATTTCAACATACAATCGATGCAAAAGGCCGACTAATTATGCCATCCAAACTACGAGAAAAACTCGGTGAAAAGTTTGTGGTGACAAGAGGATTAGACGGCTGTTTATTTGGCTACCCTCTACCAGAATGGGAAAAATTAGAAGAAAAACTAAATCAGATGCCTTTAGCAAAAAAAGACGCCCGTACTTTTGTTCGTTTTTTTTACTCTGCCGCAACCGAATGTGAGATTGATAAGCAAGGACGAATTAATATTCCCGTGTCTTTGAGAACACATGCAGATTTAACAAAAAACTGTGTTGTTGTGGGCGTTTCAAATCGAATTGAAATTTGGGATGAAGCGCGTTGGCAAGCATTTTCGATAGAGGCAGAAGAAGCCTTTGATGGAATTGCTGAAACAATGATTGATTTTGGATTATAAAGTGAAGAGGAAGAGGACATAAGTGATGACAGAATTTCAACATTATACGGTAATGAAAACAGAAACGGTTGATGGGTTAAATATTCGGCCGGATGGTATTTATGTTGATTGTACACTAGGAGGCGCAGGTCATAGCGAGTATTTATTGCAACAACTCAATACAAAAGGACATTTATATGCCTTTGATCAAGATCAAACAGCTATCGATCATGCGACAAAACGTCTAGCACCTTTTGTTGATAAAGGCCAAGTGACCTTTATTAAAAGTAATTTTCGTTTTTTAAAAGAAGCCTTGGCAGAACAAGGTGTCACAAAAGTGGATGGGATTTTATATGATTTAGGCGTCTCCTCCCCACAACTTGATGAAGCGGATCGTGGTTTTAGCTATCATCAAGATGCGCCATTAGATATGCGAATGGACCAAAGTGCGCCATTGTCTGCTTATCATGTGGTCAATGAATACTCGTATGCTGAGTTAGTAAAAATCTTCTTTCGCTATGGAGAAGAGAAGTTTTCCAAACAAATTGCTCGAGAGATTGAACGGGTACGTGAATTAAAGCCAATTGAAACAACCGGCGAGTTAGTTGAAATTATAAAAACAGCGATTCCAGCGCCTGCTCGCAGAAAGGGTGGCCATCCAGGGAAAAGGATTTTTCAAGCCATTCGAATTGCAGTCAATAATGAATTAGGCGTGATTGAAGAGTCTTTGGAACAAGCAGTCCCACTACTTAATAAAGAAGGACGCTTAAGTGTAATTACCTTCCACTCGCTAGAAGATCGAATCGTAAAAAATATATTTAAAGAATACAGTACAGCGCAAGATTTACCACCAGGGATTCCAATGATCCCAGAAGAGTTTCAACCAGAATTGAAACTTATAACAAGAAAACCGATTGTACCAAGCGAACAAGAACTAGCAGAAAATAATCGTTCGCGTAGTGCAAAACTTCGAATTGTAGAAAAAATGAAAGATTAAGCAGTCAGCTGAGAGGGTGAAAGAAATGGCGGAATTAAAATTTGAAGAATATACTTATCAAGTAGATGAATCAAGTGAGCAGATGATTCAACAAGCAGAATCATTTTATACGCCAGAACGCCCAGAAGTGGTGGTTGTTCCGCTTTCGCCAGCTCGTCGCTTAAAACGCATTTCGAAGTTAGAAAAAGCAATCGCAGTGGGCTTAATTTTCGCAACATTAGCGATTAGCTTATTTATGATTCATTTACGAACTTCAATTACGCAAATCGAACATAATATTTCGATTATTCAATCAGATGTTTCGACCGAAAAAGAAAAAAAACTCCAATTAGAACAAGAAAAATCGGAACTTTCTAAAAGTGAACGAATTCGTAAAATTGCTGAAGAAAAAGGCCTGACGATTCATAGTGACAATTTAAGGAAAGTGAAGTAAAAAAATGATTCAAAAAATAAAAAAGAAAATGACTAATCAAAAATTATCTACGAAGAACAATCGCAAAAAAGTAGGAATTATTCTTTTTACTACGAGTATTGGATTGTTTTTTTTGTTTGTTGCTCGTCTAACCTATATTGTAACGGTTGGGAAAGTCGGAGATGTTTCGCTAGAAAGTAAAACAAAGGCTCTTTATGAAGGCAGCCAAGTAGTAAAAGCAAAACGCGGCACCATTTATGATCGCAACGGCGTGGTCATTGCCGAAGACGCAACGTCTTATTCTGTCTATGCTATTTTGGATGATTCTTATAAGTCGGGTGAAAAAAAACTCTATGCGCAAAAGAAAGACTTTAAAGAATTAGCCAATATTTTAACCGGTGTTTTAGGAAATAAAGTTAGTAAAAATAAAGTTTTAGAAATCTTAGAATATGGTCGAGATAACAACAAATTTCAAGTTGATATTCCAAACGGGAAAAATATCACTCTGCAACAAAAACAAGAAATTGAAGCAAAAATGGAAGCCGCTGAAGTGAAAGGTTTGTATTTTAATGAACATCCTTCCAGAATTTATCCTAATGGTATTTTTTCTTCCCATCTAATCGGGTACGCCGATATCCAAGTGGAAGATGGCGTGGAATCGCTACAAGGACGTCTTGGCCTTGAAGCCGTTTATGATGATGTACTCAGTGGCAAGGACGGCGAAATTATTTTCCAAAAAGATAATTATCAAAATCCTTTACCCGGAACTGTTGCAGAAACAATTCCTGCTGAAAACGGGCAAGACATTTATACGACTTTAGATAGTCGTTTACAAAGTTACTTGGAGACTTTGATGGATGAAGCATTTGAGAAGTCAGAAGCACAGTATTTAACAGCCGTTTTAGTCAAATCAAAAACAAATGAAATTGTGTCATTAAGCCAACGCCCCACATTTGAACCTGAAACAAAAGATGGAACAGATAAAGAGGGTTTTTTATGGCAAAACTTATTTGTAGAAGAAACGTATGAACCTGGATCAACGATGAAAATTTTGACCGTTTCAACGGCAATGGACCAAGGCGTCTTTGATCCAAATGAAAAATTCGAATCAGGGAAAATGACTTTAATTGATACGGATATTCGAGATTGGGATATTGGTACTGGTTCAAGAGGGTATATAACAATGCGACAAGCGCTTTCTTGGTCAAGTAACGTGGGGATGGTTAAACTTGAACAAAGAATGGAAGACGCTTGGCAAGAATCACTATTAAACTTTGGCTTTGGTCAAAGTACAAATTCAAAATTGTACGGTGAAGAAAAAGGGCAGTTACCAGAAAAAAACATTGTCAGTGAAGCAATGAGTTCTTTTGGCCAAGCAATCGCTGTAACGCAATTTCAAATGTTACAAGCTTTTTCAGCAATCTCAAATGATGGTGAAATGTTAAAACCAAGCTTCATTAAACGCTTTGTGAATCCCGTAACTGGAGAAGAGACTCGAGTAGAAACAGAGACAACCGGACATCCTGTCACGGCAAGTAGCGCTCAACAAGTTCGACAATATATGCGCGATGTCGTAGAAAGCCAAGATTATGGTACGGCTTACGGTTTATACACCGTTGACAATTATGCGATTGCAGCAAAAACCGGAACGGCTCAAATTGCTGAAGGTGGTCGTTACCTAACCGGTGAATATGATAATATTTATTCAACGGTTTTAATGCTACCTGCTGAAGATCCAGAATACACCTTATATATTACGATGAAAAAGCCAAAAAATTATGATGGACTAATTATTCCAGGAATTGCAAACCCCTTGTTAAAACGCGCAATGGATTTACACGCGGTCGATATGGCAGATGAAACACAATCAAGCAAAGTGCAAGTGAGTGATTATCGAAATTTAACGCCGACTGTAGCGAGTGCTGATTTAGAAAATAAAGGTCTCGTGCCAATTGTAATTGGTGATGGTGATAAAGTAGTCGCGCAATCAAGTGCAGATCAGGCGAGTTTGTTACCTGGTGAAAAAGTTATTTTATTAACAAATGGCACAACGCTTCAAATGCCTGATGTAACCGGCTGGTCAAAAGCTTATTTGTTAAAATTAGCTAAGTTACTATCAATGACCGCGACCTTTACCGGTGAGGGGTATGCAGTAGAACAAAGCATTGATGTGGGTGCCGAAATTACAGGCGAAAAACTGCACTTTGTTTTAAACAAAGAGAATTAATTTAGGAGTGGAATCGATGCACTTAACAGAAATGATTTTACCCATTGCAAGTAGCTTTGGGATGACCGTAGCAACTATGCCTCTTTTTATCGGGTATTTCCAAATGAAAAAATATGGGCAAGAAATTCGTGATGAAGGCCCTAAGTGGCATAATATTAAAGCTGGAACACCAACAATGGGGGGAACAGTCTTTTTAGCCTCAATTATATTAACGAGTATTTGGGTAGGCGCTTGGCAGAACAAACTTACGTCTTACTTGTTTATCTCTTTATTTATTTTGCTTTTATATGGCGCATTAGGCTTTTTAGATGATTTTATTAAAATCTTTAAAAAAAGGAATATGGGGTTAAACTCCTTACAAAAACTAATCGGACAAATTATTGGTGGTTTAGTCTTTTACGTGGTTCTTTTATCTAGTCAAATGCCACATACGGTTAATCTCTTTGGTTATTCGCTTTCGCTAGCTTTCTTTTATCCTGTTTTTGTCGTTATTTGGTTAGTTGGCTTTTCTAATGCAGTTAATTTAACAGATGGCATTGATGGGTTAGTTGCAGGCCTTGGGACCATCTCATTTGCAACTTATGCAGTCATTGCGTGGCACCAAAACCAAATTGATTTACTCATTATTTGTTTAAGTGTGATTGGCGGTTTGACTGGCTTTTTCGGCTTTAACCATAAGCCAGCAAAAATTTTTATGGGGGATGTGGGTTCGCTTGCTTTAGGTGGGCTCCTTGCGACGATGTCAATTTTACTTAAGCAAGAATGGACATTGTTACTAATTGGCTTGATCTATATCATTGAAACATTAAGCGTAATGATGCAAGTGACTTCATTTAAATTAACGGGGAAAAGAATTTTTAAAATGTCCCCAATCCATCACCATTTTGAGATGAGTGGTTGGTCTGAATGGAAAATTGATGGTGTTTTTTGGGGCGTCTCACTTCTTTCTTCAGCAATCACATTATTACTTTATTTTAATCTTTAAGATGTCATTTTATTGTTTGATTAACTAGTATAGAACTTCTAATGTAAGTGAGGATAAACAATATGAAAAATGTAACAATTTATCAAAATAAAAAAGTTCTCGTCCTAGGACTTGCTAGAAGCGGAATGAGTGCGGCCAAATTACTAAATGATTTGGGCGCACTTGTTACCGTTAATGACGGAAAACCTTTTGAAGAAAATAGCGAAGCCCAAGATTTGTTAGCACTAGGAATTAAGGTAATTACCGGGAGTCATCCGATTGAGTTGTTAGACGAAGATTTTTCTTTAATGGTAAAAAACCCCGGAATTCCTTATCAACACCCTTTTGTCAAAGCAGCCCGTAAAAAAGGCTTACCAATTATTACCGATGTTGAATTAGCTTACCAAATTTCGGAAGCACCAATCATTGGAATTACAGGAACAAATGGGAAAACGACGACAACGACGATGATTGAACAAATTTTAAATCAAGGACTCCCACAAGGGCAAGCTTTTTTGTCGGGTAATATCGGTTATCCGGCGAGTTCTGTTGCTAAAAAGGTAACAAAAGAAGATTGGTTAGTGATGGAGTTATCAAGTTTTCAGTTAATGGGAATTGATACCTTCCATCCTAAGATTGCAGTATTGACTAATCTATACGATGCCCATTTAGATTACCATACCGATCGCAGTGAGTACGTCAACGCCAAGTGGCACATGCAACAAAAGATGACTGCGACTGATTTTTTAGTCTTAAATTGGAATCAAAACGAGATTCAGCAATTAGCCAAAACGACCAAAGCCCACGTGGTTCCATTTTCAACAAAAGAGGTTGTATTAAATGGTGCGTATGTTTTAGATGATTGGCTTTATTATCAAACAGAAAAATTAATGCCTGTTCAAGCGTTGGGAGTACCAGGGAAACATAACGTTGAAAATGCGTTAGCAGCGATAGCGGTAGCCAAAACACTTGGGCTAGCCAATGAAGAGATTATTCAAACGTTAGAAAAGTTTTCTGGCGTGCCGCATCGTACACAGTATGTTGGGCAAGTAGCTGGTGTGAAATATTACAATGATTCAAAAGCAACGAATATTCTAGCAACTAAAATGGCTTTGAGTGGTTTTGAGAAAGAAAAAGTGATTTTATTAGCTGGTGGTCTTGATAGAGGGAATTCGTTTGACGAACTTGTACCAGATTTATGCCAGTTAAAAGCTGTCATTTTGTTTGGCGAGACGAAAGAAAAGCTGGCTGAAGCAGCAAAAGCAGCAAAAATTTCTTGCATTGTTTTGACAGACGATGTGTCTACCGCTGTCAAAGAGGCGCAAAAAATTGCTCAGCCAGGTGAGAGTGTCTTGCTTTCTCCGGCCAATGCGAGTTGGGATCAATACCCAAACTTTGAAGTACGTGGGCAAGCCTTTATTGATGCTGTCCAAACTTTAAATTAATCAAAAGAAGGAGAGAAGTGCCACAATGAAAATCGTTGTTACCGGTGGCGGTACAGGAGGACATATCTATCCTGGCACAGCCTTTATAAAATATGTTCAACAAAAGAATCCTACTGCTCAATTTTTATATATTGGAGCTACTCGTGGGATGGAAAATACGATTATTCCTCAAATCGGTATCCCGTTTGTGACCTTAGAAAATCAAGGGTTTAAGAGAAGTTTAAGTCCAGATAACTTGAAAACCATTTGGCTGTTTTTAAAAAGTATGCAACAAGCAAAAAAAATTCTCCGTGACTTTCAGCCAGATGTTGTCATTGGGACGGGTGGCTATGTTTCAGGTGCGGTGATGTACGCAGCAACACGCTTAAAAATTCCAACAATCGTCCATGAGCAAAATAGTGTTCCTGGCCTAACAAATAAGTTTTTAAGTCGTTTTGTTAGTCGTGTCGGAATTTCTTTTCCAAGTGCAAGTGACTATTTTCCAAAAGAAAAAACACTTTTAATTGGTAATCCACGTGGGCAAGAAATTAGTGGTATGCAAAAATCAAGTGCTTTAAAAGAATACAATTTAGACCCAAGTAAGCCAACCGTGTTAATTTTTGGTGGTAGTCAAGGATCGCTTAAAATTAATCAAGCCGTTTTAGGCGCTTTGCCAGTGTTTGCTAAAAAAGATTATCAAATTTTATATGCTTCTGGGAAACGCTATTTTGATGAAATCGATGAAACCATTGGTATGACGAAGGATGCTTTTAAGAATATCTCAATTCAACCATACATTCATAATATGACCGAAGTGATGGTTAACTGCGATTTAGTTATTTGCCGAGCGGGTGCGACTTCGATTGCTGAAATTACGAGTTTAGGGATTCCGGCAATCTTAATTCCAAGTCCGTATGTTACCAATGACCACCAAACAAAAAATGCTGCTGCTTTAGAAAAAGCCGGTGCAGTGCGAATGATTAAAGATCAAGAATTGACAGAAGAAAATTTAGTTGCTACAGTAGATGAAATTATGCAAAATAAAGATTTACATGGTAAAATGGCACAAGCGGCAAGCAGTCAAGGAATTGTTGACGCGTCGTATCGTTTGTATCAACTCGTGTTAGAATTAACGAGTAAGTAAGCGAGGAGGCAAGCACGGTGGATACTCCTGAAAAACAAAACAAGCAACCTGGAACAAATGAAGAACTTGAATTGACTCCTTGGCAAAAAGAACACCAACTTTATTTAGCCGAAAAAGGAATCGTAGAAAAAGAAGAACCATTTCTTGCGCAAGAAGAAGTAAAAGAAGAACGAGCATCTGAGCAAAAAGTAGAAGAGATTGTTGCAAGTGACACGGAAACACTAAAAGAATTCGATGAACAAGAAAAAAAACCAGCGCCTTTTTTTCAATCGTTTTCTGATTATTTACCTAATTTAAAAGCTTATCGAGATAAGAAGTTGAAAAGGCGTTTGTTATTTTTGACGTTATTGTTTTTAATACCACTAACTGGCGCAATTTATACACTTTCACCATTAAATCGTCTTTCAAAAATTATGGTTACTGGGAATACGAATGTAGCGACACAAGAAATCATAGAGACGTCAGAACTAGAAACCAACGCACGATTATGGCCTCAATTTTTCAAACGACAAGCAGTCGCAAAAAATATTGAAACTAGTAATCCGCGTATTCAGCAAATCCACGTACGATTAACCAATTGGAATCAATTTGTTATAGAAGTCACGGAGCATCAGGAAGTTGCTTTTTTAGCGAAGGGCAGTCAGTATTTGCCTATTTTAGAAAATGGCACGATTATTAATGAAGCGAGCGCGAATTATGCCAATGATTTTTTAATTCTAGAAGCATTTTCAGATGAAAAAATGATTCGTCAAACATTAGAGGCGTATAAAGAGTTGCCCGTAGAAATCCAAGATGGTATCTCGCAAATCAAACTTTCGCCATCGAAAAAAAATAAAGAACTTTTAACCGTCTTTATGAACGATGGCAATCAAGTGTTGATTAATATTTCAAGCTTATCAAGTAAATTAAAATATTATCCACAAATTGCGAAGGAAATGACTGAAAAAGGGGTCGTTGATATGGAGGTAGGGATTTATTCGTACCCTTATGCAAACGAAAAAGAGACGACGAGTTCAGAGAGTGAAGCGATTGAATAAAATTATTTAATAAATTTTATTTACTTCTTTCTCAAAGGTACATTAATATGGTAAAATTAAAGGCAGTGAACAAATAAAGTAAAGTGTGTAGAACATGAACAATAATTGTTCGATAGATAAGGAAAAGAAGTAGGAGGATTCCCATCCATGGCAAATACAGGAATGTATGTTGGCTTAGACATAGGCACAACATCGGTTAAAGTAATCGTAGCTGAATATGTTGATCGACAAATGAATATTATTGGTGTTGGAAATGCAAAATCTGAAGGGATTAACCGTGGAATTGTTGTTGATATCGATAAAACGGTTCAAGCCATTCAAAGAGCAATTGGACAAGCAGAAGAAAAAGCAGGCATTAAAATTCGTCAAGTAAGCGTTGGTGTGCCGGCTAATTTATTAGAAGTTGAAAATTGTCAAGGGATGATCGCTGTTAGCGGTGATTCAAAAGAAATTACAGATGAGGATGTTCGCAATGTCGCATCTGCTGCACTTGTTCGTTCTGTCCCACCTGAAAGACAAATTATCGCCATCCAACCACAAGAATTTACCGTTGATGGCTTTGAAGGAATTAAAGACCCAAGAGGAATGATTGGCGTTCGTTTAGAAATGTTTGGTTTGCTTTTCACCGGACCAAAAACAATTGTTCACAATATTCGTAAATGTGTCGAAAAAGCGGGCTTAATTGTTGGTGAAATGGTCATTACGCCACTAGCACTAACAGAAACGATTTTGTCAGATGGTGAAAAAGATTTTGGTACAATCGTTATCGATATTGGTGGAGGGCAAACAACCACAGCGGTTATGCATGATAAACAATTAAAATTTACGCATGTTAACCAAGAAGGCGGCGAGTTCATCACAAAAGATATTTCAACTGTATTGAATACGTCTTTTAATAATGCCGAAGCGCTAAAAATTAATTATGGCGATGCATTCCCTGCTAGAACGTCTGCTAGCGAAGAATTCCCAGTCGATGTCATTGGAAAATCTGAGCCAGTAAAAATTGATGAACGGTACTTATCAGAAATCATTGAAGCACGTCTAGAACAAATTTTTAACAAATCAAAAGAAGTTTTAGATGAAATTGACGCGTTAGAGTTACCTGGAGGAATTGTGTTAACAGGTGGCGCAGCAAGTATTCCGGGTATTGTTGAATTAGCGCAAGAAGTATTTGATGTGAATGTTAAACTTTATGTACCAAATCATATGGGTCTAAGAAACCCAGTCTTTACGAATGTAATTAGTATTGTTGATTATTCAGCGAACCTTAGTGAAGTTTACCAATTAGCAAAATCAGCGGTAACAGGTGAGAAAGTCACCCAATCACAAGCAACCGTGAATTATCAACCAGAAGTGGCACATGAAACATCGTTTGAAGCAACAGAAGAATTTTCAGTACCAGAAGAAGAAAACGAAGCTGAAGGAATCGTTGGGAAAGTTAAAGGATTCTTTTCATCTATTTTTGAATAATGATTGCAGGAGGAAAGAAAAAAATGGAATTTTTAATTGATAATAATATCCATGAAGGTGCAGTAATTAAAGTAATTGGTGTCGGCGGTGGCGGTGGAAATGCCGTTAATCGTATGATTGAAGAAAACGTAAAAGGCGTTGAGTTTATTACAGCGAACACGGATGTCCAAGCGCTAAAAAATTCAAAAGCTGAGACAGTGATTCAATTAGGCCCGAAATATACACGCGGCTTAGGTGCAGGTTCTCAACCAGAAGTTGGACAAAAAGCTGCTGAAGAAAGTGAAGATTCAATCCGTCAAGCTTTAGAAGGAGCGGACTTAATCTTTATTACCGCAGGAATGGGTGGCGGAACTGGAACGGGAGCGGCTCCAATTGTAGCGGGCATTGCCAAAGACTTAGGAGCGCTAACTGTTGGTGTGGTAACACGTCCATTTACCTTTGAAGGACCAAAAAGAGGTCGTTTTGCAGCAGAGGGAATTGCTAAATTAAAAGAAAACGTCGATACGTTATTAATCATTTCGAATAACCGTCTCTTAGAAATCGTTGACAAAAAGACACCAATGTTAGAAGCATTTAGAGAAGCAGATAACGTTTTACGTCAAGGGGTACAAGGGATTTCTGATTTAATTACCGCACCTGGCTATGTCAACTTAGACTTTGCGGATGTTAAGACTGTTATGGCTAACCAAGGAACGGCCTTAATGGGAATTGGGATTGCAAACGGTGAAAACCGCGTGATTGAAGCAACGAAAAAAGCGATTGCTTCTCCTTTACTTGAAACATCAATTGAAGGGGCAGAACAAGTTCTTCTAAACATCACAGGTGGCTTAGATATGACTTTATTTGAAGCACAAGATGCATCGGATATCGTAGCCAATGCAGCTGGTGGCGATGTGAACATTATTTTAGGAACATCAATCAGTGAAGAAACTGGCGATGAAATTCGCGTAACCGTTATTGCAACGGGAATCGATCCGACAAAAAAAAAAGAAAATAGAGCATCACGCCCATCACGTTCAGCACAAGCGCCTGTTCAACGACCAGTTTTAGACTTGGATCAAGCACAGCCTACGCAAGCAGCTGAGGAAGAGACGGCTTTTGGTGATTGGGACATTCGAAAAGAAGAAAATGTGCGCCCAAAAATTGACCAAACACAATTTGATACGATTGAAAAAAAAGAATTTGAAACTTTTAACCGAGAAGAGATTAAATCAAATGACGATGAGTTAAGCACACCGCCATTCTTCCGTCGAAAAAGATAAAGGAGGCCAGAGTACATGATTTCTGACAACTTGCAAAAGGTGATGCAAGAGATACAGAATTCCTGTGCTCTTGTTTCTCGTCAAGCCGCAGAAGTTGAATTAATTGCGGTTACCAAATCGGTAACAACAAGAGAGATGCTAGAGTTGTATCACTTAGGAGTGACCAACTTTGCTGAGAATCGAGCGGATGTCCTTTTAGAAAAACAAAAGGAGCTAGCGTCATATCCAGGAATTATCTGGCACTTTATCGGAAACTTGCAACGTCGCAAAGTCAAAGACATCATTAATGAAATTGATTATTTTCATGCACTAGATAGTTATAAATTAGCAAAAGAGATTCAAAAAAGAGCAATGAAAAAAATTCGTTGCTTTGTTGAAGTAAATGTTTCTGGTGAAGAAAGTAAGCATGGTTTTCAGCCAAATGAGGTTCTTGCTTTTATTCAAAGTATTCAAGACTTTGATAAAATTGAAGTAGTTGGTTTAATGATGATGGCGCCATACGATTCAACAACAGAAGAACAAATCGCTTTATTTACACAATTAGCTGAACTGAAGGAAACCGTTGAAAAGGCTGCTTATAAAAAGGCTCCTTGTCATCAATTGAGTATGGGGATGTCAAATGATTTTTCTCAAGCCATTCAAGCGGGTGCCACACAGATTCGAATTGGTACGTCACTATTTAAAGAGTAAGGGAGAGGGGGACGAAAAACGATGGCATTTAAGAGTTTTTTAGGATCAATGAGTTCTTTTTTTGGTTTGGAAGATGAAGAAGAAACAAGAGGAGAAGCTTTTGCGTTACCTAAGCAACCCCAAAGGCGTCCGGAAAAAGTAATCAATAAAAATCCGATAACGACTAAAAAACAAGAATCACCAACGAGTCAAACACGGATGAGTAGGGAAAGAAAGCAAGAAAGACCAAGTAAAAAAGCGGCACCGACCCCAATGATGAGTACGCCAACAGTCAATCAAAGAACAATGGGGACAAAAACAGATAAAAAAGTCGTTCCTTTAGTAGGAGAAAGAAAGAATACAAAACAATCAAATCAAAATATTGAAAATGCGAATAAAATTATGGTGCTTGAGCCGCGTGCTTATTCTGAAGCGATGTCGATTGCTAAACATGTTTTATCCGGAAAGTCAGTATTAGTTAATTTTCACTTAATGGAAGAGCCACAAGCCCGTCGTGTAGTTGATTTTTTAACAGGAACGGTTTATGCTGAAGATGGCGATATTAAACGCGTTTCAGATGAGATGTTTTTATGCACACCGCCAACGGTAGAAATTGAAGGAACGACGAAATCGCTCGAAGAATACAATCAATTTGACTTTAATCAATTGTCACTTTAAAGGAGGATGACCTTTTGGTCGCTTTGTTTTGGCTATTAAGCTTATTTAGTAAAGTTGTTTATTTATATACGGTATTATTAGTTGTCTATGCATTATTATCTTGGTTTCCAGGTGGGTATCAATCACCGTTTGGACGTCTTTTAAGCAAAATTTGTGAGCCTTATTTAAGTTTGTTTGATCACGTGAATTTATCATTTGGTCCAGTGAATTTTAATATTGCCTTTGCGATTATTGTTTTACAGTTAGCCTCACAAGCGTTGATTTTATTACTACAAAGATTAATCTATCTATTTTAATTCAATTAGGGGGTGAATAAACAATGGATGCCAATATATATCAGCATTTCCGAAGTGATGAACGCCCCTTTATTGATTTGGTAGGGGACTGGATGGAACAAGTTTCGATGCAGTACGCACCTTATTTAACTGATTTTCTAGATCCGCGACAAGCATATATTCTAGAAACATTGGTTCGTCAAGAGTCAGACTTAAGTTTTACTTTTTTCGGCGGTTATGAAGCAGCTGAAAGAAAGCGTTGTTTAATTTTTCCAGATTACTACACAGCAGCGCAAGATGATTTTGAAATTACGATGTTTGAAATTGTCTACCCAGTGAAATTTATTACATTATCACATGGGAAAGTCTTAGGAACGCTTGTTGGAACTGGAATGAAGCGTGAATTATTTGGTGACATTATTTCCGATGGCGAACGTTGGCAAATTTTTGTGGCAAAAGAAGTTGCGTCTTATCTGCAGTTACAAATCATTAAGATGGGCAATGTTTCGGTTCGGCTAGAAGAAAGTTCTTATACTCAAATGCTTGTGCCCAAAGATGGTTGGTCATTTGAAAAAGAAACAGTTTCTTCTTTAAGGCTTGATACGGTCATTTCAGCAGTCTTTAATATTTCAAGGCAGCGTTCAAAACAATTAATTGAGTCTGGTAAGATTAAAGTGAATTGGACCGAAATCTTACGTCCAGATTTTATGCTTGATTTACTAGATATTGTTTCAATTCGTGGATTTGGTCGCATTCAACTTCAAGGAATTGAAGGGAAGACGAAGAAAGAAAAAATTCGTTTAAATTTAGGTGTTTTGCGAAAATAATTAATTAGAGGTGGAAATAATGGCTTTAACTCCATTAGATATTCAAAATAAAAGTTTCTCAACAAAAATGCGTGGCTATGAAAAAGATGAGGTTGATGATTTCTTAGACATGATTGTACGTGATTATGAAGAAGTTATTCAAAAAAATCGCGAAATGGATAAAGCGCTAAAACATGCAGAAGAAAAGCTAGAGTATTTTAATGAACTAAAAGATGCACTGAATCAATCAATCATTGTCGCTCAAGATACAGCAGATAAAGTGAAATCAAGTGCAAGTAAAGAATCAGAAGTTTTAGTTACCTCTGCTCAAAATAAAGCAGATGAATTAGTTTCTAAAGCAGAAAAACGAGCACATGCTTTAACAATCGCAGCAGAAGAAAAAGCAAAAGAAATTTTAACAAAAGCAACCGAAAATGCGCGACAATTGGCAGTTGAAACCAATGACTTGAAAAAGAAAACGCGTGTCTTTCATAATAGCTTAACCTTGATGTTACAAACACAATTAGAACAAGCGAAAAGCCCTGAGTGGGAAGAAATATTAGCACCATTTTCTAGTTATGTTGAAGATAGTCATGAAGTGATTCGTGAAGTTTTAGCAAAAGAGCTTGACAACGAAATTAGTTCTACAGTAAACTCAAGTGGAGCTGAAATTTCAGAAGAAGCAATTTCAGTAATTGAAGCAAGTGAAAAAGTGATTCACGTAACGAACGAAGAGAATGAATAAAAGCAAATACAGAATAGAAAAATTATAGGTATTTTTTAAGCGAGTCGGTGATGGTGGAAGATCGGCAAACCCTACCTTTAATTAGATCCTCTGTGAGCTTTGATTTTGAATAAAAGTAAAAATCAACGGTTAATCTCGTTAACGATTACAAGAGGAAAATTGTTTATAATTTTCAAATTTTGGGTGGTACCACGAAACGTTCGTCCCTGTTTACAGGGGGAGCGTTTTTTTTGTGCCCCAAATTAAAGAAGGAGAGAAATAAGGAATGAAAATGAAAGAAACCCTACATTTAGGGAAAACTGCCTTTCCAATGCGTGGAAATTTACCAAACCGTGAAGCGCAGTGGCAAAAAGATTGGGAAGAAAAAGATTTATATGGACAGCGCCAAAAATTAAATGAAGGAAAGCCAACTTTTGTTTTACATGATGGACCGCCCTACGCCAATGGAAATATCCATATTGGTCATTCTTTAAATAAAATTTCAAAAGACATTATTGTTCGAGCGAAGTCAATGTCTGGTTTTCGTGCACCTTACGTCCCAGGTTGGGATACACATGGTTTGCCAATTGAACAGGTCTTAACGAATAAAGGCATTAAAAGAAAAGAGATGTCAATGTCTGAATATCGCCAAAAATGCCACGACTACGCTTTAACGCAAGTCGATACGCAACGTAAAGACTTTAAACGTTTAGGTGTTTCTGGTGATTGGGAGAATCCTTACATTACGCTAACGCCTGATTATGAAGCAGCCGAAATTCGTGTGTTTGGAAAAATGGCTGAAAAAGGTTACATTTACAAAGGATTAAAACCAATTTATTGGTCACCTTCGAGTGAGTCATCTTTAGCTGAAGCAGAAATTGAATATAAAGATGTTAAATCACCATCAATTTATGTAGCATTTACAGTGAAAGATGGAAAAGACGTTTTAGATAATGATACAGCATTTGTCATTTGGACAACAACGCCTTGGACATTACCGGCGAATATGGGGATTTCGGTAAACCCAGAATTTACTTATGTGCAAATTCTAGCGGATAACCGAAAATTTGTTGTTGCTAAAGATTTGCTTGAAACAGTAAAAGAAGCGATTGGTTGGCAAGAAGTAGAGGTCTTACAAGAACTTGCGGGTACACAACTGGAACTCATGACCGCCCAACACCCATTTTATGAGCGCGAATCCTTAGTGATGGTAGGCGATCATGTGACGCTTGAAGCAGGTACAGGTCTTGTTCATACAGCTCCAGGACACGGGGAAGATGACTACATCGTAAGTAAACGCTATGGTCTAGAAGTCATCTCACCAGTCGATGGTCGAGGTGTATTTACAGCTGAAGCACCTGGTTTTGAAGGTGTCTTTTATGATAAAGCGAATATTATGGTGACCGAGTTACTAAAAGAAAAAAATGCTTTACTAAAATTAGACTTCTTTACGCATAGTTACCCACATGATTGGCGTACAAAAAAACCAGTCATTTATCGTGCGACACCACAATGGTTTGCGTCAATTGATAAGTTTCGCCAAAATATCTTAGATGAAGTTGAAAAAGTTGACTGGATCTTACCTTGGGGTAAAACGCGTCTTTACAATATGATTCGTGATCGTGGTGACTGGGTCATCTCTCGTCAACGTGCATGGGGCGTGCCGCTACCTGTTTTCTATGCAGAAAATGGTGAACCAATTATCACACCAGAAACCATTGAACACGTAGCCAACTTATTTGCCGTTCATGGTTCAAATATTTGGTTTGAAAAAGAAGCCAAAGAATTATTACCAGCTGGTTTTACTCATCCAGGTTCGCCAAATGGTGAATTTACGAAAGAAACAGATATTATGGATGTTTGGTTTGATTCAGGGTCTTCTCATGAAGCTGTTTTACGTCAACGGGCTGATTTAAGTTTCCCAGCTGATATGTATTTAGAAGGATCAGATCAGTACCGTGGTTGGTTTAACTCAAGTATTACTACAAGTGTTGCAATTAACGGCGTAGCACCATATAAAGCAGTTCTTTCGCAAGGCTTTACATTAGATGGTGAAGGTCGTAAGATGAGTAAATCATTAGGCAATACGATTGCCCCTGAAAAGGTTATCAATCAAATGGGAGCAGATATCTTACGTTTATGGGTGAGTAGCGTTGATTACGAAGCGGATGTACGTGTGTCAATGGATATTTTAAATCAAGTTGCTGAAGTTTACCGAAAAATTCGTAACACTATGCGTTTCTTATTAGCGAATACAGAAGACTTTAATCCAGCAACCGATCGTGTGGCTTATGAAGATTTACGCTCGGTTGATAAATATATGACGATTCGCTTGCACCAAACAATGAAAGAAATTCGTGAAGAAGGTTATGAAAAATACAACTTCTTACAAATTTACCGTACAGTAATGAACTTCTTAACCATTGATTTATCGTCGTTTTATTTAGATTTTGCAAAAGATGTTGTCTACATCGAAGCCAAAGATAATTATGAACGTCGTTGCATGCAAACAGTCTTTTATGAAGCAGCAGTTGGCTTGACGAAATTATTAACGCCGATTATTCCACATACAGCGGAAGAAATTTGGTCACATTTAAAAGAAGAAGAGAGTTATGTTCAATTAGCTGAATTCCCTGAGTTCCAAGAAAATTTTGTTAACCAAGCAGAATTGCTTGATACATGGTCAGCCTTCATGGACTTTAGAGACAATGTTTTAAAAGCTTTAGAAACAGCTCGTAACGAAAAATTAATTGGGAAGTCTTTAGAAGCGAAGTTAACGTTATATCCGAATGAACAAATCGCGGCTTTATTAGTCGCTGTGAATGCGAATTTACCACAATTGCTAATTGTTTCACCAGATTCATTTGAAGTGAAAGCGCCAGGTGTAGAAGTCCCTGAGCAGGCAATGAAGTTCGAAGATGTTGCAATTCTAGTTGAAAAAGCAGAAGGGGACGTTTGTGAACGTTGTCGTCAAATTAAAAAAGATGTCGGCGCAAATGCTAAATTACCAACGATTTGTGGTCATTGTGCAGAAGTTGTCACAAAGGAGTATCCCGCAGCAGTTGCAGAAGGATTTGAAGCTTAATGAAATTAAAAATACACCGAAGAAAAATCTTCGGTGTATTTTTTAGCTATTAAAGTAAATTGCGCTCACGGTACCATGCATCCGGCTGCCAAATCCATTGGAAACCGTCTTTTTCTAAAAGGTCGAAAGCTGCTTGAGGCCCCATCGTTCCAGCAGCATAGCTAGGAAGCTCAGCTGTATCTTCATCCCAAGTTTGACGAATAACATCCACGATGCGCCAAGATTGGGCAACTTCTTTCCAATGAGTGAAGTTTGTGCCATCACCATTTAAAGCATCTAGTAAAAGTTTTTCGTAAGCTTCAGGTGTATTTTCGATGACTTCAGAACTATTACGGTAAGCCAGTTGAATTGGCAACATATTAAAGGCTGGCCCTACTTCTTTGCCGTTTAAAGAAAGAGAAAAACCTTCAGTTGGTTGAATATAAATGGTCAAAATATTTGGGTCTAAACAGGGTTGTTCACAAGTAGTTCCGACTTCGGCTTTAAATAAGTTGACGGGGACTTGTTTAAAGACAATGTTAATTCGTGTTCCACGCTCAGTTAAACGTTTCCCTGTTCGGACATAAAAGGGGACGCCTGACCAACGGAAATTATCAATGGCAAATTTACCAGCTACAAATGTTTCCGTTGTTGAACCATCAGCGACGCCAGGTTCGTCTTGGTAAGCAAGGTATTTTTCTTCGGCTAAATGACCAGCATTGTACTGTCCGCGGACAAAATTATCTTTAACTTCGCTTGGTGAATAAACACGAACCGATTCTAACGCTTTGATTTTTTCTGTTCGAATTTCCTTTTCAGAAAAAGCAACAGGAGGTTCCATCGCAAGTAAAGATAGAATTTGTAAAATATGATTTTGGACCATATCTTTTAGAGCACCACTCTTATCATAATAGCCGCCACGGTCTTCAACACCTAGATTTTCAGCAATCGTAATTTGAATATTATCAATGTAGCGGTTGTTCCACATCGATTCAAAAATATTGTTTGCAAAACGAATGGCAGAGATGTTTTGAATCATTTCTTTGCCTAAGTAGTGATCAATGCGATAAATCTCATTTTCAGCAAAAACATTTGTGATTTCTTGATTTAATTTCTTGGCACTTTGATAGTCCGAGCCAAAAGGTTTTTCAATAATTACACGATGGTAACCATTGGAATCTAACATACCTTGCGACTTTAAGTGTTCAACAATTGTGCCAAAGAAGCTTGGGGACATCGCCAAATAAAAAAGTAAGTTCCCTTCAAGTTGGTATTTAGTATCTAGTTTAGTTGCAAGGTCTTTTAAAGCATCATAGTGTTCGGTATCGGTTACGTCGTGTGCTTGATAATAAAAATGAGATGAAAAATCTGCTGCTTCTTGTTCAGAAGGGTTTAAATAAGCAATCGTTTCTTCGACAATTGCGCGGTATTTTTCATCTGTCCAAGGACGGCGCGCGGTACCAATGACTGCAAAAGATGTGGCTAAGTGACCCGTTCGATATAAACGAAATAAAGATGGATAAAGCTTTCTTTGGGCTAAGTCACCAGTTGCGCCAAAAATTGTAAATAGAACTTTTTTTTCTGTCATTTGTAATCACTCCTCTGGTATTGTATCAACAAAAATAGAATTTGCTGCTTTAAAGCTGACAACAACCGTTTTTTTGTTATTTTTAAGGGTTATCGGTCCTTCGTAAGGAGCAATCTCAACGATTTCATATTCTTCGTTTAAATGTAAATGAATCATGACTAAATAATCAAGTAGTTCTCGCTCATCTAAGACACGAGCAATGCGGATTTTTGCATGAAGTGGGTAGCTCGTTAGATTTTTTCGTTCTTTCTCATTGACTAAAGCTCCTTCAGCTGGAATCATCCCTCCATGTGGACAATTAGCAGGAGAATTTAGATAATTAGCTAAACGATTGGCCAACTTACTAGAAGTAATATGTTCTAATACTTCTGCCTCATCATGCACTTCATTCCAAGTGTAACCGAGATGTTGGACTAGGAAAACCTCCCAAAGTCGATGTTTACGGATTAGCGAACTTGCTAATACGAGTCCTTTTTCAGTTAATTGAACGCCTTGATAAGGAACATGGTCAAGAAGGCTTTCTTTCACTAGTTTCGTAATCATTTCGCTAACAGAAGCAGGAGAAACGCTTAAACCTGTGACAATTTGTTTGTTATTAATTTTATTATGATCGCCACCAAGTTCAAGAATCAGTTTCAAGTAATCTTCACGATTGGGTGTCATTCATTTCATTCCCTTCATATGAAGTAAAGTGTATCAAAAAAATTGTCTCTTTTCTAGCAAAATGAAAAAGATTCGAAAAAAAGCTTCTTTTCATGAAATAAGTTTAATGTCTTTTTTAAACCCAATCGCCTTTACGAAAAATTGGTACACGAGAGCCGTCTGCGCGAAGACCATCAATATCCATTTCTGCTGATCCAATCATAAAGTCAACGTGGGTCAAACTACGATTTAGCCCAGCTTTTGCTAATTCTTCTTCACTCATTTCTGTTCCGCCTTGTAAATTAAAAGCATAGGCAGAACCAAAAGCTAGGTGATTTGAGGCATTTTCATCAAACAAAGTGTTAAAGAAAGTAATGCCTGACTGAGAGATTGGCGAAGGATCTGGGACTAAAGCGACCTCACCTAAACGTTTCGCCCCTTCGTCTGTTTCAAGTAATTTAGCTAAAACTTCTTCTCCTTCTGTTGCAGAAAAATCAATAACTTTTCCGTCTTTGAAGGTAAACTTCATCCCTGAAATGATGCTACCCGCATAACTTAGTGGTTTTGTACTTGAAACGTAACCATCCACGCGATTGGCATCAGGAGCACAAAAGACCTCTTCTGTTGGCATATTCGCATTGAATTGTTCGCCACGCGCGTTTAAACTACCAACGCCTTCCCAAATATGATTTTTAGGTAAACCAACAACTAAGTCTGTTCCAGGAGCTGTGTAATGTAGTGCAACAAATTGTTCAGCATTTAATTCACTTGCTTTATTTTGCAACGTATCGGTATGTTTTTTCCAAGCCAGAACGGGATCTGCTTGATCAATCCGTGTTGTTTTGAAAATTTGTTCCCAAAGCGCTTCTTTTGCGGCACTTGGTTCTAAATTAGGGAAGACTTTTTTGGCCCACTCTTGTCCGGCAGCCGCTACGACCGTCCAGGAAACTTTATTGGCTTGTGTTGCTTTACGCACGTTTTCCATTGCTTTGCTGTTTGATTTTTGAAAAGCGGCGACTCTTTCAGGATTTACACCCGCTAGAGAGCCTGGATCAGAAGAAACAACCGCAATTCGACTTGCCCCTTTTGCTACCCAATCGTCTGCTTCATCGATTTTAAATGAGGGAATATTTTCTAAACGCTCTTGATCTGCGTGAAGCAAAAATTCTTTTAGAATAAAGTCGTCTGCCCAACGGACAATGACTTCTGCTGCACCATGTTCGTAAGCTTTTTTAGTAATTAAATGAGCTAATTCAATTTGCTCAACATCGATATTTAAAACAACCGTGTGAGATTTTTGAACATTAACGCCGACAGCAACAATTAGCTCAGCGTATTTTTCTAAGTAATGATTAAAGTTTTCTAATACCATAAAACAGACTCCTCATAAATTTATTTTTTGTTTTTAATTATATCATATCTTGAAAGAAAGGGAATAAATGACAGAAAGTGTTTTTTTCAAAAAACAAAGAATATTTGAACTTTTTTTGAAGTTTAAAGCGTTTAAATGTTCATTTAAGAAAAAAAATGCTAAAATGAAAGAAAGAATGGAGAATTAAATAACCATTTCAACGAAGGGGAATGAGGGAGATGGCACGAAAAAAAACGATAACAAGAGAGCAAATTCTTACAGCCGCCTACCAAGTCATCGCGGATAATGGATTTTCCCATTTCACCGCAAGGAATATTGCATTGCAAATGAATTGTTCGACACAACCAATTTACTTAGAATTTAAAAACATGGATGATTTAAAAGATGGGTTGTTTACAATGATGGCTGAAAAAGTGAATGAAGATTTTTTAGCCGTTAGAAAAAAACAAAACATATTGGTTGAATTAGGAACAAACTTTATTGAACTCGCTGTTAACCAACCACAACTTTATCGTGCGTTATATTTGGAAGAAATCTCTGGTGCTAGTCAAATGCAAGTTGCTTTTAGAGAATATTTTTATGAAGTCCTTAAGCAAGATGACGTGCTACGAACACTTGATTTAGACAAACAAGCGTCACTCTATTGTTCTTTTTGGATCTTTATCTCGGGAATTGCTTCTATGATCAGTACCGAATTGTTACACTACTCAAAAACGGAAATCGAAGCACTACTAAGCTCGTTTATTGAAGCGACCTTAGAAGATAAAGGAAAAGAAATTACTTTATTTACGCTTGGGAACTTCTTTAAAAACAATTAAAAAAGGGCTGTGACGAAAATCTAAAGTCACAGTCCTTTTATATGAACAAATGTTAGGATGAAATAACTGCCTTTTGCCAACCTTTTTGTTTAGTTTATCTTTTCAACCAATTCTTTGGCAAAGGCTTCTAGGTTTTCAATATCTTCTGCTTCAGCGGCAAGATCGACTTTGACACTTTCAGCCCCTTTAATCGCTCCGATTTTGGTAAAAGCTGCTTCAAAATCATCGACAGATTTACAAAAATCATCATAAAAAGTATCACCGGAACCACATACACCAAAAATCTTCCCGGTCAAGTCTAACTCTAATAAGTCATCATAAAAATCCATGATCTCATCTGGTAAGTCACCGTCACCATAAGTATAAGTTGCAACGATACAAAGATCAGCATCTACAAATTCGTCTGCATCGACTTGCGTGCATTCATTTATTTCAACCTCAATGCCTAAATTTTCTAATGTTTCGGCAACAATATCTGCTATTTCTTCTGTGTTTCCAGTCATACTGGCATAAACAATCTTTGCGAGAGTCATTTATCGCACCACTTTCTTAATCAATATTTGTCCATTTGATTATATCAAACTTCAAAGTCATTGAAAACCTCTTAAAAAGGGAAGGGATTTGGAAAAATAGCGATCTTTGTGGTAAAATAGACAAGATTCAAAGGAGAGGAATAGATCAATGATTACATTAAAATCAAAAAGAGAAATTGAAAAAATGGCCGAATCAGGCGCCTTGTTAGCCGGCGTTCACCGCGCGCTACGCAACTTTATTAAACCAGGGATAACCAGTTGGGATATCGAAGAATTTGTTAAAAACGCAATTGAAAGTCAAGGAGCAATCGCAGCTCAAATTGGCTATGAAGGGTATAAATATGCGACTTGTTGCAGTATTAATGACGAAATTTGTCACGGTTTCCCTCGTCGTAAAACGTTAAAAAATGGTGATTTAATTAAAGTGGATATGTGTGTGGAATTAAATGGCGCAATATCTGATTCTTGTTGGGCCTATGTAGTGGGAGAAGCTTCTCCTGAGGTCGCGCAATTAATGGATGTAACTAAAAAGGCACTTTATTTAGGCATTGAGCAAGCCAAAGTTGGGAACCGAATTGGCGATATTGGGCATGCGATCCAAACGTATGCTGAAAAAGAAGGGTATGGTGTTGTTCGTGACTTTATTGGCCACGGCATTGGTCCGACAATCCATGAAAGCCCTGCTGTTCCACATTATGGTGAAGCGGGCAAAGGTTTGCGTCTAAAAGAAGGCATGGTGATTACAATCGAGCCGATGATTAATACAGGAACTTGGAAAATGAAAATGGACAGTAACGGTTGGACGGCAAGAACGCTTGATGGTGGGTTAAGCTGTCAATATGAGCATAGTATTGCTATCACTGCTGATGGCCCATTAATTTTGACTTCTCAAGGGGAAGAAGGAACGTATTAAGAAGACTAAAAAGGAGTCGGCAATGAAAAAATTGATCCATTTTTTTAAACAAGAAAAAACGAAACGATTTTTATCAACGGTTCAAATCAGGATAAAGGAATCTGAAATGACACAAGGTTCGATTGTCATTGCGTATTACTTATTATTATCTTTGTTTCCTTTATTAATTGCCGTTGGAAACGTCTTGCCTTTTTTACAAATTAATCCCAATACGATTATGCCTTACTTGCAAGAAGTCATTCCTGAACCGATTTATGAATTTTTAGGTCCAGCAATTCAAGACCTCTTAACGCAAAGTTCGGGTAGCTTACTATCATTTTCAGCCCTCTTAACGTTATGGTCAGCAAGCGTAAGTATGAATGCTTTGCAACTCGCTTTGAATAAGGCATATGGCGTAAAAAACCGAGAGAATTTTATCATTGTCCGGATTGTTTCGGTTTTGACCGTTTTTGTTTTACTGCTGGCCATTGTTGGGGTAACGATTGTTGTTGGAGCTGGGAAGCTTATTTTGGACCAACTTCAACCAATTTTTTTATTTTCTGATCATTGGATTTCAACCTTTCAGACGGTCAAGTGGCCATTAACGGTTGTCGCACTCCTTACCTTGATGGCGGTCATTTATAGTGTTATTCCGAATGTAAAAGTTCATTTACGCTCCATCTTACCGGGTGCTTTTTTTGCAACGATTGGTTGGATGGTATTGTCCCAAGGGTTTGGTATTTATGCCCGTTATTTTGCATCGCGGTTAAGTGCTTATCAAATTATTGGGAGTTTTATTGTTTTAATGTTGTGGTTAAACTTTGCAGCGATGATTATTATCTTGGGTGGAATCATCAATGCTGTGGTAGAAGAGTTCGTCTACGGACAAATTAAAGAACGCAAAGGTCCAATTAAACGCTTATCATTAAAAATGAAAAGAATATGGAAAAAGTAAACACTCCTGGCAAACTAAAGGATAGGATGCCAGAGTGTTTTTTTAGGTTAACTCCGGCCTGTAAGAAACGCCAATTAAGAAAGTTAATCAATCATTTTTGTTATTTAAAGGGTAAAAAGTCTCTTTTCAAAATTGAAAATCATGGTAAAATGAAATAGTTCACAAATGAAAGGTAGGAATTTTTTATGAAAAGAATTTTAATTGGTTTTTCTGCAGTACTATTACTAACTTTAAGTGCCTGTGGAAGTGAAACAAAAAAATCAGAAAGCCAAACAGAAACTTCAAAACAAGTCGAAACCATCTCAGAAAGCTTCACACCATTAAAAATTGGGGTCATGCCGTCGATGGATAACATCCCTTTAATTATTGCTCATGAGCAAGGCTTTGATAAAGACCATGGCGTTGAATTACAGATTGAAGCTTTTAAATCTGGAAAAGATCGAGATGCGGCTTTTCAAGCAGGAGCGGTTGATGGGATTAATGCCGATTTAATTTCTTTTGCAACGTATTTACAAGGTGGGATGGATGTTAAGATTACAAGCGCTACTCAGGGGCAGTTTGATTTTATTGGAGCAAAAGAGATTCAAACCGTGGCTGACTTAAAAGGAAAAGAAGTGGTGATTTTAAAAAATCAAGGTCCTGAATTTGTAGCTGAGAAGTTTTTAGAACAAGCTGGTTTACAAACTTCTGAAGTCCAAATGGTTGAAGTACCTCAAGTACCCGCACGTGTTGAATTGTTAACAAATGATCAAGCAAGTGCCGCTGTCTTACCAGAACCCTTCGTCACAATGACCGTCACACAAGGGATGCATAATTTGGGGTCAACGCTTGATTTAGGAATTAATTTATTTGCATTGACATTTCCACAAGCCATCATTGATGAAAAAGCAGCAGCAATTAAAGGAATGTATGAGGCTTATAATGACGCCGTTGATTGGATGAATACACATGAACAATCGGAATATCTTCAATTATTTATTGATGAAATTGGTTTTCCGGAAACACTAAAAGATCAAATTAACGTGCCAACGTACCAAAAAGCATTCCAAACAAAAGAAACAGATATTAAAGAGGCCTTTGCTTGGGCGGTTGAAAAAGGCTTGCTAGAAAAAGAAATTGAACCGAAAGACGTTTTAAGTAATGTTTATTTCCAATAGATCTTTAGAAGTTCAAAATGTTTCTTATCAAGTTGAGAACCAAATCATTTTAAATCAGATAAATTTAAAATTAGATGAGGGAAAAATTTATAGTCTGATTGGGCCTTCTGGAGCGGGCAAGACAACGTTGCTTGAACAAATTGCTGGGGTTCAAAAAGTAACAAGCGGTGCAATTTTGTTTGATCAAATGCCAATGAAAGAAGTGATTGTTTCATTAGTGCCCCAAGATTACGGGCTGCTACCATGGCAAACGGTTGAAAAAGCTGTACTGACAGGAGCTACCATTAGTCGTAAGCGTGCATTGACGAGCGCTGAAAAAACTGAAATTAAGTATTTGGTTGAAGAGATGGGTCTAGCTTCACACTTGAAAAAATACCCCAAGCAACTCAGTGGTGGACAAAAACAACGGGTAGCGATTGCCCGTTGTTTCGCTTCTCAGAGTGCCATCTTTTTGATGGATGAACCATTTTCAGCTCTTGATGCGTTTACGCGTGAAAAAGCCCAGCAGCTATTTTTGAACTGTTGGCAAGCGAGTCAGCCACTAACTGTATTTGTGACACATGATATTGAAGAAGCAGTCTTATTAGCAGATGAAGTGATTGTGATGGCCGCCAATCCAGGTCAAATCAAAAAACGTATTCCGAGTCCATTTTCGAATAAATTAGACCTAATTAAAAACCGTCAATCGCTCCAACTTTTTGAAACGGTTCAAGCATTAAGGAAGGAGATTGAGGCGTGAATAAAAAACGATGGAGTGGCCTGCTAAGTGGCGTCGGTGCTATTCTCCTTTTTTTTGGCGTTTGGTTTTTAAGTGCGCACTTACTTAATAAGCCATTATTACCAAATCCGTTAACAGTGATTGCTCGCTTGCCCTATTTAGTGGAAAAACAACTACTTTGGCATTTAAAAGCAAGCTTATTTCGCATTTTTTTCGGTCTTTTTATTGCAAGTAGTTTTGGTTTTTTGAGTGGCTTACTTATTGGGCGTTGTACCAAAGGTCGTGCTTTTTTCGATGCGCTCATTTATTTAACCTATCCGATTCCTAAAATGGCGCTGTTACCAGTTGTCATGTTGCTCGGTGGGCTAGGAGATACGTCCAAAGTGGTTATGATCGTTTTGATTGTTTATCCCCAAGTAACCGTGGCGGTGCGTGATGCGATTCGTCAAATTCCTAGCGATTATTATAAGGTTTACCAAACGTTACAAGCGAGTTCGCTTCGACAATTAATCCAAATTACAATTCCGGCGACTATCCCAAGCGTTTTAAGTGCAATCCGTATTTCCTTGGGGACGGCTTTGTCTATTTTATTTTTTACAGAAAATTATGGTACGGAATATGGCATGGGCTATCTGATTATGGATTCTTGGACACGCATGGATTATCCAGCCATGTATGGAGGAATTTTAATTTTAAGTGGTCTAGGTTTTGGGTTGTTTTTAGTGCTAGATTGGCTTTCTTGCTGGTCTTGTAGCTGGCAAGAGTAGTAATATTTTAAACAACATTGACAGAAACAAGTTAAATTGTCTATACTTTACTCATGAAAAGCTTTTCATAAAAGGAGAATGGAAAATGCCGAAAGTTAGAAGCGAAGAAAGAAAAAATGTTGGAACAGTCTATACTTTATATAATGAAAACCAAGTGGAAGTCTCTGTGATTGCCGATGGCGCAAGGCTTTACGAGTGGATTGTTTTAGTGGATGGTCAACCACGTGATTTAGTTGTTGGCTATGAATCTTTAGTTGATCACCAAAAAGCACGTTATTATGGTGCGACGATTGGCCCGGTTGCGGGTAGAATTGCAGGCGCTCAGTTTGAACTTGATGGGAAAATATATCATAGTGAAGCAAACGAACAAGGCAATACGTTACATGGTGGTTCTACTGGTTATGATACTAAAAAATGGCAGGTGAAAACCTTTCAAAATGAAACCGAAGCGGGTGTTGTTTTTTCATTAGAAGTTGCCGATGGTACCGGAGGATTTCCTGGTAATATTCAAGTCGAGGTAACGTATGCATTGAATGAAGAAAACACGTTACGTTTAAGTTATTTTGCAAAGACGGATCAAAAAACCTTATTTAATTTAACCAATCATGGTTATTTTAATTTAACGGGTCAAGCGTCAGAGCCAATTGACTTTCACTATTTACAAGTGAATGCAAAAGAAGTCGCACAAACGAACGCCGACGTTACGACAAACGGTAAAACATTGCCAGTAATGGATACAAAATTTGACTTTCTCAAGGCAAAACAAATTGGCACAACTTTATTAGACGATCCATTCTTACTTCATCATGAGCAAAAAGAAGATTTAGTTTTAGTTAGTCCGGATCAAAAAGTTCGCTTAAGTGTCGCGACAACGGCTCCAGCGGTTGTTTTATATACAACTGGAGAAAATGAAGCGGATACTCAAATGAAAACTGGCCGCTTAACTAATCATGGTAGTCTGGCTATCGAAACACAAGCCGTACCTGGAACTGAAAAATATGCTCAATTTGGTGATATCGTGTTGCGACCAAATGAACCTTACCGCCAAGAAACGACGTATCAAGTCCATTTTTAATCAAAAGAAAGACACTTTTATTTTTAAAAGTGTCTTTTTTGACAAGAAAAGATTACAGGTGTAAACTAAACGAGAAGAACGTGTGGAAAGGTTGTTTTGTAGATGACAAAGATTGAAGAGACGATTCGGATAAGCGATGCCGAATGGGAAATTATGCGTGTCGTTTGGACAAAAGGTCAAGTGGACGCGACCACGATTGAACAAATTTTAGGCGATAAAATGCAGTGGAAGTTAGCAACCATAAAAACCTTATTAGGGCGCCTTGTAAAAAAAGAAGCCTTAAAAACAGATCAAGTCGGTAAAAAGTTTATTTACTCAGCGAATGTAAGAGAAGACCAAATTCTTTTTCAAGCAACCGAAGAACTTTTTGGTCATATATGCGCTAAAAGAATGGGGTCATCGCTTGCGCAAATTATTGAAGACGTCCCACTCACCCAAGCCGACGTTTCTTTGCTACAAGATGTTTTAGCTCGTAAAACGGTTGTCGAATCAATCGCTTGCAACTGCATTCCTGGTCAATGCCAATGCCAGCATCCAGCAACTCAAGTAAACGTCCATCAATAATTATGGTATAATATTTTTGTTGAAAAGGAGTGAATGGAAGATGCCTTTAAAAAAACTAGAAGTACCAACCACTTCTATTACAGAAGTAAAAAAATCACCAATGGATGTTTTCCAACAAGCTAGAGAAGCGGGAACAGGCGTATATGTATTCAATCGGGAAAAAGTTGCTGGCGTCATGTTGACCCAAGAACAATATGAAACCTTATTACAAGAATTAGCAGAAAAGCGGGCGATCTTGGAAAATCAATCAAACGCAAAAGTAGTTTTAGAAAAAGAGCAAAATGAGGCTTTGCCTGCATCAAGCGTTTCAATGAGCCCTTATTTAGAAGAGCTTTTTAATCAAATTCGAAAAGAAATTGTCTCAGGCAGTTCAATCTCAGCTAAAAATCTAGATGAGAAACTTGTTACATTGGGCTTCATTACTAAAAAATCAGGTTTTGGAGGCGTGAATGAGATGCTTCACGAATTGAATGAAACGGGCAAGATGCTCTATCAATATCGTGGAAAACCAGCTGGTAAAAGTATCTTAGCTGAAGTAATTGGCGAACCGGATAACCAAAGTCAGCTTTTCGATAAATTGATTATTAAAAAAATTCATTTAGTTGAAAATTAAGGGTTGCTAGATCACAAAGGTTCGTGTCAAACGAACTTTTGCGATCTTTTTTCACAATTAATTTAAGTTAAAAAATCGTCTACCATAAACAAAAGTGTGACGACTGCAACTCATTTAACTGGTAAAGTTTGCGATGGTTCGATTTGAAAATTAGAAAAGTAGCGAAAAATGATTAAAATATTTTAATCTTAATCATTTTTATGGTAAGATAGCAACAATCATGATTTTTTAAGGAGGATATGAATGAGTCCATTGCAAAAACGTTTAAATCCACAAGTCAACCAAATTGCGGTCTCTTTAATTCGTCAATTTGATGAAAGGGTTTCTACGATTCCAAATATATTAAAGTTAACGCTTGGTGAACCGGATTTTGACACACCTGAAGTTGTAAAAGAAGCGGGAATAAAAGCAATTACAGATAATTTTAGTCATTATACAGGCATGTCTGGCTTACCTGAGTTAAGAGAAGTGGCTTGTGCGTTTGTCCAAAAAAAATATGGAGTCACTTATGATTGGCAAAAAGAAGCCATCGTGACAGTGGGCGGAACAGAAGCGATTGCGGCAACATTGTTTAGTATGTTAGAAGCTGGTGACAAGGTCTTAATGCCGACACCGATTTATCCTGGTTATGAACCAGTTATTACTTTAGCTAAAGCAACCCCAGTCTATATTGATACAAGTCAGACTGGATTTGTATTAACACCTGAATTGCTTGAATCCGCATTAAAAGAACATGGACAATCGGTAAAGGTTGTTATTTTAAATTATCCAAGTAATCCAACAGGCGTGACGTATTCACGTGAAGAAGTCGCAGCATTGGCGAGTGTTTTGAAAAAATATGAAGTTTTTGTTGTCAGTGACGAAATTTATAGTGAATTAGTTTATGACGAAACGCATACTTCCATAGCAGAGTTTTTACCGGAACAAACGATTTTAATTAACGGATTATCAAAATCACATGCAATGACAGGGTGGCGAATTGGCTTTATATTTGGCCCGGAAGACTATGTAAGAGAAATTATAAAAGTACACCAATATTTAGTAACTGCGGCAAGCACGATTTCCCAAAAGGCGGCTTATGTTGCTCTAACAACAGGGATAAACGAAGGCCAAGTGATGAAAGAAGCTTATCAAGAGCGTCGTGACTTTATCTTTCAAAAAATGACGCAGTTTGGATTTGAAGTCGCAAAACCTTCAGGTGCATTTTATGTTTTTGCAAAAATTCCTGCAGCTTATATTCAAAATTCAATGGATTTTTGTGTTGATTTGGCTGAAAAAGCGCAACTTGCTATAATTCCAGGGATTGCTTTTGGACAAGCGGGGGAAGGTTATGTTCGCATTAGCTATGCTGCCAGCTTGGAAACTTTAACAGAAGCGATGAATCGTTTAGAAAAGTATTTGAATATTTAAAGAATCTATAATATCTGGTGTTGTTACTGTAAAGAGGCAGTGGCAACACCTTTTTTTATTGAAAGAAAAAAATATCTTATGCTAATAATTATATGTGGTACAAGGGCCTTTTTTTAGTTTACTCATTCATTCCACTGGCTATTTACAAGAACTTTACAAACTCAAGCGAAATCTTTACGAATGGACTAAATGAACTTTACATTTGCTTGTTAAACTAATCTTGTAATTAAAAAGGGGGAAAACAAACAATGAAAAAAATTGGCTTATTCGTCGCAAGTTTCGGTTTATTACTAGGAGCATGTGCCCAATCTGGGACAGCTTCTCAAAATGGAGGAGAGAATAGTGAACCTGTAAAAATTGTCGCGGTAGGGTCAACAGCACTTCAACCACTCGTTGACACTGCAGGCACAAACTTTATGAGCGAACATCCAAATTATGAGATTTCTGTTCAAGGTGGCGGTAGTGGAACAGGATTAAGTCAAGTTTCAAGTGGTGCAGTTACGATTGGCAATTCAGATGTTTTTGCAGATGAAAAAGAGAGCGTACCCGCAGAAGAATTAGAGAATTTTCAAGTTGCGGTTGTCGGTATGGCACCGGTGGTAAATAAAGAAGCCAATGTAAAAGAGTTAAGTAAAGAACAATTGATTGCGATTTTTACAGGTAAAGTAACAAATTGGAAAGACGTTGGCGGCGCAGATCTTGCCATTGCCGTCATTAACCGTGCATCAGGTAGTGGGACGCGCGCGACTTTTGAAAAATGGGGCTTAGATGGTGAACAGCCAATGCAAGCACAAGAACAAGATTCTTCAGGTACCGTCAAGAAGATGATCGCTGAAACGCCAGGAGCAATTAGTTATTTAGCTCTTTCATACATTGACGAGACGATTCAAGCACTGGCATTAGATGGTGTTGAACCTACGGCAGAAAATATTCAAACAAATGATTGGAAAATTTGGGCTTATGGACATATGTATACAAAAGGGGAGCCAACAAAAGAAGTTCAAGCTTTTTTAGATTATATTTTATCCGATGCCTTTCAAACAGAATTTGTACCTAAATTGGGTTACTTACCAGTAACGAAGATGGCAGTTAGCCGTGATGCAAAAGGAGAAGTAACAAATCAATAATAAAAACACTCAAAGACCATTCAATTAAGAATGGTCTTTGAGTGTTTTTGGCAGTTGGACTTCAAAACGTGAACCAACCCCCAAATAACTTTCAAGCGTAATGGTTCCTTCTAAACGGGCGACATAATCTTTAACGATGGCTAGCCCAATGCCAGAGCCTCCAACCAACCTTGAACGTGCTTTATCCGCTCGATAAAAGCGCTCAAAAACGCGTGATTGCTCTTCTTTTGAAATACCAATACCTGTATCTTGAACAACGAAAAGATAAGATGAAGGGTGTTCTTCAAAGCAAATCGTAACGCTCCCTTTTGCTAAAGAATAATTTAAAGCATTTTCAAACAGATTTTTAAAAATAGGATAAAATAAATCCAATTTTGTAGAGAGCGTTAAGGTTGGTTCTCCCTTTAATTCCACTTGTAATTCTTTTTCTTGAATAACCGACTCATATCGCGTAATTAATTGTTGAAAAAAGTCAATCAGCAAAACTTCTTCTTCTGGAAAAGTTACGCCTTCTCCTTTTGAAAGGAGTAAAATTTCTTGAATTAATTTTTCGAGACGATAAGCATCTTTTTGCATAATTTGTAAAAATTGTGTCAAAATTTCTGGCTCTTCTTTTGCACCATCAAGTAACGTTTCAGTAAAGCCAATTAAAGAAGTCACGGGTGTTTTTAACTCATGAGAAACATTGGCAACAAAATCTTTTTGCATTTGCTCTAATTGATGAATACGTGTGAAGTCGTAAGAAACACCTAAAATTTGTTGTGTTTCAGGGAAATAGCGCAAAGAAAGATCGAGACGTAAATTCGTTGATCCTGTAATAAGTTTTTGTTGTAAAAAAGGTTGCGTGTGTGATAATTGGTAAATCATTTGAATAAACATCGCGTCATGAAACAACTCTTCAAAGGGAGTAGGCAATTTTACTTTTGTTTTTAAGTCAAATTGATTTTTTAAAGTTTGGTTGGCAAAGACAAGCTCATGTTGTGCATTGATTAAGAAAACTCCAATGGTTAATTCTTCTAGTAAGTAATAAAATTGTTTTTCAGTTGCGCGGTAATTACGATAATTTTGACTCATTTGTTCACTAAGTTGATTAATACTCTGGTAAAGATTTTCCCATTGTGGCGAGTTAGCTATAATGGTTTCAGTATGTTCAGGGTCTGCAATCATTTTATTTAATACCGGTAAAATAATTTCAAGGGGGCGATTTTTTTGACGCAAAACTTGATAAAGTAAAAGGCTAAATAAACTACACAATAAAAGATAAACATAAAAAATCCCTTGTTTCATTGTTTTGGCAGCTGGCCAAAAATCTTCTAAAGGTTCGGCTAAACGTAAAATACCAATCATTTGTTGCTCTTTTTTGATTGGTAAAGCAATGTATAATAACTTTTTATTTAAAGTTGGGCTCATTCGTAAAGCCCGTCCAATCGTATTGTTTTTTAGAATAGCTTGTACTTCCGGGCGATCAGAACGTTGGCCGCTGAGGTTTGGGTCAAAGGAATCAAAGAGAATGTTTCCTTTTTCATCAAGAACGGTTAAACGTTCGTTATCTTCAAGGCTTTTTAATTGGATAAAACTTTCAAGTGTTTCGATTTTTTGATTGGCAATCTCAAGAAAAAGTTCACCTTTGTTTGCGAGGTAACGTTCTTGTTGATTAATTACTTGCTGGTCGTAAAATTTATCAATTAAATACCAGCCACTTGAAAAAAGTAATAATAGAAGGAGTGGCCAAAAGCGATAAAAAGAAAAATAGCGCTTAATCATGACTTGGTTCCTGTAATTTATAGCCAAATCCACGAATCGTCAGTAAATATTGCGGTTTTTTTGGGTCTGTTTCAATTTTTTCTCTTAAATGGCTGATATGAACATCAACGATACGAGTTTGACCAGTAAAATCAAAATTCCAAATTTGGTTTAACAAGGTCTCACGATCAATGACCCGTCCTTTTCTTTGCATAAAATAAACAAGCAGTTCAAACTCTTTAGGTGTCAAAATAATCGGTTTTTGTTTCATTGTTACTTGGTAAGATTTTAAGTCCGCTCGAATATCTCCTACTACAAGAGCTTCTACTTCCTCTTCTTTTATAACGGGATCCGGTTGAGTCAGTTTTATTCGGCGAAAGATTGCTTTCATGCGCGCGAGGACTTCACGGGGGCTAAAAGGCTTATTTAAATAATCATCTGCTCCAATTTCAAGGCCGAGTATGCGATCAATTGGATCATCTTTGGCTGTTAAAATTAAAATGGGTGTGTCGATTTTCTCTTGCCGGATCCGTTTGGTGATTTCAATCCCATCGATGGAAGGGAGCATGACATCTAAAATAATAAAATCGTAATTTCCCTCCAAGGCGAGTTGGAGACCAATTGCTCCATCGGTCGCAGAAGAAACTTGATACCCTTCTTTTTCTAAATTAAATGTTAATAAAGTGACAATTGACGGTTCATCGTCAACCACTAATATTTTTTTCATTCAAATCTCCTTTTTTAAGTATTTATCTCTTTTTATTTTATCATGAAATTCTATGAAGGACTATGGTCAAGCGTGATTAAATGATATAATAAAAGGCGACTGCTAAGAAGGTAGGGAAGGAAATGATTGGAGTAAGTGCTTGTTTAGGTGGTTGCCTAGTCCGCTATGATGGCAAACATCAAAAAATAGCGGCGATAGAATCACTGGTTTTAAAAAATGAGGCAATCATGATTTGTCCAGAAGTCTTAGGTGGATTACCTGTTCCACGCGATCCGGCTGAAATCGTTGGTGGCGATGGCTACGCTGTTTGGGAAGGAAAAGCAAAAGTCATTACCAATCAAGGCAAAGACGTGACAAGAATGTTTCAGCAAGGTGCTATTTTAGCCTATCAGAAATTACAAGAAGCCCAAATTGATACATTAATTTTAAAAGAAAATAGCCCATCTTGTGGGAATCAGTGGATTTATGACGGTAATTTCTCAGGTGTTAAAACGGCAGGAGTCGGTGTTGCAACAGCTTATTTTATAAAACAAGGCCTAACGGTTTATTCTGAAGCACAATGGTTAAAAAGGAGGGAAGAGTTTGGAAGTTGAAAAAACCAATCGCATGAATGCATTGTTCGAATGCTATGCCACACTTTTAACTCAAAAACAAATGAATTACATGGAATTGTATTACGCCGACGATTATTCTTTAGGAGAGATTGCTGAAGAGTATGAAATCAGTCGTCAAGCAGTTTATGATAATATTAAAAGAACCGAAAAAATTTTAGAAGACTATGAACGCAAGCTGCATATTTATTCTGATTATGTTACAAGAGAACAAATTTTAGAACAACTATCAGCGTACTTAGGGAGCCATTATCCCAAAGATGAAACACTAGCAAATTACGTAAAAGCATTAGAAGAAATTGATGAGTAAAGGATTGAGAAAATAAATGGCATTTGAAAGTTTAACCGATCGCTTACAACAGGCGATGAGTAAGTTACGCCGTAAAGGGAAAGTGACAGAAGCAGATATTAAAGAAATGATGCGAGAGATTCGTTTGGCTCTTTTAGAAGCCGACGTTAACTTGCAAGTGGTCAAAGAATTTACCAAAAATGTTCGTGAGCGAGCAATTGGAGTAGAAGTTTTAGAAAGTTTATCACCCGCCCAACAAATTGTAAAAATTGTTGATGAAGAATTAACCCGAACGCTTGGATCAGAAACGGTCGGTATCCAAAAATCACCTAAGATCCCAACGGTTATTATGATGGTTGGTTTGCAAGGGGCAGGTAAGACCACTTTTACAGGGAAATTAGCCAATCACTTAATTAAAACCGAAAATGCACGCCCATTAATGATTGCAGGTGACGTCTATCGTCCAGCAGCGATTGATCAATTAAAAGTTTTAGGTCAACAATTAGACGTACCTGTTTTTGATTTAGGTACAGACGTGAGTCCGGTTGAAATTGTTCGTCAAGGAATGGCTCACGCGCGCGAAAAGAAAAATGACTATGTTTTAATTGATACCGCTGGACGTTTACATGTTGACGAACGCTTAATGGATGAGTTAAAACAAATTAAAGAGATTGCTCAACCAAATGAAATCCTACTCGTAGTTGATGCCATGACTGGGCAAGATGCCGTTAATGTTGCGGATAGTTTTAATCAACAATTAGGCATTACTGGGGTCATTATTACAAAACTTGATGGGGACACCCGTGGGGGAGCGGCACTGTCCATTCGTTCCGTAACGGGGGCGCCAATTAAGTTTACGGGGATTGGCGAAAAATTAACCGATCTTGAAGTTTTCCATCCAGATCGCATGTCTAGTCGAATTTTAGGCATGGGAGATATGTTGACCTTAATCGAAAAGGCGCAACAAGATTTTGATGAGAAAAAAGCAGAAGAATTAGCAACGAAAATGCGTGAAAATACGTTTGATTTTAATGATTTTATCGAACAACTCGATCAAGTTATGAACATGGGACCGCTAGAAGATTTACTAAAAATGATTCCTGGAATGAATCAAATGGCTGGCATGGAGAATTTTAAAGTCGATCCAAAAGATGTCGCTCGTAAAAAAGCCATCGTCTTGTCGATGACGCCAGCTGAACGTGAAAATCCAGATTTATTAAATCCAAGTCGTCGTCGCCGAATTGCTGCAGGTTCTGGTAATAGTGTTGTGGAAGTCAATCGGATGATTAAACAGTTCAAAGAATCCCAAAAAATGATGCAGCAAATGACAAAAGGCAACTTAAATGCGATTCCGGGTATGGATCAAATGTTTGGCACAGGAATTAAAGGGAAGTTAAATAAAATGGCCATGAATCAAATGATTAAAAAGAATAAAAAGAAGAAGAAAAAAAGAAAATAAAACTTAAAAAAGTGCTCTAATGTTAGTCATTTGCTAGCGTTAGAGTATTTTTTTGATTGTGTCTCAAAGAGTGAATTATTTTTTAAGACAACGCTTTTTATTTGCAAAACTAAAAAGAAAGCGTTATCATAATATGTGAGGAGGGATTTATATGCCAAATAAAGAAGAATTAAAAGGAAAAGTAACCGAAGTGAAAGGGAAAGTAACCGGTGATGAATCAGAAGAACTAAAAGGAAAAATCCAACAAGAGTACGGAAAAGCAAAAGAAAAGGTTGAAGAATTAGTCGATGAAGCTAGCCATAAGGTGAATGAATTCATTGATAAAGTAAAACATAAAGAAGAATAAACAAACAAAGCCGTGTCAAAATCTAGACACGGCTTTGTTTGTTTATTCAACCAAGGTACTTATTTTTTAAGCTATTTTTTTTTGAATATTTTGCCATTTTTTGTATATCTCTGGATAATAAATTAATCCAAAGCTCATGGACAGGCACAAGAGAATCGTTAAGGCTACTTCTTCATAAGGCAACCTTAAATTTGCTGATAATCTGTAGCCGATATCCCATAGCCCTAAATTAAACCAAATCGACGTGAGCAAAAATAGAGTAATAAATACAGGTAGTTTAAAATCAGGCACGCTAAGTAGTTGACCGGTATTCTCTAGAGAGAGATGTTTGAAAATGACGTAACTCAGGAATAAGAACAAGGCGATCGCACATCCTAGCATTAAAATAATCCACCAAGGAGAGGCTGTTTTTCCCGGCCAAATAACAAAAATACCATCGAGGTCATAAAACTTAACCTTTGGAAAATAATGGTTGATAATCCAAGCAAAATTCCTGTAAAAATCACTAACTAACAAGAATGCAAAAAAACCAAGGATAATTAAAGTAGGCGCTAAAATTAAATGGTTTAATAAAACACCTAAAAATAGACCAAGTACAAAGGCAAGTATCAGTAACAACCAATGACTAAATCCAGAATAAAGCATTTGAAAGAAACTTGCATTGACATATTCACTTGGGAATCCCCACGTATAAAATAAAATTTGTAAAAAAGAACCAAGTGCTAAAACGCCAGCAAAAGGTAAAGCAATATACCGCAATTTATCAAGAAATAACCGTTTGCGGCTCACTGGCAAAGTAAATAATAAGCGATTAAAGTTGGTCTTTTGATCAACAAAAAATAAAGCAAAGCCAGCTAAAAAAACAATTGGAAATAAAAAAACAAAATAACTAGAATTAGAAGTATATGTTTTTCCAGGGTAATAAACAGATCGACTAGGTATAGCAGCCCCAGTATAATACAAGGAAGATTCAGGATAATGCTGGAAAAGGGTCAACTGTGTATCCTGGAATTCCTTTATATTGTTATAGTAAATTGGTTGCCCTTTTTCATCATAGTCGCGAATGCGCGTGTCAAGCGACTCTTCAAACTCGTTGATAAACTCCTCTGAATGGTAATAATGATCACGCCACTGCCAATCTTTCATTGTATCAACACTACTATAACCATAGACAAAAAGAATGAGCCCAGATAAAAATAGCAATGTTTTCTGATATCGTAAGGCATAGATTTTTTTTAGATTCGTCATTATTCATCCTCCATTAGTTTTACACGACTCAAATTCGCTTCAAATAAATCTTCTAAAGTTAAAGGAAGTTCTTCAAATAAAATTGGTTCGTAATTTAAAATTTCCGTTGCTAATTCTTCTGGAAATTGTTCAAACAAAGCGGTCACTACCCGCCCCTGAATTTGAATTACTTTTGAGTGTTGCTTAACAATCTCAGGCACTTTTTTTGCTTTAAAAACAAATTGAATCTTTCGGGCTTGCTCGCGTAATGTTTCTAAACGGTAGTCTTGAACAATTGTTTGATCTTTTAAAACAAGTACGCGGTCAATAATCCCCTCTAATTCATTGAGGTTATGTGAAGCGATTAAAGCACTTCGATTGCTTTGGCTTAAATTTTCGACTAAAAGGCCAATCACTTGCTTTCGAACAATGACATCAAGACCATCAAATGGCTCATCAAGTAATAAATAAGTGGCATTTGAAGCAATTGCTAAAATCATTAAAAATAAACCTTGCATCCCTTTAGAAAGCCGTTTATAAATGAGGCGTTTGGACAATTGATGGGTTTTTAATAAATCTAAAAATAAATCTTGGTTAAATTTAGGGTAAGCTGCTCGGTAAAACTGATTAATTTTATCTAATGAGTAATTCAATAGAAAATTTTCTTTTTCATTAATATAAAAAATTTCTTGTCGTTTCTCTGGATGTTGTGCAATGTTTACGTCGTCAATGAATAATTCACCATCGTTTAACAGGTATTGTCCAGCGATTGTTTGAAAAATCGTGGTTTTACCAGAACCATTACGACCAATTAAACCGACAATTTCATTTTTATTAAGGGAAAAGGTGAGGTCTTTTAAAATACTTTTTTGGTCTATCATTTGATCAAGATGTTGGACTCTCATATTCTTTTACCTCCTAATTCAAGGTCGGCTTCTTTTAACCATTGCTTTAATTCACTTTGTGTGACTTGCAAATGCTTTGCTTCAATCACAAGTTCTTTAAATTGATCTTGTAGTTCTTCAATTCGGCGCAAATCCCTCACTCCTTTTTCAATCTGTTTTACAAAAGTACCTTTGCCTTTGACAGTCACTAAAATTTGTTCGCTTTCTAAAACTTGGTAAGCTTTACTGATTGTATTTGGATTCATCAACAGTTGCTTGGCCATTTCACGAACAGAAGGTATTTTATCACCAGGGACTAAGATTCCTTGTAGAATATCCTCCTTAATACTTAAAACGAGCTGTTCATAATAGGGGCGACTACTTGTTTTATCAATGGTAACCATAAGAACTCCTTTCAAAGAGCGTTATCAGGTGTATTAATGCACGTCATACACCTTGTGTGTATTAATATACCTAGTACACTAAAAAAATGCAAGCTTTTTTTAATATAAATAAAAAAATCCATTGTTTGAATAAGGGAAGTCGCTTATCATAAAGTGAAGAAAGAAGGGATGAAATGACTGAAATTATTGCTTATCTAGACGATAATAAAAATTGGGAAAAAGAAGATATCCCCGCGACACAACTCACGATTATTAATTACGCTTTTGCTAATATCATGGGGCTTTCAATTGTAAGGGATTTAAAAAAAATCCACTTAATTAATGAATTAAAAGCGAGTCATCCGCATCTGAAAACATGTATTAGCATTGGTGGTTGGAGTGCGGGTGGCTTTTCTGAAGGCGTTGCCACGAAAGAAAACCGCGAAATTTTAATTCAAAATTTATTAACGTACATGCAAAAATATAATTTTAATGGGATTGATTTAGACTGGGAATATCCCGGGATGGATGTAGCTGGCATTGCGGCTTCTCCAGCTGATGCGCAAAATTTTTTGTTTTTTGTGGCGGAGTTAAGAGCCGCTTTAAATCAATTAAGTCAAACAACGGAAGCGACTTACTTATTAACGGCTGCAATCGGTGCGGCAAAGGAATTACTTGATACAATGTGCCCGATTGGTGATTATCGTTATATCGATTATTTGGATTTTGTCAATGTAATGACTTATGATATGCGTGGTAGTTTTACCAAAATAGCGGGCCACCATACGAATTTATATTCTTATGAGGGAGTAGAAGGGGCATTAAGTGTTGACCAAGCGGTGAAGAATTTATTAGCCAGAGGGGTTGAACCACAAAAGATCGTCATTGGTGGTGCTTTTTATAGCCGAATTTGGTCTGGTTTTGCTAGCCAAGTAGAACAACCAATTGGGAAACAAGCACAAAGTTTTGGAAATAAGACAATGGATTGGAACGAATTGAGCGATTTACTAAAAAAACAAGCGGCATTCGTTTTTTGGGATGAACAAGCCCAAGCGCCTTATTATTTTGATGGGGAACGATTTATTTCTTATGATGATGCCCGTTCACTAGCAGCTAAAGCGAATTATGTAAAAGAAAAAGGCTTACGAGGAATGATGTACTGGGAACATTCCCTAGACTTAAGTTTAGTGCTTTTAGAGGCAATCACTGAAATTTTACAAGCATAAAAACACTTGGTTATTTTAAATGAATTAAAATAACCAAGTGTTTTTAATTATTATTTAGTGAGTCGTTCAAAGAAATCAACATATTTATCAACAATTAATTGGAAGAAATCTTTGGTACTTGTGATATATTCACCGTTGTCATCAAGTAAATTGGTCACGTTTCCGACGTAGGCTTCTGGTTGTTGAAGTGTAGGCATATTGACAAAAGCGAGTGCTTGACGTAAATGATGGTTGGCACCAAAGCCACTAATCGCTCCAATTGAAACTGAAACAACAAGCGCAGGTTTTGTATCCCAGACATTTGATCCATAAGGTCTAGAGCCGACGTCAATTGCATTTTTTAAGACAGCAGGCACCGAGCGATTATACTCTGGTGTGAAAAAGAAGAAGCCTTGACAAGTAGCAATTTTTTCCCGGAAATCTATCCATTGTTCTGGTGTTTTTCCATCGACATCCAAGTCTTCATTGTAAAAAGGCAAGTCTCCAATTTCAATCCAAACTGCTTCATAATTAGGCGGAAGCAATTTAGCAAATGTTTTAGCAGTTATTTTGTTATACGAACCTTCACGCAAGCTACCAACGATAAAGCCGATTTTAGTCATCAAAAAAACCTCCTCTTTTTAATAAGTTTATGATAACGCAAAACTTAAAAAAAAGACAAGAAAACGCTTTTAAAAAATATTTTTAAGGTGTAAAGAAAAAACTCTTTACACCTGTCTGAAAATTTGGTACACTAACTCTTGTGATTAAGACCAACGGAGGTGTAAATAATGGCAGTAAAAATTCGTTTGAAACGTATGGGTTCTAAAAGAAATCCTTTTTACCGTATTGTTGTAGCTGATTCTCGTTCTCCTCGTGATGGACGTTTTATCGAAACAGTCGGTACTTATAACCCAGTAACTAACCCAGCTGAAGTAACAATCAAAGAAGATTTAGTTTTAGATTGGTTAGCAAAAGGTGCTCAGCCTTCTGATACCGTTCGTAACATCCTTTCTAAAGAAGGCGTTATGAAAAAACATCATGAAGCAAAATTCACTAAGAAATAAGGAGCTTAGGCATGAAAGATTTAAAAGAGTTAGTCTTGACAATCGTTCGTCCGCTCGTGGCTCATCCAGATCAAGTCCAACTTGAAGTGGTTGAGTCAGAAGATTTCTTTGAATATAACTTAACGGTTGCTCCAGAAGATATTGGACGTATTATTGGGAAACAAGGTCGAGTTGCAAAAGCCATTCGCACGATTGTTTACGGTGTACGTACAGAAGGGCCTAAAAAGGTTCGTCTGAACATTCTTGATGGTAAGTAGCGATAAGACGAAGCAAATTTTTTGTTTCGTCTTTTTTTGTCGTTCGTTTTTTTCCATCTTAAGTCCGATGAGAAAATTTAAAGAATTCGCTATAATGAGTTATCATTGAAAAGGAAGGAGCTTAAAAAATGGAACTACTTATTACTTTAGTCGTTGTTATAATTGCTGTACGTATTCTTATAAAAGCAAGCTCTTTTATTTTTAAGTTACTTATTTTAGTAGCTCTAATTTTTGGCTTGTGGTATTTTCGTTTTGATTTAATTGACCAATTTGATAATTTAAATCAAAAATTTTCTTTTGATAATTGGTTCTCAACGGTTTTTAAAGTTGTTCAAAACATCTGGGACAATGTAACAAATTGGTTTTATCAAATATTTTAACTCATAAAAGGAGGCTTTTTTTTAAGCCTTCTTTTTTATTGGCTTGACAAAAAAAGCGAACAGATGGTTTAATAGATTTAATAAAGAGAACATACGTTTGCTTTTGTTTGAGGTGATAAAATGAACTTAATTTTTGATTATACGAAAGAACCGAGCCGAGATATTTTATGCCTGGATATAAAATCTTTTTATGCAAGCGTTGAATGCGTAGAAAGAAGGTTGAATCCTTTAACAGCAAAACTAGTCGTGATGAGTTATCCTAGTGAGAAACGATGTGAGCGAGGTAGTGGTTTAATTTTAGCGAGTAGTCCAGCCGCAAAAAAAGCGTATGGTATTTCAAATGTCTCTAGAGCGCGCGATTTACCATTCCCTTATCCTAAAGATCTCGTAATTGTGCCACCACAAATGCGTTTATACATGGAGAAAAATAAAATAGTCAATCAAATTTATCAAGAATTTGCCGATGAAAAAAACCATCATGTTTATAGCATCGACGAATCTTTTATTGATGTAACGAATGGTTTGAAAATGTATCATGCGGCCAATGCTTACGAATTGGCACAGAAAATTCAAAAGGAAGTTTATCAGCGGACCGGCCTTTATACAACGGTAGGTATTGGAGACAATCCATTGTTAGCTAAGTTAGCACTTGACAATGAAAGTAAACAAAAAAAAGATATGAAAGCCCAGTGGCGTTATAAAGATGTGCCACGGACTGTTTGGCAAATTCCACAATTAACAAACATGTGGGGGATTGGCAAACAAACCGCAAAAAAGTTAGAAAAAATTGGAATATATTCGGTTTACGAGTTAGCTCATTATAATTACTATGACTTAAAAGAAAAGCTTGGTGTTTTGGGTGGGCAACTCTATGCTCATGCTTGGGGAATTGATCGAACCTTTTTAGGTGATCCTTACCAACCTAAGAACAAGAGTGTGAGTCATTCGCAAATTTTGCCGCGTGATTATACTTTAAAAAAAGAAATTGAAGTAGTTATTCAAGAAATGGGGGATCAAATAGCGACACGTTTACGTGCAGAGGGGTTAAAAACGCACTGTGTGGGTCTATCAATTGGTTATTCACTTGGATTTATTGATAAAAATGGCAAACGAGGTTTTCATCAACAAAAAAAAGTACCATTAACCAATTCCTCAAAAGTAATAAGTGAGCTGTTACTACGTATTTTTAACGCCTATTATGAGCAGCAAGATGTAAGACAAATCGGTGTGCAATGTAGCGATTTAGTTTTTACCCAATCATTTCAACTGAACTTTTTTGAAGAACCGGAAAAACAACTGGGCGCCCAAAAACTTGACATTGTTGTTGATCGTATACGAGAAAAATATGGTTTTGAGGCGATTATTCATGCGCATTCTTTGTTAGCTGGCGGACGTGCACTTGAAAGAAGCCGTTTAGTAGGTGGTCATGCCGGTGGAATGGCTGGAATTGAAGGAAGTGAAAAAGATGAAGCCAAAAAAGAGTCCAAAAATATTTAGTTGTTACAACGATTACCAAGAGCGTCCATTTGGTTTAAAATGGGGGACTGCTTATGCGATGGATGAGCTTGTAAAAGGGATAAAAAGCAATCAAGCAGAAGCATTATTCCAACGAATTGAAATGACTGGTCAGATGAGTGAAGAAATTGATGCATGTTTACTCCAAGCTTTTCGTACTGGTTGTGAAGTAAGTGTTCAGCTATATCGACGTGATGCGTGGGGGCGTTTAAAAGCTCCTTGTTGTGGTGTTTTTTTGGGACAGGCAGACCAAGAAGGCTTTTTTTTAAACAACGAAAAAATCTTTTGGGAAGAAGTGTGTCAAGTCACTTTGCAGCCACAGGAAAAGTGGTTTTTAGTTGAAGGTTGTATCAAAGATTTTAACGTAAGTAAGCAGGTTGCTGCGGATACGATTGTCTATGAAAGAGATGAATTTTATCAACCGTTTTATGAAGAAGAATAGCTAGATTGCTTATCAATTTATTTTGAAGGTACTTAAATGACACTTAAGTCTGATTCACTTACTTTGCAACAGTTAGCTAAGATGTAAATGAATTATTATTGAGTTAGTCTTGTACTTACTCGGATAGAGTTTTTTTGTTGTTCCTAAAAGTTGCCCCCATTCTGCCCCCAACGATAAAAAGAGACAGTCTAAATAAAATTTAAATAGGTGAAAAAATACAAAAAAATCCCACGATATCATTGATACCATGGGCTTTCGGTCGAACTTGATTAACGACGGATTTCTTTGATACGAGCTTTTTTGCCGTGTAATGCACGTAAGTAGTACAATTTCGCACGACGAACTTTACCGTAACGAACAACTTCAATTTGAGCAACACGAGGAGTGTGTAATGGGAAAGTACGTTCCACACCAACACCGTTAGAAATTTTACGAACAGTGAAAGTTTCGCTAATACCTGCTCCGCGGCGTTTGATTACAACACCTTCGAAAAGCTGGATACGTTCGCGTGTACCTTCGACAACTTTTGCATGAACACGTACTGTATCACCAGGACGAAATGCAGGAATGTCTGAGCGTAATTGTTCTTGTGTTAAATCTTGAATTAATGGATTCATTTTTTCTTCTCCTTATTTCCAAACATTCTTAAGGGAATACCCTCAGCGGAATATCGTAATAGATGAGTTTTTCACTCACTGATGTATCATATCATAAATCAAGTCATCCTGTAAAGAAGAATTTCTTGTCAGTTGTTGATTTCTTGCTTAATTTCGATTAACATTTTTTGCATTTGCTCTGTTAATTGTAAATTTGCTAACATATCTGGTCGACGCAAGTAGGTTCGACGCAAAGACTCTTTTAATTGCCATTCTTCAATGAGTTTATGATTACCACTTGTTAAGACGCTTGGCACAGCCATATCATTAAATATAGCTGGACGAGTATATTGTGGATGTTCTAAAAGTCCGGTCGAGTGGGAGTCCGTTTGTGCGGAGACTTTGTTTCCTAACACATCTGGTAATAAACGTACGGTAGCATCAATCATAACCATTGCACCTAATTCGCCACCAGTTAATACGTAGTCACCTAAAGAAACTTCGTCAGTTACAAGCGAGCGGATCCGTTCATCATAGCCTTCATAATGGCCACAAATGAAAATCAAATGTTCTTCTTGCGAAAATTCTTCGGCCATCGCTTGGTTAAAGGGTTTGCCAGCTGGATCTAATAGAATAATTCGTTTTTTTGTCTGTGGCGTAGCTTGTTTGATTGTTTCCAAGTTCTCATAGACCGGTTGAACTTTTAATAACATGCCCGCGCCACCACCATATGGATAGTCGTCGACTGTCTGATGTTTGTTATCGGAAAAATCACGAAAGTTTGAGACATTTAGCTCTAATAGGTTTTTAGCTCGAGCTTTACCAATAATGGATTCCCCCATTGGACCTTCAAACATTCGTGGAAATAAAGTTAATACATCAATCCGCATCGTCTAACAACCCTTCTGGAATTTCAACATGAATTTCTTCGTTTTCTAAATCAATTTTCTTTACAACGGATTCGATATAAGGAATTAAAGCGTCTTTTTGTCCTTTTCTTTGAACGACCCAGACATCATTTGCTCCAGGTGAAAGAATTTCTTTAACTACGCCAAGCTTTTGGCCGTTTTCATCAATAACTGGAAGTCCAATAATTTCATAATAATAAAATTCATTTTCCTCTAAATCGGTTAAATCTTCTTCAGCGACTTTTAAAATCCCGTTGCGAAAGACTTCTACATCATTAATATTGGGATAGCCTTCAAAAGTTAATAAATCGAAATTTTTATGTTTGCGGTGATTTGTAATGACCAATACTAAAGGTTGTTTTCCATCGCGAAAAAGGGTTAATTTAGCGCCTTTTTTATAGCGTTCTTCTGGAAAGTCGGTTTGTGAGATGACGCGGACTTCTCCACGAATACCATGCGTATTGACAATCTTACCTACATTTAAATATTCTGTCACAGTTTTCCCTCATTTCTTTTAACATCTTGTCTATTTTAGCATGCTTACTTTCAGAATACTAGTTTTGTAAAACAGGTAAATATTTCAATAATAGAAGTAAGCGTGTTATAATATAAGAAAAAGGAGGCGCTTACAATATGTTGACAGAATACAAAAATATTTTAGTAGCATTGGATGGTTCAGCACAATCGGAAAAAGCATTTAAAGAAGCGATTGAAATTGCAAAAAGGAATACAGCCACACTCTATTTAACTTGGGTTATTAATGACATTGAATTGACAACGAGTGCGTATTCTTTTTCAAAGTTGCTAAGTGAGGAACGTGCATTTGTCGAAGATTTTATGATTAAGAAAATTCAAGAAGTGAAAGAGGCAGGAATTGAATCGGTTGAAACGGTGATAGAAATTGGTTCGCCAAAACGTAAAATTGCCGTTGATATTCCAGAAGAACACAAAATTGATTTAATTGTGATGGGGTCAACAGGTAAAGGTGCTATCACACAAGCTTTGGTTGGCTCAACGACTGCTTATGTAGTGAATCACGCGTTGTGTAATGTAATGGTTGTTAAATAAAACAAGTAAAAAAGGATTTCGACTTATTTTCTTTTGTCGAAATCCTTTTTTATTTTCGATTAAATTCCTAAAAGGGGGGCCGGATCAACGAAATTACTCCAAAGGCTTGTCGAAACGCCAAAGTGTAAATGAACGCCTGTTGAATTTCCAGTTGTCCCCATGCCACCAACGACTGTTCCTTGGCTGACACTTTGGCCAACAGAAACACTAAAACTACTTAAGTGTAAATAATAAGAGTAGTAGCCGTCGCCATGATCAATAATGACGTGGTTCCCTGCGCTTGAATGATAACTTACTTCAACAACGGTTCCAGCGCGAGAAGCATAGATTGGTGTACCAGAAGAGCCGACTAAATCAATGCCATCATGTAAATCAGCTGCTCCAGTTCCCCAAGGATTACTTCTCCAACCAAAAGTACTGGAAACAAAAATGTTACTTACGGGCAAACCCCAACCGCTTGAAGTACTAGGCGAAGTAGGACTGGCTGGCTCTGAGTGATTGATGGTAATATTTGAAGAATCTTCCTTGTTTTGAGTTTGAATGGTTACTTGGTTATTGGCTTGTTGTGCCGCTTCTTTTGCTTGTTGTTCAGCTTGTGCTTGACGTGCCGCTTCTTCTTTTGCCTTTTGTTCAGCGATTGCTTTTAACTCCGCTTCACGTTTTTTTTCTGCTTCTATTTTTTGCGCTTCGTAAAGTTCTTTTTGTTCTTTCTCAGTTGCAATCATGCTTTCTAACTCATTAATTGCGACTTCTTGGTCTAAACGAGCAGCAACTAGCGCTTCTTGTTTTTCTTTTAGAAGTTGACTTTTTTCTTCAATTAATTTGATTCTTTTTTCGCTTTCAATGACTAATTCTTCTAATTTATCTTGATCGCTTTTTTGTTTTTCAATAATTTCGTTGTTGGCATGTACAATGGTAGTAACGGCAATTGCACGACCAAATGCTTCACTAATGGAATCTGAACCTAAAACAATTTCTAATAAATTGCTAGAAGTTTGGTTTAATTGCACGTCACGGGCTTGTTCTGATAATTGATTATTTCTTTTTTCGATGGCGATTTTTAAATCAGCAATCTCTAAATTTGTCTTGTTTAGTTTTTCTTCTTCCGTTGTCTTTTCAGCGAAGACTTGTTTGACATCGGCTTCGATTTCGCCAATTTGTTGTTCTAAGGTATTCAACGTGGCTTGAGCGACTTTTTGGTCATTTTCTAAAGTCGAGATTTTTTCCGTCTGTTGTTGAATTTTATCATCAAATTCATCTGCAAATGTTACGGCATTTGAGCTAAGGAGTAACGTTGCAGTGAGCGTTAAAATGGCAATTTTTTTTAATTTAAGCATAAGGACCTCACTAATTATTTTTTATCACGATTTTAATTATACACAAAATTTGAATTTTTATGCTCTTTTCATTGAAAAAGTAAGAATAAATTGATAGATTTAATCTAATTGAAATATTAATGATTTATTTGAGATAAAAATACAAAAAAAGAGGTAGGAAAAGCGATGTGGAAAAACATTGAAGAAAAAAGACAAACGTATGAACTGCTTTTATTACAACAAAAAGGATTAATTGAAGCCGAAAATCACTGGCTTGCAACTTTAAGTAATTCTGCCGCTCTTTTAAATGAAACTTTAAAAGCGACGGTTTTTGCGGGCTATTATTTATTTGAAGAAGGAGAATTAATTTTAGGTCCTTTTCAAGGGAGAGTTTCGTGTACACGAATTAAAATGGGAAAAGGAGTCTGTGGTGAGTCGGCCGAAAAACAACAAACATTGATTGTTGAAAACGTCAAAATGCATGCTAATTATATTTCTTGTGATTCTGCGGCGATGTCTGAAATTGTTATACCAATGGTCAAAAATGGCCGCTTACTAGGTGTTTTAGACATTGATAGTAGTCAAATTGGTTGTTATGATGTTCTTGATCAAGAGTACCTAGAACGATATGTAGAGTTATTATTAACCGTTTTTGATTAAAAAGCAAAAGAACTTGTAGCAAAAGTGCTAAGTTCTTTTGCTTTTTTATGTGAAAAGGTAATCGATATAGTGGTAAAACCCTTTTTTAAAAAATTAAAGATGATAAAAATGGTGTTTATAATAAAGATAAGTTTCACAAACTTAGTTGACATTTTATGAGGAAAGCAGTATCTTTAATTGAGAATAATTCTCAATAATGATTTAAAAAGGAGACTTTTATGCAAACATTAGCCCAAGTACCATTACAAGTAAAGTATCAAATTGATTCTATTATCGCTGAGGATGGCATTCGACGCCATTTAAATCACTTGGGCATCGTCTCTGGTAGTCAAGTTGTTTTACTTAGTTTAGCAGGTGGAAATGGGATTATTCTTTTGCGTAATAGTCGTCTAGCTTTGAGTCAGACGATTTTAAATCAGATTATCGTAACAAAAGTAACAAATACAGGGAGTTGGACTTCTTTAGATGAATTACAGCTAACAGAAAGTGCACGAGTCGTAAATGTTCATGGACAAGGAGCAGTAAAACGCCGTTTGATGGATATGGGGTTAACAAAAGATGTCGTTGTTACGGTTTCAAATATTGCTCCTTTAGGCGATCCAATTGAAATTCGTCTACGTGGGTATAAACTAACTTTACGTAAAGAAGAAGCTGCACTTGTTTTGGTAGAAAGGGATGAAAAAGGATGAAAGAATATTGCTTTGCTTTAATTGGTAACCCGAATAGTGGGAAAACGAGTGCTTATAATCAGTTAACCGGTTCGATGCAACAAGTTGGCAATTGGCCTGGAGTAACGGTCGAACGTAAGTCAGGTCGTGTTAAAAAGAACACACAATTATTGATTCAAGATTTACCAGGTATTTATTCTTTATCACCTTACACACCAGAAGAAATAGTAACACGAAATTACTTAATAAAAGATCATCCGGATGCCATTTTGAATATTGTTGATGTTACAAATTTAGAACGTAATCTATATTTAACCACTCAATTGATGGAAATGGGGATTCCGTTAGTTGTTGGTCTGAATATGATGGATATTTTAAAGAAAACAGGGAAAAAAATTAATTTAGAAAAACTTTCTTACGGTTTAGGTGCGCCGATTGTTGCGATGAGCGCGTTAAAAGGTCAAGGCTTAGATGATTTAGTACAACAAGGGAAAGTGGTTACCGAGACTTTCCCGCTGCAAATAAATTATCCAACTTATGATGATAAATTAGAAGTTGCTTTAGCTGAAATTATAATGGTTTTAGGCAATAGTGTTTTAAAGACCCAGGCACGTTGGTTTGCAATAAAACTTTTTGAGCGCGATGAAGCGATTAACCAAGAGCTAGACTTAAGTACTTTTCAAAAAAAAGAAATTGAAGAAATTATTCAATTAACTGAAAAAGTATTTCAAGACCAAAGCGATGCCATCATAATTAATGAGCGGTATCAATTTATTACCCGTTTAGTTGCTTTGTGTACGGTAAATCAAGGCGAAGTTTCACTCAGTATTAGCGATAAAATTGATCAAATTGTGACGCATCGCTGGTTGGCGTTACCAATATTTACTTTTATCATGTGGTTAGTTTATTATTTTTCAATTCAAACGATTGGAACAATTGGCACAGACTGGGTCAATGATCAGCTGTTTGGTCAATATGTCCCAGAATTTGTCGCCGGTTGGTTAGAAACTTGGCAAGTTCAACCATGGTTACAATCATTAATTTTAGATGGGATTCTTGCGGGTGTTGGGGCAGTTTTAGGATTTCTACCACAAATTATGGTTTTATTCTTTTGTTTAGCTTTATTAGAAGACTGTGGTTATATGGCTCGAATTGCTTTTGTGATGGATCGACTTTTTCGTAAATTTGGTTTGTCAGGTAAATCTTTTATTCCCATGTTAATTGCAACGGGGTGTGGTGTCCCCGGAGTAATGGCTAGCCGTACAATTGAAAATGAACAAGATCGGCGTTTGACGGTTATGGTGACAACCTTTATGCCATGTTCAGCAAAGTTACCAGTGATTGCTTTAATTGCCGGGGATTTTTTCCCTGGTCGTTCCTGGGTTGCGCCATCTGCTTATTTTATGGGGATGCTAGCCATTATTTTATCCGGTATCGCGTTAAAGAAAACCAAATTATTTTCAAGTGACCCGGCCCCTTTTATTATGGAATTGCCAACTTATCATTGGCCAAGATTCGAAAATATTTGGCGCCAAACGTTTGATCGTGGTTTTTCGTTTGTAAAAAAAGCCGGTACGTTGATTTTTGTTTCAAGTATTTTTATTTGGTTTACTTCAAATTACAATTTCACCTTTAAACAAGTTGCAAGTGAAGAAAGTATTTTGGCGAATTTAGGTCGCTTATTTGCCCCGATTTTTACGCCTCTAGGGTGGGGAAATTGGCAAGCAGTAGTCGCTACGACAACAGGGCTAATTGCGAAAGAAAATATTATTGGAACGATGGGCATTTTGTACGGGAACTTAAATGAAGTATCTGAAACTGGAAAAGAAATTTGGCCACAATTACAACAAAGCTTTACCTCTGTGGCTGCGTATTCTTTTTTAGCTTTTAATTTACTTTGCGCCCCGTGTTTTGCAGCAGTTGGTGCGATTCACCGCGAAATGGCTAGCTTGAAGTGGACACTTTTAGCGGTAGGGTATCAGTGTGCATTAGCTTATGTTGTGAGTTTTATTTTATATCAACTAGGTAGTGTTCTTTTTGAAGGACAGTCTGCGACATCGGCAACTTTATTAGCAGTATTAACGACTATATGGTTAGGTTATCGCATTGTCAAACCAATAAAATCTATGAAAAAAAGATACCCACTCACTCGATTGGAAGGTGAAAATTAATGGCAACTTATATTTTAGCTGTTTTAATTTTTGGGAGTGCAGGCCGAATCATTTATCGCAAAATCAGTGGTAAGAGCAGTGATTGTGGTGCGTGTAATGTTTCTTGTCCAGCAAAAAAAGAGCAAAAGAATGAGTAGAAGTCGTTTATATGAACAAAAATTGACCTAATTTGACCTAAATCCTTTTCAGTAAGGGGAAATTATGCTATACTCTTCTTTGGTAGCAATACCCCCTTTTTGATTAAGGGGGCGTTACGGATTCGACAGGCATAGTTTGAGCCTGAATCGCGCTTCGTAGGTTACGTCTACGTTAAAACGTTACAGTTAAATATAACTGCTAAAAACAATAACTCTTACGCTTTAGCTGCCTAAAAACAGTTAACGTAGATCCTCCTGTCATCGCCCATGTGCCAGATCAGGGTCTTACTCTAAGTGGGATACGATAAGTCTTTTCCGTCTGGAAAGCTTATAAGAGATCATCAGACTAGCGAAGCGATGAGCCTGTCATTCGGCGCCTTGCCTAGCGAAATTCTAAAAGAACTGACTATGAGCGTAGACTTTTAGGTAGCGATATGTTTGGACGCGGGTTCGACTCCCGCCGCCTCCATTTGAGGTTTTTATGGTATAGACTAAAACGTACAAAGGTTGATTTAACAACCTTTGTACGTTTTTTCTTTTCTTTGATTTTCCTGTTTTTGAAGAAACTCTACATCAAATTGGAAAAAACTCTACATCAAAAATGAAAAAATTAGTTTGGCTTGGGAAATAAAAAACTGTAGGAACAAAAGAGCTCTAGTTCCTACAGTTTTTGGTTAATTCTAATTTAGACACTTGTTTTTAGAAAAAATTTAAATCAAATCAAAAGTCTTTAAAGCGTGAACGATACCATCTTCTTGATTTGTTAAAGTAATAAAGTCCGCCATTTCTTTTAATTCCTTTTTTGCATTCCCCATCGCAATTTTATAATCACACGCCTCTAGTAAGGCGAGGTCATTCAACCCATCCCCAAAACCGTAAGTTGGGACATTTTCAAGCTGTAAAATTTCTATTAATTTGCGAACGGCTTGTCCTTTTGATACATTTTTTTTCACAATATCAATTGAGTAGGGGCCATTACGATAAAAAGTGAGTTCAGGAAAGGCTTCATGATAAGTTTCATCTTTGTCTTGGCCTAACACTAACAACATATTCACTTCGCGCTTAAGGTACGCGTTTGGGTTTATTTCAGGTAATTGACTATGAATATATTGATACGCATTCACTAAATCGTCATTATGTTGGGTTGCCCAGTAATTACTATGATTGTAAAAAGCTAAAGGTTGTTGGTTTTCTTTTGTAAGTTGTAGCATCTTTTCTATCGTCGTTTTATCGATAATCTCTCGATGGATAATATCGCCATTTACTCGGATGAACGAACCATTCATCACGATATTTGAAGTGATTTTCGTATCATTAAGTATCTGAGGAATTTCTGCTTCTGTTCGTCCAGTCGCAATGACGGGCAAGATTTGATTGTCACGTAATCGATCCATTCCATTGGCTACGGCTGAACTAACTTGAGAGTTCTCATTTAAGAGGGTGCCGTCTAAATCAAAAAAAGCAATACCGCGATAATTCATTTTATTAACCATCCTTTTCTAAATGTACGTTTATCTTATCAAAATATGAATAAAAAGCAAAACTTTCGCTAATAATTGGGGAAGTTATTGGTAGAAATATAAAAGTCTAGTATACTAAAAGAAAGAAGCAGATTATATAACTAGAGGTGACGAGATGAATATTTTAATGATTGAAGACAATGAATCAGTTGCAGAAATGATGCAGATGTTTTTCTTAAATGAAGGCTGGGAAGCGACGTTCAAATACGATGGCAAAGAAGGCCTAGATGCCTTTTTAGCGACGCCAAATGAATGGGATATGATTACGCTTGATTTGAATTTACCAAGTATGGATGGGATGATGGTTGCTCGAGAGATTCGAAAAGTTTCCCAAAGTGTTCCAATTATTATGTTAACGGCTCGAGACTCTGAAAGTGATCAAGTAATTGGTTTAGAAATGGGAGCAGATGATTATGTTACTAAGCCATTTAGTCCGCTAACTTTAATCGCTCGTATTAAAGCTCTTCATCGTCGGAGTGAGATTGCTGAAACACTAACAACCGACCGTCAAGAAGAAACACAAGCATTTGACATCGAAACAGCCCATTTTAAATTAAACACGAAAACACGTGAAGCTTACTTAAATCAAAAGTTAATTGAAGGTTTAACGCCAAAAGAATTTGATTTACTTTATACACTAGCCAAAAAACCGCGTCAAGTTTTTTCACGTGAACAGTTACTTCAACTTGTTTGGGATTATCAATATTTTGGTGACGAACGAACGGTTGATGCACACATTAAAAAGTTGCGCCAAAAAATTGAAAAGGTAGGACCACAAGTCATTCAAACCGTTTGGGGTGTCGGTTATAAGTTTGACGATTCAGGTATTGCCTAATGCGGTATTTATATCAACAATTAATGGCGTTTTGGCTAGTTATTTTAGTAACGCTTTTAACTTCGGGTTTTGCATTTATTCAATTGACGAAACAATCAATGGAAACAAATAATTATCGTCAATTATTTGGTTATGCAGAAGCGGTGACGGAGGTTTCAAAAGTTATTAGCGATAGTTTTAGCTTACAGGATTGGAATAATGTCATAAAGCGTTCTTTAGCTATTTCAGAAGTTACCTTGAATCAACAAGGGGTCAATTTTGTGTTTGTAAATAATGAGGGGCTTGTTACGTATCCAGAAAATAACAATCAACCCATTAAATTTCAATTGCCAAACGAGACTTGGGAGCAACTAAAAGCGGGGGAACAGCAACAATTTACGGCTGATCGTGATATTTTCGGCAATAAAGAGTTAACAGCTTACGTAATGGTGCCGTTTAATTTAAATAACCAGTTTTTTGGTGCCTTAGTTGTCACGCAAATCGCCCATAATATTCAAGATACGGTGAACGAATTTACGATGAACTTGTTTAAAGGTTTTGCGATTTCAGGTTTTTTAGCCGTTGTTATAAGTTATGGTTTTGCAGCTTTTCAAGTCTTACGTATTAATCGGATGAAAAATGCCGCAAATGAAGTGGCAAACGGAAATTTTGATATTGTCTTACCAGTTAATCATCGCGATGAATTTGATGAATTGGCAGAAGACTTTAATAAAATGACGCAATCCTTGAAAGAATCGCATGAAGAAATTGATCGTCAAGAAGAACGACGGCGCCAATTTATGGCCGATGCCTCTCATGAAATGCGTACCCCATTAACGACCATTAACGGACTATTAGAAGGTTTGCAACACAATATGATTCCTGAAGCGCAAAAAGAAAATGCGGTTCGTTTAATGAAAAATGAAACAGAGCGCTTGATTCGTTTAGTCAGCGAAAATTTAGATTATGAAAAAATTCGAACAAATCAAATTTCAATTGTCATTAAGAAGTTTGATGCAACAGAGACCGTGCGCCAACTATTTATTCAATTAGCTAAAAAGGCTGCGGCGGCTAATAATCAATTAATTTTAGAAACAAATGAAGAAATTGATGTCTTCGCAGATTATGATCGTTTCGTTCAAATTATGGTAAATATATTGCAAAACGCCATTCAATTTACAAATAATGGCGAAATTCGAGTAAGCCTTGAAAAAGGTTATCTTGAAACAATCATTACTATTTCTGATACAGGGATTGGGATGTCAGAAGATGAAGTGAAAAATATTTGGGATCGTTATTATAAAGCGGATCCTTCTCGAAAAAATCGGAAGTTTGGCGAATCAGGTTTAGGATTGCCTATCGTCCAACAACTCGTCCGATTACATAAAGGCCGAATTGAAGTGAGCAGTCAACCGAATGTCGGCACGACTTTTAAAATTTATTTTCCAGACACGGAGATTTTAGAAGACAGCAAAGAACAAACGCCTCAGTAAAATAAAAAAACCGGGTAATATAAGAAGATTGGTTGAGACTCAAGTAATTGAGTCAGTCTTTTCTTTATATCACCCGGTATTTTTTTAGTAATGAAGTTTAAGTTGCAGTAAATGAATATCTTCAGACAAAATATAAATCGTCAATTGGCATTTTTGTGCAAGTTTCACACAAATAGTTAGGAGTTGTTGCTTTTCAAAAATGGCTAGAGAATCGATTGAATCAGAGAATAAAATAACGTTTTTTTTGCTTAACAGTTTTTGAAGGAGTTGACACTTAATTTCTTCTAAAGGTGTCAAGGTGTCTTTTTTTTGAGCCAATAAAGTGGGAGTAAATTCGAGTAGACGTAGTAAATCGTCAATCGGTAAATCGCATTTATTTTTATTTTGAATAAATAAATTTTCTTGAATGGTCAAAAAAGGCAAGTATCGCCACTTTGGCTGAATGGCTTGATTGAGATCTAGCTCCTGCTTTTGTTGGAGTTGTAAGAATTCATTTTTATTCAAGATAAAAACACCAGATTCTAAAGTTTGAGACGATTTTTGTTTTTCCAATTGAAATTCCTCCCTAGAATATTGAAAGAAGTAATGATGGTGTGAAGTAAAATGAACAATTTTATTAACCATAAAAAGGTAGAAAAATAAGCTTTGAATAAAACTTGTTCACCTTGATTCGAAAGAGCAAAAAATAAGTGTTCAATCATTTGATTTGAGCTAGCAAAATGTAAATTTAATTGGTTGGCGCCTTCTGTCTGGAATAAGAGGTTGAACTCATTGTTTAAAGTAGGATTTTGGTTGATAACGATTTGGCAGAGTCGCATAATCCCTGATTTAAAAAATGGTGAAAATACAACCAATAAAAATAAAAATGAAAGAGCGGCGAGGATCAGTAAAAAAGTACTTTCCAGTAATTGTATCGCAACGAGTCGCCAAGGTTGCCCGCCATTGTTCAACCAAATTAGATATTCTTTTTTACGCGTCCATTCTTTACTTGCTATTAATAGAAAAAGTGAAAAAAAGAGCAATAAGGGGGCTTTTTGCGTGAAGTTTTGATAACCTTGCGCAAAAAGATTTACTAATTTTGTGAAAAATGGTTGGCTTTGTAACTGCTCTTCCATGAAATCAAGCGAGAAATAAACGGCTTGAATAAAAAAGAAAAATGTGAAAATTAAGATTAAACTAAGGATAAAAAAGAAATGATATCTTTTATGGTATTTAAAACTAGCCCACGCTATTCGCAAAGTTGTCAATAAAATCACCTTCTTGTTAAATACTATAAAACAAGAATTTGAAGTTAGTATGAATATCTTGTTGAAAAAAATCCAATTAACAAAAAAACTCTTCGAAAAAATGGGTCTATAATATTTGGTGTTGTTACTAAGAAATTGGTAAGAACACCCTTTTTCTTTCTATAACAAAAAAGCATCTGTTTCCCTTATAATTAAGGTAAGCGTCGAATAACATAGTACCTAAAAATCCCTTAACCAAACTGATATACTACAGTTAGGTTAAGGGATTCTGATTATTTCTTACATATTTTTTGAAC
>NZ_JAFBFD010000002.1 GCF_016909125.1 Enterococcus lemanii | reverse complement strand
ATCAAGTCGTTACAGTATTTAAAAAGACATCGAAAAGCGATTACCTTATCTTTTACTCAGCCGTACTCCAACGGAAAATTAGAAGGGAAAAACAATTTAATTAAAGTGATTCAACGGATTGCCTTTGGATTTCGAACGTTTAAACATCTCCGAAAACGCATCCTTATCCAACAAGGCGTACTGGATATTCAATAAAAGGCAAGCTGACAAATTTAACTACTTTAAAAAGCCAAAATTAAATAACAAAAAAAGAAGAACCTGAGTCCTTCTTAATTATACGGATATTGCTAAACAACACTATTTGACAAAGAGCCAAAAACAACCACGAACGGTTCGTTTTGTGCCCTTTTCTTTCAGCTACCCTGCCACCGAAATTTCTTTCCATGTTTCAAGGAGTTCGGTTAGTAATTTTTGGACTTCTTGTAAAACTTTAATGTCTTGGTCGATATTCCCAATCACTAGTTGGCTATACATGAAATCATAAAGTTGGATCAATTGTTGCGGGATTTCACTGTCAATTTCAGTATTGATTGAGTAACGTAGCTCTGAAACAATGTCTTGTGCTTTTAATAAGTACTCGCTTGCTTTGACCAATTGCTCTTTTTCTAGGGCTAAAATACCTAAGCGGATATTTTTGATGCCACCTTCTAATAGCATTTCAATTAACTTGTTGGGCGATGCACTCATTACTTGGTTTTTCAAATAGAGATTTGGATTTTTTTGATACATTTTATTCCTCACTTATTTAATAGTAAAATTCATAACCAGACGATTGATTGTATTGGACGTAGTCACGGACTTTTAAATTCATTTTATTTAGTTTACTTGTTTCACGCTGAACTTTCAACTTTTCTTGTTGTAAAAAAGTAACTAATTTTCGATACTCAACAATCAAGGCTTGTAAGGCAGCTTGATCATTGGGTGTAATCGACGTTTTTTGCAACTCTTGAAATAATGGTTGGCTTTGTTCTAATAAATTTTCAGCCCCCTCAAGGTCACCTTGCCAGTTAGCAAATAAAGCTTGCAGTCGTGTTATAATGTTCATTATTGTCCACCGTTAAAAGAATTCACCTGATTAATTAACCAAGACATTTGTTCTTCGGCTTGCATCATCGCTTGATCTAAGCGCGTAAACATATTAACATATCGAGTTTTTTTTCTATCGATTAAGTCATCAAAACGTTCAATTTGTTTATTTAAATCTTTAATCGTTAAGTCAAAACTAGAAAACTTTGAAGCAATTACGCCTTTATCTCCTGTTTTATCGACCAAATATTTATCGGTTAATTCTTTTAGCGCTACCGTATAACCAGTTATCTTTGGGTCACTACCAGCTGATATTTTTTCAGATTTATAAAAGAAATCTTTGATACTTTCTGGATCCTTTTTTAATACTTCATCAAACTTACTCTCATCAAAAGATAGTGTCCCATATCTATCCGATATACTAATTCCCAATTCAGCAGCTTTTAATGTGGTGCCTTCAACTGCTCGAGGGGCAATCAAGTTTCTTAACTCATTTTGTAAACGACTTAATGTACTGTCACCAGATAAAGCACCTGTTTTATTATCTTCTGCACTAGGGTCTCCTACACTAATTGAATCAGATATAAAACTCATTAAACTATTATATTGGTCGACAAATTCTTTAATTGTTTCTTTTGTTTTCGCTGTATCGTTTTCTAAAGTTAAGTCAATACTCTTTTCACTAGTGTTTTTCAATTCAAGTGTAACACCGTCAATAACATCTGAAATAACATTACTACTTCTAGTCATATCAATTCCGTTTAAATTAAATTTGGCATCAACACCCACTGTTTTTGTCGAACCAGTACCTATCCCTAAATCTTCAGCAATTGTTCCAGTGATCTCTAAGTCTCTGCTTCCTGCCTTACTATCAGTTAACACTAAACGATTATCCATAATAATCGCAGAAACACCAGAATTTTTTGATTCAATATTGATTTTCTTCATTACATCTTTTAAGCTATCATCCGATGATACATTTATCTTAAATTCTTTTCGATTGCCATCTTCGTCTAAGTCTGCTGTTTTTATTGTAAGTTCACCATCTGAACCTAACGATGAATTACTATCGGCTATCTTTTCTCCAATGACGCTTGTTTGAGTAGCTAGTCGTTCAACAGTTAATTGATATTTACCTTCCAAAGCTTCCGCATCACCAGAAATAGTTGCGACTTTCTCATCAGAAGTCGTTACTTTCTTACTTTGAAATGTCTCTGGTTTTTGTAAATTTTCAATTTTATTTAATAGGTTGTTTAATCGCGTTTTAACGTCACTCCAAGCAGTTTTTTGCTTGTTAATGAGTTCTATTCGATTTTGAGCTCTAATTTTAGGTACTTTATCGGCCGCTAGTAATTGTTCAATTTGATCGGAGCCAATGCCTGAATATTGTCCTAACATACTACTAATTCCTGATGAACTTGTTATATTTGCCATTTTAATTTTCCTTTCAAGTTTAATTCATTTCTTTTCAACTGTATTTTATACTCACTTATCTTTATCGGCTAATTTTTATTAAACTTAATGTTAATTATAAATAAAAGACCAACTAGTTTTTTCTAGTTGGTCTAACTTAATGTTTCTCTAAATTTTATTATAATTAACCTTGTAATAAACTTAAAACAGATTGTGGCATCGCATTGGCTTGAGCCAACATTGAAGTTGATGCTTGAGATAAGATATTTGACTTCGTAAAGCTCATCATTTCTTCCGCCATATCAACGTCACGGATACGTGAATTTGCTTCAGATAAATTCTCTTGCGTAGTTGTTAAGTTATTAACGGTATGTTCCAAACGGTTTTGAACTGCCCCTAGGTCAGAACGTTGGCTTGAAACTGACTTGATAGCTGCATCTATGCCTGTAATTGCCGCAGCCGCTTTTGTAGCATCTGTTAAATTTCCTAATCCGTTATCTGCTACTTTAGGATCTGCATCAGCTACTTTTGCATGTCCTAGAGCTACAGCATCCATTTTATTAATTGTCACGGTAATTTTTTGTCCAGCATTGGCTCCTACTTGAAAATCAAATACACCACCATTTGTACCACCATTTAAAAGAGTCATCGTGTTAAATTCCGTATCTCCAGAAATACGATCAATTTCCTCAGTTAGAGATTGAAATTCCTTGTTCAATTCAATTCTATCAGACTCTGTCAAAGTTCCGTTAGTTGATTGCACTGCTAAATCACGCATACGTCCTAAAATTGAGTGTGTTTCATTCAACGCGCCTTCTGCAGTTTGAATTAATGAAATCCCATCTTGCGCATTACGCGTCGCTTGTTTTAAACCACCAATTTGAGCTTTCATTTTTTCTGAAATTGCAAGACCAGCTGCATCGTCACCAGCTTTGTTAATGCGTAAGCCTGAAGATAATTTTGCTAAAGAGCCTGATTTTGATGCATTGGCTTGAGTTAAACGCCCATAAGTGTTCATTGCTGATACGTTTGTATTGATTCTCATGTTGTGTTGCCTCCTAATTGTTTTAAATACTATTTTTTATCTATCCACTAATTGATATCGGCTGTTTTTATATTTATTTTAGTTAATTTTAAAAAAAAGCAGAGATAACTCGCTATCTCTGCTTTAAAAAATTAACCTTGTAACAAGCTTAAAACAGATTGTGGCATCGCATTCGCTTGAGCCAACATTGAAGTTGATGCTTGAGATAAGATATTTGATTTCGTAAAGCTCATCATTTCTTCCGCCATATCAACATCACGGATACGTGAATTTGCTTCTGATAAATTCTCTTGGGTAGTCGTTAAGTTATTAACGGTATGTTCCAAACGATTTTGAACTGCCCCTAGGTCAGAACGTTGGCTTGAAACTGATTTGATAGCTTCATCAACAGAAACAATTGCCGTTCCTGCTTTAGCTGCTGTAAGTAAATCTTGACCACCTAGATAAGCATCGGTCCCTGACCCTGTACCAGCAGCGTTCACTCCACCAAGTGTCGTCTTGTCCATTTTATTAATTGTTACTGAAATAGTTTGGTTTGCATTTGCTCCTACTTGGAAATCAAACTTACCAGTACCACCGTTACTACCATCTAATAGTTTCATTGTGTTAAATTCAGTATTTTGAGAAATCCGATCAATTTCCGAAGTCAAAGCAGTAAATTCTTTATTTAACTCTGTACGGTCATCATTTGTTAATGTTCCATTTGTCGACTGCACTGCCAAATCACGCATACGGCCTAAAATTGAGTGTGTTTCATTCAACGCGCCTTCTGCAGTTTGAATTAATGAAATCCCATCTTGCGCATTACGTGTCGCTTGTTTTAAACCACCAATTTGAGCTTTCATTTTTTCTGAAATTGCAAGACCAGCTGCATCGTCACCAGCTTTGTTAATGCGTAGTCCTGAAGATAATTTTGCTAAAGAGCCTGATTTTGATGCATTGGCTTGAGTTAATCGGCCATAAGTGTTCATTGCTGATACGTTTGTATTGATTCTCATGTTGTGTTGCCTCCTAATTGTTTTAAATACTATTTTTTATCTATCCACTAATTGATATCGGCTGTTTTTATATTTATTTTAGTTAATTTTTTAAAAAAAGCAGAGATAACTCGCTATCGCTGCTTTTAAATAATTAGCCTTGTAATAAACTTAAAACAGATTGTGGCATCGCATTCGCTTGAGCCAACATTGAAGTTGATGCTTGAGATAAGATATTTGATTTCGTAAAGCTCATCATTTCTTCCGCCATATCAACGTCACGGATGCGTGAATTTGCTTCTGATAAGTTTTCTTGAGTGGTTGTTAAGTTATTCACGGTATGTTCCAAACGGTTTTGAACTGCCCCTAAGTCAGAACGTTGGCTTGAGACTGTTTTAATAGCTGCGTCAACTAAACCAATTGCCGTTCCTGCACCTGCTGCAGTACTCAAGTCGCCAGTATCCACAGTCAATGCTCCTGCGTCCATATTACCAATCGTTACTGAAATGGTTTGAGATGCGTTAGCTCCAACTTGGAAAGCAAACACTCCCCCATTTGTACCACCATCTAATAAACTCATTGTATTGAATTCTGTGTCACCTGCAATACGATCAATCTCATCTGACAAAGCAGAAAACTCTTTATTTAACTCTGTACGGTCATCATTTGTTAATGTTCCATTTGTCGACTGCACTGCCAGATCACGCATACGACCTAAAATTGAGTGTGTTTCATTCAACGCGCCTTCTGCAGTTTGAATTAATGAAATCCCATCTTGCGCATTACGTGTCGCTTGTTTTAAACCACCAATTTGAGCTTTCATTTTTTCTGAAATTGCAAGACCAGCTGCGTCATCGCCGGCTTTGTTAATGCGTAGTCCTGAAGATAATTTTGCTAAAGAACCTGATTTTGATGCATTGGCTTGAGTTAAACGCCCATAAGTGTTCATTGCTGATACGTTTGTATTGATTCTCATGTTGTGTTGCCTCCTGTAAAGAATAATTGTTATTAAGGTTGTCCTTATACTTTTATTATCGGTATAAATAACACTAGTTTAATAGCTTTACTCTTATTTTTTTTCATTCAATAAATCTTCGACGACTTGGGCATCGGCGTTGGCTTGGCTTAGTAAGATGGCGTTTTGTTCAAAATCAAATTCTTTTTTGGTTTTCTTAAAAAAGTTCTTGGCTTGTTCATTGTGCTTTTGTTCAAAGATTTGTTTTAGTGTATTTAAAGTCGCGGTCACTTGCTGACGGTAGTCGGTTGCTAGTTGTTGGGCTTTGATTTGTTCGTTTTGGATTTCTTGTTGTTGTTGCATTAATTGGGTCCGAACTTCCTCATAACAGCTTTGTAACTGGGCTTGATGGGTTTGGACAAACTCATTGGTGGCTTTTGTTTCGGTTTGGATCGTTCGTTCAATCGTTTCGTATGTTTCTTCGCTCGTTTTTAACTGGGTTTGAAGGGTTTGGGTACTTTCTAGTAACTCGGCGTATTCTGCTTGGGCGGTTTGCGCGTTTAACAGGGCTTGGGCTTCTTCTTCGTGAATGGCTTGTAATTCTTGTTCGATGATTTTATTTCTTAATAAATACGCTTGGTATTCCGATTGTTTCCGTTTTAAAGGATGGATAAATTCCATTTGTCGGATTTTTTCTTGAATGTTTTTTTGTTCGGTTGTTTTCAGTAATAAATTTTTACGCCAGTAGTACCATGTTTTTTGCTTGATGGTTTGCTTTTTCTCAGCCGCCGTTGTCTTTTTCGTTTGGGTTTTTAATAAAGCGGTGGTGTCTTTAAGCTGTTTATTTTCTGCTTGGAGTAAAGCTTGGGTTGTTTTTAACCGTGCCAAATTTTGCGTGAGTTGCTCGTCTAAAGTGGCAGTGTCTGGAAAGCTCACGTTGTTTAGTTGTTCAAGTAATTTGGTTAGTGTTTTTTGTGATGGATACATTTGTTCCGCAGCTTTGACTTGCCAAAAATCAAGGGACTGTTCGAGTAAATGTGGCCCAATTTTATGTAAGAAAGCGAGTTGGTGTTCAATCGGTTCGATTTGAATTGCGGCTTGTTGCAGCAAATGATGGTAAAGACCAGGTAAAGCTTGGCGTGTGGCAATTTCTTCGATGGCTTTTTGGTCTAACTGTGGTAAAAAAGTAGCGACACTTTGTTCCAGTGATTGTAGTCCTTGGCTAAGGAGATGACTAAATAAAAAAACGGTTTGTAAGTCTCTGAGGGCGATAAATTCACTGCGTTGTTTTAACGCTTCCCATTGTTGTTCGGTTATTTCGACGTGGTCTTTTTTGACTTTTTTGAATTCTTGATACAGGACGCTTTCTTGTTTCGTTAGAGCGACTTTGGCTTCTAACGGGGTTTGGGGTGTCTGGGTAATATTGGTTGCAATCGTTGTTATTGGTAATTGAATTGGCGGAATTCTAAAATTATCATTCATCGGATCACCTCATTTTTAAGTAAAAGAAAAAGGCGAAAGGAAAAAGGGCGTTGATTCCTTTTCCTTTCGCCTCGTGTGTTTAGCGAACGTAATCTAATATCGTCGTTTGCATAATTTTTGTGCCCATCGCCATGGTTGTTTGATAAGCTAACATTTGATTTTGGTATTCCATGTATTTTTCAGCAATGTCAACGTCTTGGCGCTCAGAAAGTGATTGCGTCAGTGATAACTTTTCAGATTCGTTGCGCGCTTCGGCTGATTTAAGGCGGTTCGTTACCGCGCCAATATTGGCACGCGTATCGACAATATTGCTACTAAATTTATCAATTTTTTCCATTAAGGCACCAGATAAGGCGTCTTTATCGCCATCATCACCGGTGTTTAACGCGGTCATGACCTCATTTAAGAAGCCACTTAAGCTTTCACCATCGGCTTGAAGGAGTTGGCTGCCATCGGTGACAAGCTCAATCGAGACACCGTCTGAGATTTCTCGTGGCAATTGGTGGGTCGTCCCGTTGTACTGAATCCCGGTTACTTCCCCATTTGTTTCGATGACTTCAAAAGGCGGTTGGTCGGTTGCTTGACCGGCAAAGACGTAACGGCCGTCGAAGTTCGTATTTAACGCATCGACAATTGAACGGATTTCCTGTTGAATTTCACTTTTATTGGCTTGGACTTCTTCTTTCCCAGCCGTTGCGGTTCCTGAAGCTTGGATTAAGTTACGGATGCGGTTCATTGACTCGCCGACACTGCCAAGCGCGCTATCTTGCGTATTACTCCAAGAAACACTATCTTTAATTTCTTGGGCGTAAGTTTTGTTCTTATCTAAAGAAACGTTTAAGTTAATAATTTTTGAAACAAGTAACGGGTTGTCAGAAGATTGGCTGACTTCTTTTAAGCTAGACAATTGATTCATGGTTTTTTGAATTTTCGAAGCGTTCATGCCTAGGTTTTTAATAAAATCATTGTAAGTTACATTACTGGATACGCGCATGAGACTACACTCCTGTTCGGTTAATTAAAGTATCGAGCATTTCTGAAATGGTTTGAATGACACGGGCATTGGCTTGGAAAGCTTGCGAAAAACGCATTACATCTGAGACTTCTTCGTTAATGTTTACGCCCGAGATCGACTCGTTTTTATATTCTAATTGGTTTAAGACGGTTAATTGTGCATTGGCAGTATTGTCGGCTTGTTGCTTTGAGATACCGTTTTTCGTCACAATACTGTTGTAGCGATCGGCAAAGGTCATGTTGTCGGCATCTTTTTTGCCAAACAATTGGCCAATGTCGTGTGCAAGTGAGCCATCGCCTGGTTGGACGACGCCGGTTGCATCTTTTTTACCGGCAACCAGGGTACTTGGGTTGTCGCGTAAGCTTTGGTTGACGGCCATTTTCCCGTTGGCGTCAAAGGTAAAGAAGTCTGCGCCTGATTCGGCTTTGTACGCCGTGTTAATCGTATCGGCCACCACTTGTGCGAATTTGGTAATTTCTTTTAAGCTCGCGTCAATTTCTTTGGCAGCTTCTTTATACCCACCGATTTGACCTTGGTTGACGGTCACGTTTTGGTAGCCGGCTGGGTTGGTGCTCGTGTCGGCAATGACAATCGTCCCTAGTGGTAAAGCGCCTCCGATTGTTACTTTCTCTTGGGCTTTACCACCAAGTGAGATGGTGTTACTTGGGTCTGTTCCACCAGTAACGACACTGATTTCTTTCCGGCTGTCTAAAGTTAAGACTTCCGTTCCTGTTTTGTCGCCAATTTTAAGGGAAGAAACACGACCGTACATGTCAAATTCCGCCGTCACTTCGGCTAAGCCTGAGAGGTCTTTTAATAGGCTGTCTCTCGTATCTAACAAGTCGTTTGGCACGGTGTTTTGACTCGCTAAATCGTAAATTTGGTTGTTTAAGATTTCTAATTCTTTTAATTTTTCGTTAAAATCAAGCGCACTTTTTTCGATGTTATCAATGACTTCATTTTTCAATTGATTGATTTGCGTCGTTGTTTGGTTAATCATATCTGTAAAGCTATTGCTATTTTCAACGACTAACGTTTTTGAAGTGGCTAGTTCTGGGTTACTTGATAATTTTGCCCAAGAGTCGTTCATCACAGATAACGAGTTAATGATGCCTGTTTTTGACGGCTCGTTCATAAATTGTTCTAATTGTCCGAGAGCTTCGGCTTTTTGATTAAAGAATTGGTATTTTGAGTAGGCATCCCGCGTCTGTGTCCGGATGAAATTGTCAACAATGCGGTCCACGCCGGCTGTTTTTACCCCCATCCCGATCATTCCAACGCCGGTCATTTTGTAGGGTTGCTCGGTCTGCATGTGTACTCGTTGGCGTGAATAGCCGTCTGTATTAATGTTTGCGATATTGTGTCCGCTTGTTTGTAATGCATTTTGATTGGCATTCATCCCACGAGTGGCGGTGCCTAATGTTCCAAATAATCCAGTCATAGCGCTCTCCTAAATTTGTGTATTAATCATCGTTGTGGGTGCTTGCTTGGCGGTGCCATACGTCTTGGCATAAGTCGTTTGTGTCGACGTCTTCATTGTGTCTTTCACCGCGTCCATCAACATGCTTTGGTAGCTGATTGCTTGTTTGGTTAACAGCAGATTTTCTTCTTGTTGGCGCTGAATGGCCACAATCAAATCTTTCATTTTATCAGAAATTGAACCTTGATAGTCATCAAACACCGAAACAAACGTCGCTTTTTGGTCCACGAGTTCTTCAAGTTTTTCGGGTTGATTATTTACCAAGGCTTTTCTTTCTTTTCTTAGTATTTGTAAAAATCGGTTAAGTTGGCTTTCAAATTTTGCTTCGTTCATTTTATTTTTCCTTCATTGCTTGCCACATGCTGTCAGTAATTGCCTTCGCTGAAACTTCATACGTGCCTTCTTGAACTGCCTTTTTAATGGCTGCCACTTTTTGTGCATTGGTCGGTTCATCGGCTTTGCTTTGTTGAATTTTTTGCGCAGCTTCAGATAATTTAATCGGACTATTCTCTTTTAAAGCTTGCCCTTCTTTGGCCGTTACGTGGTCCGTGGTTTTTGGTGTTTGGTATTGGTCTTTATTATATTCGCCGTATGTTCTTCCTATTTTCATAACGTTCCCTCCCTTATTCTTTGCTCTACACTCTTAATATCGGTAGAAAAAGCAGATTGTTAAACCCTTTAATCAGACTTTTTTTAATATTAAGGCTAGTATAGCATTTTACCACTCCTAAGTAACCTGTAAATCACTGAAATTAGACCAAAAAAACTCAGCCAAGATAGGTTCTTCGCCGAGTTTTTGCGTTTTAATGTAGATGATGCAAGCGTTGTTTTTGTGACAAGATATTGGTGATGCGTACACCGAAGTTTTCGTTAATGACGACCACTTCACCCGTCGCAATTAATTTACCGTTCACTAAAATTTCTAGTGGTTCTTCGGTTAACTTGTCTAGTTCGACTACGGAACCGGTATTTAGGGCTAAAATTTCTTTAATTGATTTGCGACTTTTTCCTAAAACAACACTTAAATCAAGTGGCACGTCTAAAATTAAGTCGAGGTTATCGCCGTCGGTTGCCCCAGAAGACGTTAGCGGTTGGAAAGCGGCATGGCTAACGCTGACGCTTGGTTTTGGTGATTCGGGCATTTGAGTCGCAATCGGTGTTGGTTGCGGCGTCGCAAAGGTTGGTTGCACAACCACTGGCTCTGGTTGCACGGGTGGCGTCGGTGCGCTTGGTGCCACAGGGGCTGCTTGTGGCGGACGAATGTTTTCAGCGGTATCGCCTAACATCGCACCGGCAATATCGGCAACGACTTCTTCGGTAAAGATTTGCATGATTTCACTTTCAATTACGCCTTCGACACTTAAATTAAATGAGATGGCATAAATATCGTCGCTTTCTTGCAAACCACCGTAGTCCATCTCAACGCCTTGTTCCCATAGACTAACGGATGGCGGTAAGATATCGACCATGCGACTAAACATCGTCGCCATGGCCGTTGACGCCGAACCAATCATTTGGTTCATCGCTTCGGCTACCGCACTTAATTCAAGTTCGGTAAATTGTTGTGTTGCTGATTGTCCGTCGCCACCCATCATTAAGTCGGCGATAATCGTGGCGTCACTTACTTCTAATAACATTAAGTTCGTACCGACTAAACCGGCTTTGTAGCTAACGGTTGCGGCTACTTTTGGTGCGGATAAACCGGCTAAAATAGCACCAAAACGCACCTTGTTCACGCGTGGTGTCGTGATGCTTACACGACGATTTAAGATCGCTGATAACGTCGTTGCCGCTTGGGACATCGAAATGTTACCTACTTCTCCAATGATATCAAATTTGGTTTGTTCGTCTAAGCCATTACTTGTTGAAGGAGCGGCTTGGTCTCCTGTTCCTTTTAACATTGCATCAATTTCTGCTTGCGATAAACTTCCACTCATTCGCCTTCGTCTCCTTCTAATTTATCGATTAACTCAATGGCTAAATATGAATCTTTACGGCCTGGTCGGACCCGGAAGAACGGTTTGCCTTCAATATAGGTTTCCAGTGGTTCCGTAATTTTACGATCAAGTTTCACCACATCGCCTGGCGCTAAATGAAGGAAATCTGCTAGACTCATTTGCGCGTTACCTAATAATACTTCTAACTCTAGCTGAACACTATTAATGCCTTTATGTAATTCTTCGGTGTCTTCGCTGCTAACAGATTTGGTTGTGTCAAACCAGTTTCTAAAGCTGAGTTTGTCAATAATCCCTTCAAAGAAAACATACGGAATACATAAGTTAATAAAAGTGGTCATCTCTAAAATACTAACCGTGAAGGTCGCTAAAATAACGGGTTCGTTGGGAGACATATTTTGCATCAACTGAGGATTGGTATCAAGTCCGTCCACGACCGTATTTAATTCGGTGATTTCTTTCCAAACATGTTGGTACACTTCGGTTAACTTTTGGACAACGACTTCTAACACTGCGAGTTCAACATCGGTAAATGATTTTTTATCCGAGATATCTTCTTCGACTTTTCGAGCTTGTCGGATATCTAAGCCCCCACACAACAGCTCCACTAATAGCATGCACAATTGGGGATTCATCTCGATCATTTGCAGGCCATTTAAAGGTTGCGAATGAAAGAGGCCTAAAAGAGTAAATTTAGGAATCGAGTGGATGAATTCATCGTAACTAATTTGTTCAATGGCTGCTAGTTGCATTTGCACATTGGTTCTTAGTTGGGTCGATAAAACCCCACTTCCCATTTTAGAGAAATCCTCAAAAATCATGTGTAAGGTGTTGATGTATTCTTTTGATAGCTTGGTTGGGCGGCGGAAATCATAATTTTTTACTTTTGCAACTTCGCTTTCCTCAACAGCGACCTCTTCATCTAACTCACCACTGGTCATGGCGTTTAATAAGCGGTCGATTTCTTGTTGCGATAATACTTGATCCACAACTTTACCTCCATTTATTCAAAAATCAGGTGGTTCACATCAATTACATTGGCCACTTTATCTGGGAAGGACACAATGCCAGAGTAATAATCGGCTTCGGTGTCTTCTTTTAGTTGTAAATCTTCTGGTTGAATATTTAAGACTTCAATTACTTCTTCAATCAGTAGCCCTTTTTTTTCTTCTTCTTGTTTCATAATCAAAATATTCCGGTGAAACGCCGGTCTTGGAATTTGGATTAATTCCGCTAAGTTAATAACGGTCATAACTGTTCCTCGTAAGTTAATTAATCCTTCGACCCATCTTGGCGCAAGTGGAACTGGCGTCATATGGATGGTATCAATCACTTCTTCAACCATGTCTGCGGAAATTAAGTAGCATTGTTGATTCATTTTAAATAGAATCATCTGCATTTTAACACGCCCTCTCTAATTAGGCTAATACTTTATCGACCGCTTTGATTACTCGGTCAGTATCAAATGGTTTTACAATAAAGTCTAAAGCGCCGGCACGAATCGCGTCCATGACCATTCCTTGTTGGCCCATCGCACTACACATCACGACTTTGGCATTGGCATCATAGTTTTTAATCATTTTTAAAGCTTCTAAACCATCGACTTCTGGCATGGTAATATCCATGGTCACTAAGTCTGGCATGGTCGCTTGGTATTTTTCGAACGCTTCTTGGCCATTTTGCGCTTCATCAACGACAGTATAACCATTTTTTTCTAAAATATCCTTTAATTTCATTCGCATAAAAACGGCATCATCAACGATTAATATTTTTTTTGACATGTGTGAGTTCCCCCTCTAAATTCCTAAAGCTGTTAGTATTTGTTCAATCACTCCCGGTGCGGGAATGAAAAAGAGTGATGCATCAATGCGTTCTTCATCATAAAAGAATTCATTGCGAATAACGAGTACTTGGTCGTCGTATTGATTGAGCGCCATGTAAATGCTGCTAATAATGGCCCCAAAATAATCAAATTGCATCATTGGTAAAGAAGAAATTAATTGTTTGTCTAATAGTTTGCCAATCGCATTTAAAAATGAATTGGACACAATATTGGTCATTTCTGTTACCGCAGACGTGACGACCTCGGTGCTTGAATTGGCTTGCCCAACCATAAAGTCGGTCATGCGTTGCGCGGTTGCTTGTTCTAAGACAAAAACGAACACGCCGCTGATTTCGCCAATAATATTGCTGACGACCGCATAAACTTCTTGGTCGTCTTCCATGATTTGAGCGTACATTTCTTCGTAAGTTAAGATAGCCACTTCTGGAACGCGCATATCAATGCGGCGATTCACCATCATTGAAATACTCGTCGCTGCATTTCCGCCACCAATATTAATGACTTCTTTTAAACCGTCTCGCTCTAAAGCCGTAAATTCCATTATTTGCTCCTTTGATCGCTACAAATGGCATTGACGTCTAAGATTAAGGCAATGGACCCATCGCCTAAAATTGTAGCTCCTTGATATTTTCTTGTTTGTTGCAAGATACTATCAATTTTTTTAATCACAATTTCTTGTTGACCGATTAAGCTGTCGGTTAAGATATTGTAGTATTTCGAATCAATATTGACCACGATACCGTAATATTTGTCCATGGCGTCGTCGTTGATGGCTAAGATTTTGTTCATCCGAATCACCGGAATCATCGAACCTTGGAATTCGTAAACTTCTTGGTTTAACGTTTGAACGATTTCATCTTCTTTGATGCGAACCACTCGCTCAACCACATCTAGTGGCACGGCAAAAGTATCTTCGCTAACTTTTACCATCAAAGCGTCAATGATGGATAAGGTTAGTGGCAAGCGAATAATAAAGGTCGTGCCGACGTTGACTTCACTGCGCAACTCAATCGTACCGCCTAAAGATGAAATTTTAGCTTGCACTGCGTCCATCCCTACCCCACGTCCAGAAATGTTGGTCACTTCTTTAGCGGTTGAAAAACCTGGGTGGAAGATTAAATGTTGCAAGTCTTCATCGCTCATGTTCGTTGTATCAATGCCTTTTCTTTCCGCACTTTCTTTTAGAAGTTGCGGATTTAACCCTTTGCCATCGTCTTCAATCGTAATAATGACTTGGTTGCCTTCTTGAAAAGCCGTCAAACGAATCGTGCCTTTCGTGTCTTTACCTAAAGCTTTGCGGACATCTGGTTGTTCAATGCCGTGATCGACCGAGTTCCGTAAAATATGAACCAGTGGGTCACTTAATTCTGAAACAACCGTCTTATCTAGTTCGGTTTCTTCGCCGGTAATGACAAGATCAATTTCTTTTTCCAATTCGTTTGATAAATCTCGGACCATCCGTGGGAAACGACTAAAGACAACGTTGACTTGTTGCATCCGAATTTTTAGAACGAGGTCTTGTAGCTCGGAAGTTAAACGAGACACTTGTTCTAACGAATCTTTAATTTCGTTGATATTTTCACGGTTGCTGACGTCTTCTAATTGGTTACGGTAAACAACTAACTCCGACACCAAATTTAAGAACAAATCTAAGCGGGACAAATCGACCCGGATCGATTGGTTGTTTTGGTGAGCGACGTGTTGGGTTGTCCGCGTTGTTGTTTCAGTTTTTTCTTCGGTTGCATCACTGGTTACGTCCGTTGTGGCTTCCACTGTCACTAAATGCGTTTCTTTGTCGAATGGTTCAACGAGGACTGCATCAATTTCGCTATTGCTTTCAATGTTAGCCAAAACTTCTGGCAATTCATTTTTTGATAAATAAACTAAATGGAAATCTGTTTCAAAATTGCCTTCTTCTAATAACTCGGTGGGTGGCTCGGCGTGTAAAATATCGCCGGCTTGTTCTAGTTTCTCCATAATTAAAAAGACGCGTGGGCCTTTTAATAAGGATTCTTTATCTAAACGCACCGACACACTATACGCTTGGTGGTCTTCTTCACGGGCTTGTTCAATGACAAATAAGTCCGCCTCTTCTAGTTGTGTAAATTGAATTTTCAGTTGGCCTTCATCGGTTGCGTCGCTTGTTGCAACGGTCGAACTGGTCTGATGGCCTAATTGATTTTCTACTTTGGCTAACTCCGCTAATACATCCTCGATTTGTTCGTGACGTAATTCTTTGTCTTCTCTTAAGTCTTCAACTAACACGGAAAGTCGATCGAGACAGCTAAAAATTAATGAGATGTAGTCACTACTTACTTGTAAGTTGCCGCTTTTAAATTCTTCAAAAATATTTTCCATCTTATGGGTTAACTCAGTCATCACGTCATAGCCCATCGTTGCCGCCATCCCTTTTAAGGTATGTGCGGAACGGAAAATTTCATTGAGGAGATTTAAGTCACTTGGGTTACTTTCAAGTTCAAGCACGTTATCGTTTAGCTGTTGTAAATGATCGTCGGCTTCTTCAAAAAAGAGGGTACGATAAATTTGATTATCATCCATTCTTTGGAACTCCTTTCACTTTCTACATTTTTTGGTAAATAAATGAATCAATTTTTTTCAAACCGAATTTTTCAGAAAAGTTAATGGTTTCGGTTGCCCCAGTGAATAAAATCCCGCCTGGTTCAAGCACATCGCTAAATTTTTGGTAGACTTCATCGCGGGCTTCGTTTTTAAAATAAATCGTTACGTTCCGACAAACAATCACATGGCACTTGTCTTCATAGCGATCTTTTAGTAAGTCATGTCTTTTAAAGACGATTGGCGTTTTTAAATGCTCTTTGACTTGGTACTCTTTGTTGTCGGTCGTGGTAAAGTGTTGGCTCAAGTCTTTACTTGAGATGTTTTTTATTTCGCTTTCTTTATAAACGCCGGCTTTGGCTCTTTTTAGGCAATGGGTGTCAATATCAGTTGCAACAATCTTGGCTTGTTTCAGTTGATTGTTTTTTAGAATCATTGACAAAGTATACGGCTCTGCACCGATTGAACACGCCGCACTCCAAATCTTTAAGCGTGGATTGGTTTCGTTTAACTTGAGGACTTGTTTTTCAAACGTTTCAAAAAGGTCTTTGTTACGGTAAAATTCCGTCACATTAATCGTAATGTGCGATAAGAATTCTTGGCGCGCCACGCTGTCTTTTTCTAATAATTTGGCATAACCTTCGAGGGTTTTCTCACCGGCTGTGTCCATGATATTGGCAATGCGGCGTTGCATTTGTCGTTCTTTGTAGGCGTTTAGTTCGATACCTAATTTTTGTTCGACCCATTGATTAAAAAACTCAAAATTTAAGGACATTTCATTCACCTCACCATCTGTTTTAATTTCATTTCAATTGCTTCTAAACTTAAAATTTCTTCGACAACACCGGCTTCAATGGCGTGTTTGGGCATCCCAAACACGATACAACTTTCTTTATCTTGGGCAATGTTGTACCCGCCATGGAGTTGGATTTGTTTCATACCGGCTGCCCCGTCTTTGCCCATGCCCGTCATTAAAATTCCAACGAGTTCTTTGCCGTACGCTTTTGCTGCTGATTTGAATAGATAATCAACTGCTGGACGAGTGCCGTGGATTTTTTCTTCTTGGTTGAGCCAAATGCGGCCGTCTTTAACCGTCATATGATAATCCCCTGGGCAAAGATAGACTTGATTGGTTAGTAATTCGCCATCTTCGGCTTCTTTGACAGTTGCTTTTGATTCTTCGTTTAAGCGTTGGGCAAAAGAGGCGGTAAACCCTTTTGGCATATGTTGCACAATTAAGATTGGCATTTTGAGGGTGCTTGGTAAGTCTTGAATCACTTTTAAGAGTGATTTCGGGCCACCGGTTGAAGCACCGATCACGACAGCTTTAATTTTACTTGGAAATTGAATATTTTTTGGTGCAATCGGCATCAGCGGTGTTTCTTTTTTGGTTGCGGCTGTTTGTCTTTTTGGTAGACTTTTAATTTTCCAGTAAAATTCGCGTATCCAATCGTCTTGAATCTCTTTAATGTTCGTTGGTTTTTCGACAAAATCGGCTGCACCTAAGTTTAACGCTTCGATGGTCACTTCTTTGTTCGTTAACGCACTTAACATAATGACGGGAATGTCGTATTTTTCTTTAATGACTTTTAGTGTGTCTAAACCATTTAAAATCGGCATTTCGACATCGAGTAAGACGATATCTGGTTGGTATTCTTCTAATAAGGCGAGAGCTTGCTTGCCATTTCTTGCCACTTTTGAAACTTGTACATTGGGCATTTTTTCTAATAAATCAATGACGATTTTTCGCATAAATGCCGAATCATCGACGACTAAAATGTCCACAACTTTCCCTCCATCCAACAAATTTAAATATAAACGACTTCTTTGTTCACGATTCGAACCATGGTTGAAAAATCATTTAGATCGACGACCATGGTTCGCCCTGAATTGCCACCAACGTGTTTTGAGACGATGGCAATATTTAATTCGTCTAAAATTTTTTCGACCGCTTCGATGTTGCGTTGGCCAATCCCTGGTCCACTGGCTTGATTGCCAAATTCAAACATGCTCGCTCCTCCCACGATTTTCGCTTTTAAGCGCGGGCGAATGACTTGTTTGCGGATTTCTTTTACCATTTCAGGAATCGCTAAGTCGGCAAATTTCGCGACTTTCACTTCTTGGCGGTTTGCAAAAAATTGGCTATCTGGCAACATAATATGGCTAAGCCCACCAATTTTTGACTGTTCATCATAAATAATGGTGCCAATACAAGAGCCAAGTCCGACGGTAATTAATTTGTTCGGCGCCTTGGTCGTCTTGTAATCTGAAATGCCGACACGGACTTCTTCTTGCTTTAAACTCATGTTACGCTTCCTCAGCCAAAGACAGGTCTTCCAATGCAACCATTGCTGGTGTTTCTTGTTGACTATTGAATAGAAAATCCATTGACAGGCGCATCACGATTTTTTCTTCTAGTTTTAAGAATTTTTCAATGTAGCCTTGTTTTAAAGCGGCACGAACAAGTCCTTCTTCATATTGTGTTTCTTCCATAAAGGAAATCCCGTCAATATCTTCGACGTAAAGACCTAATAATTGCTCTTCCCATTGGCACAAGATGACTTTACTTTCTTCGGTTTTTTGCGTGTATTGTTTAAAGAGCTTTTGTCTGACGTCTACGATTGGAATCATTTTTTCTTGGTATTCATAAACACCTAAAATAAAATCAGAGACCTCAGGCAAAAGAATAAATTGATTGGCTTCGATAATTCGATCCACGTTTTGGACTAAGACCGCAAAATACTGTCCATGGCTTTTAAATACAACATATTGTTCCATTATTTCTCCTCTTTCTTCAACTGGTTTTATAACTTAAAGCTATCTACTTGGAATTTCAAAATCATTGCGATTGTTTCCATTTCTTGCGTAGATTTTTCAAATGCGTCAATTAATAAAGTAAAATCTTCTAAATTGGCATTTACCTCTTGGGTACCACCTGAAGTTTCGGCAATGGCTTGTGAAATATTATTGACTGACTGTTGAACTTGTTCTTTTTTAGCGGCAATTTGCGCAATATACGTCTCGATTGATTGCATACTATTGACAAACATTTCAACAACATCAGAAACTTGGTTCGAAGACTCGATGGCTTCATTTAGTGTTTTCGTACGGGCTTGACCGGCGTCAAATGATTTTACGATTTCTTTTGACATGTTTTCAAACTTAAAGCGGATCGAATCAATCATTGCACGAATATTATTGGCGGATTGATTGCTTTGTTCAGCTAAGCTACGGACTTCTTCTGCTACAATGGCAAAACCTTTCCCGGCTTCTCCAGCTCGAGCCGCTTCAATTGAGGCATTGAGCGCTAAAAGATTGGTTTGTTCGGCGATATCATTGATGAGTTGCACGATTTTCCCAATGTCTTGAATGTTATCGTTCATTTGATGTACTTCTTCGACTAGTTGGGCTTGATTGTTGCGTTCTTGCTCCCAGCTTTCATACACTTGAAACATCAATTCAGAATTGCGAATATTGCTTGCTTGTGATTTCTCAGCAAAACCATTCATTTGGATGATTTCTTTATGCAAGCTTTCGATGTTACTTGCTAATTCATTGGTCTCGTGCGCCGTTGTTTCGGCATCTTGGGCTTCCGCAATACTTGCATAAGTGATGGTCTCCATCGAACCTTGGATGTTATTCATCGCATTTTTTGCTTGATGAGAAGTACTCGTTAGTTGAGTAACCATCTCACCCATCCGACCACTTTCTTCTTTCATCCCCACTAAAACGGCTTTAAATGTGTTCATCACCGCATCTAAATCTTCGCCTAGTTGGGCGGCCATTTTATTTGAACTTTGCTTGTCATGATTAAATTTCGTTGTAAAATCACCACTGCGGACTTTATCTAAGTCACTTAAAATTTCTTGCATACCTGGGTTATTTGCCCCAGTTGTTCGAAAACCTAGAACAATCGATAACGCAAGATGCAGCACCACAAATATGGCTGAAAAAAGATAGAAGCGTTGCGTTAACGTCGCATCATTCATTGGTAAAATAACAAAAAAGTATCCTCCGAGTAATCCAACAAAGGTCAAAATCAACGGTAGTAAAGAAGGAAATTTAAAACTTGGTGGCACTTTTTCTTGATTTTCTTGATTTTTCATAAGCAAATCCTTTCTATTTTCCATTTGGACTGTCTAAATAAAAACAGCCTTACTTCCTATATCGGATATGCTTTGTTTTTTTTAATGTTTTTACCAAACATAAACGTCTTTCGGATCAAAAAAGCTCGAATAGCCGCCCAAATGATCATCGCGGATTAAATTGCCTTCTTTTAATTCAATCACTCGTTTTCGAATCGAGTTCACCATCGTACTATCATGCGTTGCTAGTAAAATCGTAGTGCCTTTTTGGTGGATTTTTAAAAAGAGTTTCATAATATCAACGGAAGACTTGTTGTCTAAGTTTGCGGTTGGCTCGTCTGCTAAAATAATCGACGGTTGATTCACTAGTGCTCGTGCAATCGTGATCTTCTTCCGTTGCCCAATCGATAATTCGGCCGGATAGTGCTTTTGATAAGCTAACATGCCGACTTGTTCCAAGGCCGCTCGCGCTCTTTCTTTGATTTCTTTTTGATTGATGCCAAGTGCTCTTAGCGAAAACGCCACATTCTCAAAACAAGTCGTCTGTTCCAATAACAAATCGTCTTGTCCGACAATCCCGATTTCACGCCTTAATTGATAGAGTTTTCTAGCAGGAATTTTCTCAACGCGAAATTGATTCAATTCAACGCTCCCAAAAGAAAACTCAATCTCACGCGATAAAGCTTTAAAAAGCGTACTTTTCCCTGAACCACTTGGGCCGACACAATAGACAAATTCACCTGGTTGAATTTCAAAGGACACATTGGTCAAGGCTTGGTAACCATTTTGATACGTTTTACTTAAATTTTTAACTTTAATCATTTTATTTCCTCAAATTAATCGGTCAAACGATTAATGGTGCTAAACATCTCATCAGTTGACTGCAAGGCTCTCGTGTTTAATGAATACGCGCGTTGAGTGACCATCATCTCAGTCATCGTTTGCGCAACATCGGTAGTTGATTGCTCTAAAACACCTTGATGAATCGTTGCGTTAATCGGGTTTTGAATCAGTTGCCCGGTAGGATTTAATTGGTAAGTGTTGTTGCCGACTGCTTGTAAATCATTTTCGTTTGTCGCTTGATACGTCTGCAAACGTCCGACTTGCAAGTAGTTTGCGCCTTGTTTAATCGTAATATTGCCTGACGGGTCAACGTGTGTTTCGCCTTTTGGCCATTGATTTGTCGGAATGATGGCTACCACTTCAACGGTTTGGCCTGATTGGTTAACCAGCGCGCCGGTTTCATTTTGGTGAAAAGCGCCATCTTTCGTTAACAGCAGTTGCCCATTTTGATCACGAACCCCAAAGAAGCTTTCTTTTGAAATTGCAAAGTCCCAAGTATTGCCAGTTTCACTTAAACTGCCTGATTGAAACAAGTTTTGTTCTTCTTCGGCTTTCGTTCCTCGGTTAATCGCAGCGGGTAAGGCGTTTTGATTCGCCGGTGCTTGCGCATTGATTGGATTATTTAGTAGTTCTTTAAATTGAAGGGTTTTATGTTTGTAGCCTACCGTATTGACATTGGCTAAGTTTTGCGCGGTTACATCTAATTTTTTTTGTAGGCCGTTGATTCCAGAACGACTAATATTTAAAAGATGGTTCATGTTTTCTCTCCTTACGCTCGGCCAATTTCATTCGTGGCTTTTTGTAGTGTCTGATTGATGGTACTTAATGCTTTTTGGTTGGCTTCAAACTCTCTTGCCGTTTGAATTAAGTCAACCATTTCATCGGCTACAATCACATTTGATGTTTCTAAGTAGCCTTTTCGGACAGAGGCATTAGCAACCACGGTACCCGCTGCATCACTTGTATAGTAGCCATTGCCTAAGTTGTTCATGTCTTGCGCTTGTTCAAAGCTCGTTAACTGAAACATTGGATTGTTTTGTGTCGCATCGATGCCTTGATTATTAGCGCCCAGTACTAAATAACCTTCTTGGGTGACCAATTGGTTTTGCGCATTGACCCCAAAATGACCATTTCTTGTGTACGCGTTTTGGCCATCAGGTAAACGCACGGTAAAATAACTATCGGCGGTTGCTGCAAAATCAGTGGCCCGATTCGTCTCTTCAAGTGCCCCTCTTTGCGTATTTAGGCTCGTACCGGCTAGTTCATTGCCAAAGGTGAAATTCCCAATCTCATTGCGACGGTTCACTTCTGGTCCTGCTTGGTAATTGTGAAGGGCTACTTCGTCTAACGTTTTTTGGAATAAACGTTGACTTTTATAACCGGTTGTTTGGCTATTGGCAAGGTTACTACTGGTATTTTCTTGACGTTTTTGTAACAATTGGAAATTTTTAGTGAATGTGTCCATTGAACGAATCATGCCAATTCCTCCTCAATTTTACCTTTTAATTTTCCAATGACTTTTCCGTGGATTTGTGAGACACGGGCAATTGAAACGCCTAAAACTTCGGCAATTTCTTTTAAAGTCAGTTCTTCTTTATAATACAAACTTAAAATAAGTTGTTCACGTTCTGAAAGTTGTTCGACGCTTTTTTGGAGGGCTTGTTTTCTTTCATCTTCGACTAAATTGTCTTCGGCTAAAATCAAAGTGTGGTCTTGTAAAGTATCTTCTAAAACCAGGCCTTCTTCGTCTTGTTTGTAAAGAGTCGCTTCTAGTGAGACACTCGCTAAATAATGGAGACTATCGTAGACGTCATTTAACTGCGCTTGCGTAATTTCTAACACTTTACAAATTTCCGCATCGGTTGCTTCGCGTTTATTTTTTTGTTCAAATGCATCTTTTGCTTCATAATATTGGTTTAATTGATTCATCTTGTAACGTGAAATCTTGCCGTTTTTACGCACTTCATCATAAACCGCCCCACGAATTCGAATCGTGGCATAGCTTTCGAAGGGGACTTTTTTACTTGGATCAAATTTTTTCAACGCGTCCATTAAGCCAATCACACCGATATTAAAAAGATCGCTGCGTTCATATTCAGTTGTTTTGATTTTAATTCGGCTAACAACACGTTCAACTAGTGGCAAATGTTTGACAATTTCATCTTCTATTGATAATTCATACATCGTATTTGTTCCTTTCTCGGCATGTTAGATTTCCACGCTACCAACGGATTCAATCATAATTTCATTTGGGACTTCGTTTAATGACAAGACAGCAATATCAGGGAAATTAAAGGAAATTAGCTTGCGAAAGGCCAAACGGATTTTCGGTGAAGCTAACACAACATGTGGAACACCTTGACTAACTAATTCTTGGTGTACCTGGCCTAAAGCATCTAACAAGCGATTGACGGTATCTGGTTTTAACACCGGATACGAACCGGTCGCTGTTTTTTGGATACTTTGTGTAATCATATCTTCTAGTTTTGGATGAATGACGACAACTTTTAATTGTTGCTGTTCATCCATGTATTTGGTTGCAATCGTACGTTTCAAGGCTTGACGGACATATTCGGTTAACATCTCCGTATCTTTCGTAACTAAGCCGTAGTCGGCAAGTGTTTCTAAGATAGTCGCTAAATCATTGATTGGGATTTGTTCATCAAGTAAGTTTTGTAAGACTTTTTGCACTTCACCTAAACGCATCACTTCGGGAATTAATTCATCAATCACGACATTGTATTGGTCTTTAATTCCTTCAAGGAGTTTTTGCACTTCTTGACGGCCCAGTAACTCCGCTGCGTGTTCGTAAATAATTTCTTTTAAGTGTGTCGCAATCACCGTTAACGGTTCAATCACGGTGAACCCTTGTAAATCAGCCATGTCACGATCTTTTTCATCAATCCACATCGCTTCTAAGTTAAACGCGGGTTCTTTCGTTAAAATCCCTTCAAAAGGAAACGGTTCTTCGTTTGGTGAGATGATCATAAACTTGTTCGGATAAATATCGCCTTTCCCGACTTCATTTCCTCGAATTTTAATCGAATAATCGTTTGGTTCTAAATAGAGATTGTCGCGAATTCGGACTGGGTTTACGAGAATCCCTAGTTCATGGGCACTTTGTTTACGAATCGCGATAATTCGATTCATTAAACTATTGTCCGTTGTGCTATCAATCATTTGAATTAAGCCATAACCGATTTCAATTGAGATTGGTTCCACTTGAAACGAAGCCACCGAATCGTCTTCTTCTTGCTGTTCTTTTTTTCTTTGCAATGCCAGACGTTGTTCTTCTTTGACCCGTTCTTTTTGTGCTTGCTCTTCTTTTTGCGTAATGGCAAAACTCGCTGCAAATAAACCTATCCCCATTAAAGCAAACGGTAAAAATGGAAAACCAGGAACTAAAGCTAGTACAATTAAAATGACACCTAAAATACGAAAGAGTTGCGGATTACGCATAACGTCGGCTGAGATATCTTTCCCAAACGAACTATTATTGTCGGAACGAGTTACCATAATCCCTGAAGCAACAGAAATAAGTAGCGATGGGATTGAACTAACTAGACCATCCCCAATCGATAACTTACCAAACGTCATAAACGCTTCGCCCATGGTCATTTGACCACCCATGGAGAAGATAATGGCGCCTCCGAGTAAGTTAATTAAGGTGATCAGGATGCCGGCAATGGCGTCCCCTTTAACGAACTTACTCGCCCCATCCATTGACCCAAAAAAGTCGGCTTCACGTTGCAAGTCTTTTCGACGTTTACGGGCTTCTTCTTCAGTAATTAAGCCAGAGTTTAAATCCGAATCAATCGCCATTTGTTTGCCAGGCATCGCGTCCAAGGTAAAACGAGCAGAAACTTCTGATACCCGACCGGCACCGTTTGTGACCACGACTAATTGAACAATCGTGATAATTACAAACAAGATAATACCAACAATATAATTACTGCCTGCCACGACATTGGCAAAGGCGTCAATCACCTTTCCCCCATTTCCTTGGGTTAAAATCAAACGGGTGGAAGATAAATTTAAGCCTAAACGAAACATCGTTGTTAGTAGTAAGACCGTTGGGAAAGTAGAAAATTCTAAAACATTTTTAGTAAATAACGTAATTAGTAAGATATTCATCCCAATGGTTAAATTGACAATGATTAATAGGTCTAATAAGGTGGCTGGCAACGGGATTAAAATCAAACCGATGATCCCCACAACTAAGAAAGAAACAATAATATCGGCAAGCCCGACCCCTTTACTTTGTTTCTTGGCAATATTTTCACTCATTGGGAAGCTCCTTTTCTACTTTACAAACGCAATTCTTGTTAAATTTGGTGTTTTTTCTTTTCTTCTAATTGGTACACAAGCGCAATAATTTCAGCAATCGATTCATACATTTCCACCGGGATAAAATCGCCGGCTTCCACTAAAGGATACAACGCACGCGCAACGGGCCGGTTTTCAATCATTGGAACCGCTAAACGACGAGCTTCTTCTTTCATTTTTTGCGCAATCTCATCTTGCCCTTTTGCCAAGACTTTTGGCACTTGATCTTCTGAAGCGTCGTAGCGAATGGCAATGGCGTAGTGCGTCGGGTTGGTAATAACGACGGTTGCCTCTTTGACGTTTGCAACGGCATTGCGCATCATTTGTTGGTGACGTGCTTTTCGTTGCGATTTAACTTGTGGGTCACCTTCCATTTGTTTATGCTCTTCTTTGATTTCTTGTTTGGTCATTCTTAATTTTTTACGATGGCTAAAACGTTGGTACATGTAGTCCACAATCGCAATCACAAATAAGAAAATCGCAATTTGCATCATTAAACCTTTGGCAAAATCTAGAATAAAATGAAAGACTTTGATCGTTGATAATTGATTTAATTTAGCTAAATCAGGTAGGACTTCAAGAAATTTTTGATAACATAAATAAAAAACCAATAAAAACTTGGCAATCGTTTTGCCACTATTAACCAAAGACTGCATCCCAAACAAGTTTTTAAAACCAGATAGGGGGTTTAATTTCCCAAAGTTCGGTTTAATGACTTTCGTTGAAAATAGTAAGCCAACTTGCACCAAGTTCCCAAACATGCCCACAAAAAGACTAACTGCTAAAAATGGGAAAGTTAATAAAAAGAAAAGAACAATGAGTTGCATTCCAAGTTTGGGTAAATCATTAAAAATTTGTTCGTAAGAATCGAGGCGTTGAAAAAAACTTTTCATAAATGGAAGCAGTTGTTTAATTAAATATTCCCATAATGGCAGTAAGACAAGGGAAAAAGCGAGTAGTGATAAGGCAGCGACTAAATCCGGACTTTTGGGGATATCCCCTTTTTCACGTGCGTCCTTGAGTCGCTTGGCCGTGGGTTGTTCTGTTTTTCCATCCTTATCTGACATGCCCTCACCTCACTTATGGGATTGCTTTTATAAATTCATTCATGTATTGAATCGACTTTGGAATTATTTTCGTTAAAAATTCAAGCGTGTTTGGTAAGATGAGTAAAAACATAATAAAACTAATTGACGTTTTCATAGGCATCCCCATCATCAACACGTTAATTTGTGGAATCGAACGCGACAACATCCCCAGTAGTAGATCGATAATAATCGCCGACACGACTAATGGGGCCGACAAGTGCAGCGCCATTTCAAAAACTAAGGCAAACAATTTAATGACTCCTTCAATCGTTGTCCCTGATAACGTAACCGCACCAATTGGGACGATCCGAAAAGAGTCCACTAATCCTTGAATGAGTAAGTGATGCAAATTAGTAATGAAGACGAGCATTAACGTTAACCAGTAATACAGCTTGCCGTATTGCGAAGACATGATTTGAAAAGTTGGATCATAGGCTTGGGCCATTGAAAAACCAACTTGAAAGTCAATCATTTGTCCAGCAATTTCAACACCGGTAAAAACTAATTGGCTCAAAAAGCCCATTGCTAAGCCAAACAGAACTTCTTTCCAAGCCACTAAGGCAAATAAAAATAAGTTATCCAGTGGTGTCATTGTGCCTGCCATCGGGAGCGTAATCACCATTAAGCTTGCTGCCATAACTATTTTGGCAATGTTCGGGACACCTTTTTGCCCAAAAACTGGACAAATAATCATAAAAGCGGTGATCCGTAAAAAGATAAATAAACCGAATTGTACTTCTAGCATTGTGGACGCCTCACATCGTTGCAATCATTTTAAAAATTGATTTTGTAAAATTAATGAGTAAGTTCAACATGAAATTTCCCGTAAGCATTAACGTTAAAAATATAGCAAGCAGTTTCGGTACAAAACTTAAGGTTTGTTCTTGAATTTGCGTCGTTGCTTGAAACACACTAATGACCAAACCAACTGTTAGCGCAACTAGCACCGATGGACCCGCAATTAATAAAATTCGGATAAAGGCGTCACGCATCACTTGGGCAACAAGTTCTATCGACATATTTTTCCCTGCTTTCTTTTAATGGAAACTACGAACGAGTGATTCAACAACGAGGTACCAACCATCGACTAAGACAAATAGTAATAATTTAAAGGGCAATGAAATCATCACCGGTGACAACATAAACATCCCCATCGACATTAAGACACTGGCGACGACCATATCAATAATTAAGAAGGGTAAGAATAACAAAAAGCCGATACTAAAGGCCGTTCTTAATTCACTAATAATAAAAGCCGGAGTAATAATGGTCATTGGCACTTCTTTATAAGAAGGGTACTTGCCTTTTTCGTCGGCTATTTCTAAAAATAGTTCTAAATCCTTTTTACGCGTTTGTTTATACATGAATTCCTTCATCCGGACTTCTGAACGTTCAAAAACTTCTGCTTGCGTAATTTCTTGCGCTTGGTAAGGTTCAATCGCTTGTTCATAAATATCGGTATAAACAGGGCGCATCACAAAGAAAGTTAAAAATAACGCCAAACCAATCAAAACTTGGTTGGGAGGATTTTGTTGGGTGCCAATTGAGTTTCGAACAAAGGACAGCACCATCACTGTCCGAGTAAAAGACGTGGTCATGACTAACAATATAGGAACTAAAGACAAGATCGTAATTAAGATAAAATTATTAACGACGGCATTATTCTCATCCCCATTTGTTAATAAATTCGTAATGGTATTAGCCATTTGATCGGTAGAGGTCGCTTCGACGGACATTGGATGCATGAGTAACACTAGTCCTGCTAACAACATTAAACCAACCCAAAACAACTTATTTTTTGATTTTGTGATTTTCATGTTTGGCTTCCTCTTTCTTTTTTGACAATTGTTTCATGCTTTTGTTCACTAAATCTGAAAATTGATTCGGTACTGGTTTGGTCGTTTGAGCAACGTTTTTCGCTTGATAAGCCGCTACTTCTTCGGGCGTTAAAATCTTAATAATCTGATTTTGTTGTTCTGACAGACTCATCAAGTAATACTGATCCAACATTTTGACTAAAGCGAGCGATGAGGCTTTGCTTACTGATAGGCGTTGCAACACTTGAAAAGCATCCGACGGTTGATTGGTATACCGGTTCAAATATTTAAGTGACCAATTAATGGCATAAATAATCACGACAAGAAAGACAATCATTTTAATCACTGAAAAAAATAGTTCCATGGGTTGTTTTTATCCTCTCATTACTGAATGACGAAATCGGTTATAAAAACCTCGCCGACAATTGTTTTACCATACGATTGATTCAACGTATCACGTAATTCACTTTTTAAATTAGCGACACCTTCTGCACTACCTAAGATGTCTTCACTTTTTTTCTGACGAAGCGTGTTGACAATGCTGTCACGGATGACCGCTACATTTTTAGTAATTTCTGCACTGTCTTTTTCACCGCCGACAAGTAGCGATAAGGTCACGCGGATGTATTGGTCTTTCCCTTTTTCACCTTGTGCTAAGTTCACTAGAAACTCTTCCATCGGTACAATGATTTGATCTTCGGTAATTCTTCCAGAACCGGTATTTTGAGCGGTGTCTGCTCCGACAACAACCGGTGGTAAAATAAACTTGTTCGTTAAAATCGTGCCACCAATACTACCGATAACTGCTAAGATTAAAATTAAAGGTAATATGACGCCCAAGCTCATTTGCTTGTTTTCCACAATCACTTCTTCTCCTTCAAGAGGTGCTTGCTTTTTCTCTTTTTTCTCTTTTTTTGCCAAGGTTAACTCTCCTCTTTGGTTTGTCTTATGACGGCATCCACCATCACTTGATAAATTTCTTTTCGATAAGTAATAATTTTTTCAGCTACTGTTTTTGATGAATCGCGGACAATTAAGACTTTCCCATCCACTAAAGTAATGGTCGTATCCGGTAATTCATCCATGCGATAAATTAAATCCGGGTTTAAATAAAAGTTTTTCCCATTTAATGCCGTAACTTCAATCATTTCACTCACCCTTTTTTAAGCTTTTAGTTTCATTTATTGATTAACGTTTTAAGTTGATTAACTCTTGTAACATCTCATCTGAAGTGGTGATCGTTCGTGAGTTGGCTTGGTAAGCACGGTTAGCGATAATCATTTCCGTAAATTCAGTTGATAAGTCCACATTTGACATTTCTAGCGTACCTGAACGTAATAACCCTGAACCATTTTCACCACTTGCACCGACGATTGGGTCGCCTGTATTCGCAGAAGTTTGGTAGTTATTGCTTCCTGCTTTTTCTAGACCTTCTGGGTTCGTGAAAGTTGCAATCCCTACACGACCAACCACGTAAGTTTTATCACCATAACGAGATAAAACTAAACCGTTTGAGTCAATCGACATTGATTTGTACTCGGCAACATCGCCATTGGCTAACGTGATTTCTTTTGGAACAGCTAACGTGTCTAATTGTGCGCCATCAACAGGAATCGCATTTAAATCAAAACCATCAACGTATTCCATTGGCGGATTAGCAACGGTTCCCATGACTTTCATCCCACCACTATTGGTGATATTTCCTTCTGCATCGCGTACAAATGCGCCATCACGAGTGTAAAAGTTGGTCGCATTGGCATCATTCCCTGGACCACGTAAAATAAAGTAACCTGCACCACTAATGTAAAAGTCTAGTTCACGACCAGTTGTTTGTGGGGCCCCCACTGAATGAACCGTGTCGATTGAGCCGACTTGCACCCCTAAACCAACTTGTTTTGAGTTGGTGCCACCTAAGCCATTCCCAGCTGAACTGCCGCTCGTCGTTGTTTGACTCATAATATCTTGGAATAATACCCGGCTTGATTTAAAACCAACCGTATTTACGTTGGCGATATTATTTGATACAACGTCCATTTTTGTTTGCAAGTTTTTCATTCCACTTACACCTGAATAAAGTGATCTTAACATTTGTCTTTCTTCCTCCTATTATTCGCGCTTTCTTCGGTCATTCCAAAAGCGTCATGGCCTCTTTTTCAAGTCCAGCCTGTTTTATTTAATAAATTTTGCACTATCAATATTCGTAATCGTATGTAATTCTTCCATATCCATTGCGGTAATAATCGTCCGGTTTTGAATATTGGCAATTAAACCAATCTCTTTATAAACAAGCAAAGATTCTTTACTCCCTTTGTCTTTTAGCTCATCAATCGCTTGGTTTAATTGTTGATAATCTTCTTGTTGTAGATGTAAATCTCTTGAAATTAACCGTTTTTGTGCATGATTGGAAACTTTTAATTCTTGTGTTTTCGTAGCCAACGAGTCTTTAAATTCATTCGGCTGGCTTTTTTTTACAAAGTTGGGGCTTGGTTGATTATTTAGTCTATTCGGTTGAATACGCAAATTCATTATTCACGTTCACCGACTTCTTGAATGGCACTCATGTAATACTCTTTACCACTCACAACGATGGTGGCATACCCATTAACGAATTTTACTTTTTCAACTTTACCACTGGCTTGACCTTCTTGATCTTCAACCGTTACGGTGCGACCAATCATATCAAATGCTTGTTGTTGTTGGTTCATTTGTAAAGACGTACTCATTGCATCCCCAATTTCTTTCATTTGTTGCAATGAAGTAAATTGAATGAACTGACCAATATAATCCGTTCCAGCATTGCCACCGCTGCCGCCAGAGTCCCCACCCATTACGGTTGGATTACTCATTGATGCCGATAAAATTTTCAAAAAATCATCCATTGAGATATCTGACGGATCGCTTTTTTGACGTTGAACATCCGCAATTGTTCTTGCGTTATTTAGTGCATTGATTTCACTTGGCATTGTTTTTTTCCTTTCTTTTTAAACTAACAGATCCACTTGGCCATCGCCGACTTCTTTGGTTTCTTCAAGCGGCACGACTTCAAATGTTTTGCCTTTTTGTAATTTTGAAAGCGCTTGGTGCGCGGACTGTTCTCTTTGATTGCCTTGACCAAATGCCGACTGATTAAAGAAAGATAAGTCGTTTGGCGCATCGCCTAAAGCGACGGCTTGTGGGGTACTTGGTTGGGCAATTTTGGGTTGATCAACTTTAAACGCTTCTTGTTGATTCAGCACTTGCTCTAATTTCTGTGTAATACTTTCTAGGGCTTGTTTAGCCTGTGGGTTTTGAACTACGAATTCTAATTTCACTTGATTTTCTGTTACTTTAATTGAAACTTCCATTTTACCTAGACGCTCCGGAAGTAATTCAACGATAATCTTTTGCATTTCAGGACGACTCATCGTTTCAACCTTTTCGATGATTGGTTGACTTAACTTTTCTGTTATTTGTTGCGTATTTAATAGTTCTCCTGTTTCAGAAAAAGTCAGTGGCAGACTTGCAACCGGTGGTAACATGGCTTGTGCTAGTGCCCCTTCTTGTTGGACCGTCATTTCGACGGTTTGGGCGACTGGTGCAGTTAATTCAACGGCCGGACTGGTAGTTTTGGTTGTCGGTTCTTCTAATTGCTCGTTTGGTTTTACTTGAAGGTTGGTTGACTCATTTGCCGTAACGGTCACCCCTTCTGATTGGAAACTGGTCGGAGCGACGGGTTGTTGGTCTTTATTTATCTTCTCAACGACGGTCGGTTCACTAAAAGAAATTGCTTCTTGTGGGAAGATTGCTTGTTGCAAAACTTCTTGGTAAGGATGCGTGACCGCTAGATTCAAGAACGGATCCGTCGCTTGAGGCGTTGCTTGTTCTTTGGTTGGTTCAACTTCATTTTCTTTTTGCGCTGTTGTTTTGTTCTCATTTGAAGGTTCGACAAGTGGTTGCGCTTGAGACGTGTTCGCTTCTTCACTTTCTTCTGTTAGGTTAGCAGTAGCGAGTGGTGGCAACTCCTCGGTTTGAATCATTGCGAAATCTGAGTGGTCTTTTGCGAACATCCCTTGTGCACCTTGAAGAAACTGTTCAAAATCAAGCCCTTTTAATAACGGGTTGGCGCTTTTTGTTGCAGAACCTTGCCCAACGAAAGACGCGATTTGGTTAATTGAATTCATCGGTTCCTCCTTAAAAACGCTTTTTATGAATGAAAGGCTAGTTTTCTTGTACTCATTTCATCGAGCATCTTTTGTTCGATTTGCTTTTCTTTCATGTCGTATTCTTCTTTTTGGCGCTCTTCTAACTTTTCTAAAACTTTTCTTTCTTTTTGTGCCGTGATGTATTCTCCTAGTGCTTGTTCGACGGCTTGTTTAGAATGAAACAACTGCTCTTCTACCAAGCTCGTTTGGCGATCAAGTTCCATTAAATACCAGTGTTGCACTTGCATTCGGTTGATACTTCTTTCAGGCACTTCAAGTAAAGATCTCTTTTCTTGTCTAAGTAAGTACAACATTTCCTCTTGCTCAGACAAGACTTGTTGCGCTGCCGCATAATGGCGCTTTGCCTCTTCTTCAGCGGTCCAACGTACATCTAAGACTTTATCTAAACTAAATTGAAATCGAGTCATTGATTGTCCGCTCCTTTTTATCCATTTCGATTGGTCGATACTTCGCTAAATAACTGGGCCAAATGATCGACGGTTTGAGAAAACTCTGAAAATTCATCGACTCTTTGCTTTAAAAAGTCCGCAATGGGATGATGCAACGTAATGGCATAATCGACTAAAGCATTACTGCCTTGCTTATAAGCACCGATGTCGATTAAGTCTTTCGCATCGGCATAAGTGGCTAAGTTTTCTTTTAAACCACCCGCGTTTTTATGTTGTTCTGGCGTCACTAAGGCTTTCATTAAACGGCTCAAACTATTTTGAATGTCGATGGCTGGGTAATGATTTTGAGCGGCGATTTTTCGTGATAAAATAATATGGCCATCTAAAATCCCTCGTACCGCATCGGCAATCGGTTCGTTCATATCGTCCCCTTCAACTAAAACGGTATAAAAGGCGGTAATTGAACCTTTGTTTGACATACCGCTTCGTTCGAGCAACTTAGGTAAAGAAGTAAATACCGATGGCGTATACCCTTTAGTGGTTGGCGGCTCACCAATTGATAGTCCGATTTCTCTTTGCGCCATTGCAAAACGTGTCACCGAGTCCATCATTAAGACTACTTTTTTCCCTTTGTCGCGATAATATTCGGCAATCGCGGTGGCAACGTGCGCGCCTTTTAAGCGAACAAGCGGTGGGGCATCCGAAGTCGCACAAACGACAATTGATTTGCGATACCCTTCTGGCCCAAGTTCATTTTCGATAAATTCTTTTACTTCACGGCCTCGTTCGCCAATTAAACCAATCACAATAATTTCCGCGTCACAGTATTTCGCTAACATTCCTAGTAATGTTGATTTCCCAACACCACTACCAGCAAAAATACCTAATCTTTGTCCTTCGCCCACGGTTAGTAAGCCATCGATTGCTCGAACACCCGTCCGCATGACCGTCGAAATATTTTCTCTTTCAAATGGATCAGGAGAGTCTTGCATAACTGGGTATTCGGCAAACGTACTCGTGTCTAACGTACCGTCCATGGGGCGCCCTAAACCATCAAGCGTGTGACCAAGCAAGCTGTCATCAACTTTTATCGTCAATGTTTTCCCGGTTGCTTTGACTAGACAACCCGGGCCAATTCCTTCTAACTCGTCCAGCGGCATCAGTAAGACGGTTTTTTTTACGAAACCAACGACTTCCGCTAACGTTTTCTTTGAACGATTGCGCACCGATATTTCACAGATTTCACCGACAAAGACGTTTAGGCCTTCCACTTTCACAATCAAACCGACGACTTCACTGACTTTACCAAAGACAGAATAAAAGGTCGTTTTCTCTGCTTCTTTGACAAACTCATTCGTTAAAAGCTCAAATTTCATCTTGTTTCAATCCTTCTAATTTTGTTAAAAACAATTGAAGTTCCTCTTGTAAATCAAAAGTCATTAGCATTTCATCGGATTCAATTTCAACTTGGCATGGTGAAAACTTGGTTTCTTTTAAAACAGAAAAGCGGAAGTTTGGCATTTCTTTTTTCTTTTCTTCTAACTTGCTTGTTAGCACTTCTGCATGGACTGGGTGTGCACGAACCACTAATAGTTGATCGGGCCGCTCGATTTCTAACCAAATGGGTTCTAAAACATTTAAGATGGTCGTTTGGTCCATTTCAAATTGTTTTTTGATTAGCGCTTCTGCCATTTGAACGCTTGCGCTTGTCCATTCGGCTTTTTTTGCTGCAATAAATGTTTGACTATCAGTTAGTAACGTTTCAACATTTTCTTTTGCCTGTGCAATCATTTGCGTGGCGGCTGCTTGGGCTTCTTGCCACCCGGTTTGATAGCCGTCTTTTTGACCTGCTTGTTGGCCACTTTGGTAAGCTTCTTGATAAGTTGTTTCTTTTAATTGCAGACATTCCGCTGCCGTCGCCTGGCGGAGTTCTTCCGCCGCGGCTTGGGCTTGCGCTAAAATGGTTTCTTTTTCTTGTTGCAACTGCGCTCGTTCTTCAGCGATTAACTGTCTTTCTCTGGTTATTGTTGCCGCAATTTTCGCTTCCGTTTTTGTCGTTTCTTTTGTGCCATTTTCTGCTGAACATTCTTTATTAATCATTATTTTAGGAAAAATTGGTAAAGTTGTTACGATGGAGGTGGCACTTTGTCCTGCATCAATTTGAACATCTTTCAATACACTGTTATTTAACCACTGCATCTTGATCCCCTCTTCCAATATAAATCTCGCCGGCTTCATCTAAGCGGCGAATAACGCCCACCACGTGTTGTTGCGCTTCTTCAATTGCAGACAAACGCGTTGGTCCCATAAATTGAATTTCTTCTTTGATATTTTCCACGGCACGCGTTGATAAGTTGCCAAAAATGAATTGGCGAATGTCTTCGGTGGTGCCTTTTAATGCAAGGACTAACATGCCATTTTCGACGTCGCGTAAGACTTTTTGTACATCCAAACGGTCCAAACCAATGATGTCTTCGAACGTAAAGAGACTGGCTTTGATTTCGTTTGATAAGTCTGGCTGACGTTTTTCCAAATCGTTTAAAATGTTCTTCTCGGTACTGCGGCCTACAGAGTTTAAAATTTCGACTAACGTATTTACGCCGCCAACGTTTTCTGTATCGGATTCAACCGTATTGGAGAATCGATTTTCAATGACTTTTTCGATTTTAGCGATAATGGCTGGGGACGTACTAGAAATCGTCCCAATTCTTTCCGCAATTTCGACTTGTAAATAACTTGGAAATTGCGCTAAAATATTCGCCGCTTTTTCCGGTTGCATATAACATAAAATCAGCGCCACCGCTTGTGGGTGTTCATTAATTAAAACGTTTGTTAATTGTTGCGTATCGGCTTTTCGAGCGACATTAAATGGTTTTTCTCTTAATTGAATTTGGGCTAAAACATCGATGACTTCTTTGGCTCTTTGGGGGCCTAACGCTTGATTTAACAAGTCTTTCGCGTAATCAATCCCGCCATCTAACACGTATCGACGGGCAGTGGAAGTCTCGACAAATTCTTCTAAGACTTGATCTCTTTCTTCTGGGCTAACAAAGTCAATATTGGCAATTTCATAACTAACTTTTTTGATGATACTTTCAGGGAGTAATTTCATAATTTTCGAAGAGGTTTCTGAACCTAATGAAATTAATAATATGGCTGCTTTTTTTACGCCTTCAATTGAATCCACTTTATTTTTTCCTCCCCTTTTTATTTAATATCTTTTAGCCAAGCTTTAATTAATTCAGCGGCCACTTCTGGGTTTTCACCTGCATATTGTTTGGCTTCATCGTCTTTTTTCTTTTGCGTTTGTTCTCTTTCTTTGGCTAACTGACGTTTAATTTGTAATTGCACTTCTTCTTCATTTACTTTTTCTTCGTCGGCTGGCGTCGCGTCATCAATTTTTTCTTGTGCAAAGACAACTTTACTTTCAACAACTGGTTCTTCGACTTCTTCAACCAGGTAATCTTCTTCTTGTTTTTTCTTCTTGAAGAGTAAAATGATGGTAATTCCAATGACTAAGAACAGGGTAACGATACCGGCAACAACAAAGTATATGATGTATTGATCTAGATTTTGTACGATGGTATCTTTTCCTTTCGTTGTTTCTGTTTCTTCTTCTCCAACGTTAAAGTTCATCCCTTGAATCGCGATTGTATCGCCTCGTTCGTTATCAAATCCGACTGCTGAGGCAATTAACGTTTCTAATTCGGTCCGAACATCGGCTGGAATACTAGCACTAATGACAATCGAACTGGTCATACGACGGATGGTTCCTGGCGCACTAACCGTCGTGACAATTTCTGTGTCTAGCTCATTGTTCACGCTCCGGTTATAACTACTTGTACCGGCATTTTCACCACCGGTTACATTTGAGACGTTGTCATTGACTTGCCCTGTCTGTGCTTGTTCAATGTCTTCACCGGTTCCGGTTGCCTGAACATTTTCACTGCGGATTTCAGGATTGGCATAAGTTGTTCTTGTACTTTCTTTTGAATCAAAGTCAAGATCTACGTTGATTGAGACTTTGGCTTTATCTGGTCCGTAAATGGCTTCTAACAAACGTTGAATTTTCTTTTCTAATGAATCTTCATATGCTCGTTTGATTGTCATATATTTGTTATTTACGTTACCTAAAACATCTTCTTCATCCGAGGCATCCGCTAACACGTGCCCGTTACTATCGACCACTTTTACATTTTCTGGCTTGATATTTTCGACTGCTCCAACAGTCAAGGTCACAATCCCTTGAATGGACGCATCGGAAAGTTGTTTTCTGAGAGTCAAAACAATTGACGCGGTTGCTTCTTTTTGGCTATCAGAAAACAAATCATCTTCTGGTGTCACTAAAATTACTTTTACTTTATCGACACCGTCTAGTGAAAGAATCGCTCTTTCTAACTCGCCAGTTAGCGCTCGTTGGTACATAATTTTACGGTCTTCATCGGTCGTCATAATACTTGTACCATCAAATAATTCAAAACCACTTGAACTATCTGGTAATTTATTGTCTACGGCTAAACCGATTCGATATTCATCAATTTGATTTTGGGGAATTAAAATTGTTTTCCCATTATCTTTTAACTGATAAGGGATTTTTTGTTCTTTTAAGTCTTGGCTAATACTGCCCGCATCAGAAGAACTTAAATCCGAAAATAAAACACCGTATTCCACTTTTGTGACTAAATAATAAACAACTCCACCAACAATTAACGAACTTAGAGCAAATAAGATGATTGCTTTTTTTGCTAGGGAGCTAGATTCTTGCCATTTATATTTGAGTTGTTCTAACCCGTCTTTCAATTTGCCAACCATGTTCTTTATTCTCTCCGTTCATTAAAATTGCATACTTTTAATTTCGTTGTATGCTTCCAGGCACTTATTTCTAATTTGTGTGGCCGTTTGTAGGGTTAGTTGTGCTTCAGTCATGTGAATCATTACTTGCGCTAAATCACTTTCTTCACCAGTAATCACATTTTTTGTATCTTGGTTCATGACTTGCATGCTTTGATCTAATTTTTCAATCGCCTTTCCAAAGTAGTCGCTAAAACTATTTCCCACTTCATCAATAGGATTGGCTGTTGGGCGTTGAATCTGACTCATTTGCCCTTGTAAACTTGTTTTATAATTTGTTAACTGTTGAGCATTCATTATTTCGTTCATTTTTCACTTAACCCCTTAGTCTTTAGAAATTTCAAGTGCTTTTTTTAGTATTAATTTATTGGCTTCTAAAGAAGAGGCGTTGGCTTCGTACGTTCGTAACGCTTGGATCATATCAATCATCTCATCCGCCGTATTCACATTTGACATCACCACGTAACCTTCTTCATCCGCTGCTGGGTTGGTTGGATCGTAACTCGTTACCACCGTTTCATCTTGGCGAATCCCATTGACTTTCACACCAAAACTTCTTCGATTGGGTTGGTCAATTGCATTACTTGGTTGAAATTGTTTTAAGCTTTCTGAAAAATCGATTGTTTTACGTTGATAAGCATCACCGTCAACTGTTTGATGGGTATTTACATTGGCGATATTCGTTGAAATGGTATCTAGCTTTAAACGCTCTAAGGCTAAACCACTTGCATTAATATTCAATCCGGTAAAAATACTCACGTTGCTCCCTCCTTTTTTAATTACGAATTAGTGTGTAGTTACAAAGTTCATCATTTTAAGCCGGCCGTTCATTTGAGCGGTTAAAGCTTGATAGTACAAGCCGTTGGTTGCTTGATTGACCATTTCAACGTCTAAGTCAACGTTATTTCCGTTTTCTTTTAAACTGGTTTGATTGTTTTGTGTGACTTGTGGCCGAACACTAGCTGGATTGCCTAAGTGATTGGCATGGGTGGTTGTTAAACCAAATTGGTTTTTGCCGATTGCTTTTTTTAAGTCACTTTCAAATTCAATTTTTTTAGCTTTGTAATTATCGGTATTCACATTGGCAATATTGCTTGAAATTAAATTTGCCCTTGTCGAAGAGACCGTCATTGCTGTTTTTAACAAGTTATATGTATCCACTTTTCTCCTCCTTATCAAAATGATTACAAAAAACAAACAAAGTATTCAAAATTTTTAATTTTTCTTTAGAATGATTACAATCTGTTGACAAATATGAAATCATTGACTAAGTATAATAAAAGATTCTCAAAAATACAATCTGTTTATTTAGCTATTACTATTAAAAAGCGCTATTTTTTATACTCCTTCTCGTTTTTTTATTATCTCTTCTCACTTTATTCCTATTATTTTTTTTGCATAAAAAAGATTGATATATCAGCCTTTTTTATGTTTTTAATAATAAATATACGTATTATATATATTTTATTGTTATTTCTTTTGTTTTTTTTGTCAAAAAATAAATTTTTTCTCATTAACTTTTTAACGTATTTCCATATTTCTCCTTTTTTTTCGAAATACGGCCCTTTGATAAAAAATTATAATTCGAAAAAAAATTCACAGAACCTTGATTTTAAAGCTTTTATCCGTTTTTCAATTCACTTAAAATTATTTTTTGACCTTTTTTAGTTTGCAAACAAAACATGTTTAATTTTATTTAAACATGTTTACGAATCGAATAAATATTTTTATCTGTTAATTTCTTTAAAAAATGTCCGATAAAAACTATAGGTAAAGTAAAAAATGATATGAGGTGGAAAGCTTAATGAATGCGACCGACAACTCCGAAATCAAAAATCTTAACTTAGAAGTAGCAACGAAACTAGATTGGTTACAAGCGATTTATCATTCCACTGGCGAAGCTGTCATTACAATCAATAAAGAAGGTTACGTTACGAGTTTTAATGACTTAGCTACACAAATTACTGGCTTGACGATGGATGAAACGTACTATGTCCCCTACGAATCTTTATTTCCTTGTTTGTGCGAAAGTGGTGCAATCAATCAAATTTTGACGCAAAAAAAAACGTATCATGAAACGTTACGCTCGTTTCAAGGCAAAAATGGGCAGACGATTACCCTTTTCGAAAAAATTCGACCGGTGAAAAATTCTTTTCGCGTCGTTGAAGGAGCCGTTGTTACCTTCACGCGCCAAAGAAGCACGATTCAATCTTGTACCGCGATTGATCCTTTAACGAATTTGCCTTTGAAAGAAGCTTTTTTAAAAGATATCGAAAAGCAATTAAAGCAAGTGACTAATCTCCAATTCGTAGTCGCTTTGATTGACATAAACGGCTTAGCTTCACCTAAAAATACCGAAGCCAAACATCTTTCAGAGGAAAAAATCCTTGCTTTGGCAAACTTTTTTAAACAAGCTCGTACAAATCAAGACATACTTTACCGCTGGGACAGTAGTTCTTTCTTACTTGTTTCCACTGGAAAAAACTTAGCCGACATGAACCTTTGGGCCAATACTCTCCAAACACAATTACTAAAAAACGATATTAAACAAGTAATTGCTGTCAAAACAAGCGAAATGGGATTGACGCTTGAAACGATGGGTTCCGTTTCGCAGCAAATTGAAAATTATCTAAATGAAGCAAGAATTGCCAAAAAGAAAATGATTCAATTGGCTTTTTCAGATTTTTTCATTACGACTTTAGATAGCGAAGAAATGACAAATTCGGCTGATTGTCTTTTTTACTTTTGTGAAAAAATCGCCCACGCTCTAAACCTATCTAGTCGTGAACTGGTCAATTTAGAAGTACTGGCAAAAGTTTATAATATCGGCAAAATCGGGATAACACCGGAACTGCTTAACAAAGACGAAGAACAATTAACACCAGAAGAGCTTTATCAAATTAAGCACCATTCCGTTATTGGTTATCAGTTAACCAAACAATCGACGGCGTTCTCAGATATCGCTGAATACCTTTTGACCGTTAACGAACGATGGGATGGCAAAGGATATCCCCTTGGATTAAAAGAAAAAAACATCCCGCTAATTAGTCGAATTGTTAGCGTCGTTGCTTATTATGTTTCATTGAAAAAACAAAATAAACTTTCTGAAGAAATGATTTTGGCTAAATTGCTTCAGTACAAACATACGCGCTTTGACCCAAATATAATCAATTGCTTTGTCTCTGTTTTAAGAAATGAACAACAAGCATAAAATATTAACTTCTACTCTTTAATCATCATTCAAAATAAAAAAAGGACGCTACCGTTATGAAAATAAATAAAAAACCAAAATCAATTGGGCGCTTTATCGGCCTCGTTTTAACACTTATTGCTTTAATTCCAATCTTATCGATGTTGTTTCGTTCAATTACCGTTTCAAATCAATTAATTACTGAACGAAACCAAATGGCTCAAGTTAGTGCTTCGACAACGATTTTAGAAGTCAAAGAATCCATTTACGATGCCGCAGCAGGCAAGCTTGATGAGCTCATTCACTTACCGATGCTGACCGAAGAGTTTGACCTCAAGGAAATTGAAAAAAGTATTCGCTTAGCCATGGTTGGCAATCCCAATGTTTCTGAAATTGTCTTTAGTACCGAAAATGGACAGTTTGCTACGGTGGGCGAAGTGCCGGTTGACTATGCACCAACAACTCGTCCTTGGTTTAAGTTAGCAATGGAAAAAAAGGCGAAGTGATTCGGACCGACCCTTATCAAAGTGCGCAATCAAAAAAATTCGTAAACACCATTGCAAAAGCCTTTCAAAATAAAAAAGGCGACTGGGGCGTCATTAGTGCGGATATTTCTTATGGTGCGGTTGTCGAGGTCGTTGAAAATCTTTCAGTCGGCCGAACCGGTGAAATTTTCTTATTGGCTAACGATGGAGCTGTGATGAGTTCAACCAATGCTGAAGTGATTGGCCAAAACTTAAAAGAATACCCCCAATTTGCTGAAATTCAAAATAACAAAAAACAAAACGACCGTATTGAAGTAAATAGTGATACTATTGCACGAATGTATTTTAATAAAGGTGCCACGCCAAGTGAATCTTTTGTCTTAATTACTCTTTCGCCTGAAGAGTATCAAGCAGAAAGAAGCTCACTCATCTACTCTTCCTTGTTTATTTTGGCAATTATGGCTGTGCTTGTCGGGATTGTTAACTTGACTATTATCGGACTCGTTCGAGAAATTATTTTTATCTTAATGAATCAGTTTGAGAAAATTAGTTTAGGAAAATTGGAAAAAATTGAACCAAGAAATGCAGCTAAAGCCTACACTTCCCGACTGAAAAATTGGGCTGCTCGCTATGTACACGCAGATGAAGTCGGTTCTGAGATTCACCGCCTCGTTGCTAAATATAACGAAATGATTGAATCCGTTGGTGCACTCATTCGTCGGGTCCAAGGTGAAAGCATCCATGTTGCAACGATGTCTGAGTCGCTGCTTGAATTATCAAAACAAACCAATTCAGCAACGGAAGAAGTCGCCGAAACAATTACTGGAATTGCCGAAGTGACCGGTTCACAAGCACAAGAAACAGAAAATTCGGTGACTCAAGTCCAACAACTTTCACATGTCGTCAATGAATTGATGGGGAATGTTTCTAGCATGAATGACCTCTCCAAAGAGTCGATTAAGATTAATCAAACGAGCATGGATATCATGGATCAAGTGAATTTAAACTGGCAAGGGGAATTGGATCAGATGAGTTCGCTCATGTCTAACATGAATGGGATGAATACAAACATTCAAGATATTAATCAAATTATTAATGTCATTAACGATATTTCTTACCAAACGAATCTCCTGGCTTTAAATGCTTCAATTGAGGCAGCACGTGCAGGTGAATCGGGCAAAGGTTTTGCGGTGGTGGCAACCGAAATTCGTCAACTCGCCGAACAAAGTAAAGCTTCAACACAAGAAATCGAAGGCATTATTAGTAAAATTCAAAGTCAATCAACACAATGGTCCAACAAACTTCGCAATCGTTAAGCGGTGGCGAAAAACAATCTCAATTAATTCAACAGGCCATCTCCTCTTCTTTAGAAGTCTTTCTAAGAAGCAATACGTTAATTGAAGACGTACAAGACATTCAAGAAGCAACTGAAAAAATCGTCAATATTCAAAATGTGGTTTTAGAAAATTTAGAAAATATTTCAGCCTCTACCGAAGAAAATGCTGCTGGTACGCAAGAAGTCGCGGCCAACGCAGAAGAAGTTTTGGCAACGATGGAAAAATTTATCGGTCACGTTTCCGAATTACGCGCTATTTCTGATGGTTTGAAACAATTAACCGAACAATTTGAAGTCATAAGCGACCATCAATAAACGAAAATCCCTAGGAGTTTTTTCCTAGGGATTTTTGTTTATTGTCGTTTCGCTTCATTTTTCTCAGGTTTAAAGAAAATGCGTTATGTTCTAAAATTACATTTATCTGACTTAACTTTTAAACTTTTCGTCCGATTAAACTTATTATAGCCGTCTTTTTAAAGATGTCCGCTGTAAACTTTAAATAAAAAGGATGAATAAAATGAAAAAGAAACAAAAAAGTATTGGTTTGTCCGTTGCCCTTATTCTTATCTTAACAGCTTTTATTCCTATTGTTGCCATGTTAATTAGTTCCATTTCTATTACAAGTGATCTGCTTGTTGATCGAAATAAAGTCATTCAAAAAAGTGGTTCTGAAACGGTCTTAGAAGTAAAAGAATCGGTTTTCTTCGCTGCCGAAAATCGCATCGACGGTTTATTGACGCTCCCGGCATTTACTCCTAATTTTAATTTAGAACAAATCGAAAAAGAAATTACAACGGCTGCTTTAGGTGATACTACTGCTTTAGCTATCACTTTTGGGCTTGATGATGGAACAGCTGTTGGCAATGAAGAATTACCTGAAGGCTATGATCCAACAACCAGACCTTGGTATCAACTAGCAATGGAGCATAAAGGGGAATTTATTCGAACTGCTCCCTATCAGGACGCTTCAACCAATCAATTTGTAAACACGGTTGCTAAAGCGGTCCAAGATGCGAAAGGAAATTGGGGCGTTTTAGCAATTGATATTGACTATGGGAATGTTGATGATGTGATCCAACACTTATCGATTGGACGTACTGGTAGTATTTATCTTATTTCAGATACTGGTTTAATTATTAGTGCTTCTGACGAAAATTTTGTTGGCCAAGATTTTAGTCAACACCCTAATTTCAGCCAAATTCAAGCTGCAAACGATGACACGGGTTTTATTGAAGTCAAAGACAAAGAAACAGAAGGCTTTTATTTTGATAAAGGTGGAAAAGATAGTACGACTTGGGTCTTAGTTAACATTGGAGCCAACGAATACCAAACTGAAATTCGTTCACTGATTCTTTCTTCCGTTTTTGTTGCGCTTGTCATGTTAGTACTCGCTATCCTCATTTCTATCGCCATGGTCATTTTGATTCGCGAGATTATCAATGTCTTAACAAAACAATTTGAAAAAATTAGTCAAGGGACTTTGGAACCTGTTACTCGTTTAGATAAAAATGAAACAAAGCGTTTTTCAATTAAAGGTTGGTCACAGCGCTTTGTCTATGCCGATGAGAATGGTAATGAAATTAACCGCTTAGTAACGGCATACAACGGCATGATTCATGCCATGGGGGCGTTGATTCATCGCGTTCAAGGTGAAAGTAATCATGTAGCCACCATGTCTGACTCGTTGCTTGAATTATCCAAACAAACCAATGCAGCAACAGAAGAAGTCGCTGAAACAATTACTGGAATTGCGGAAGTCACTGGTTCACAAGCACAAGAAACCGAAGCTAGTGTTAACCAAGTGCAACAATTATCAGATGTTGTCAATGAACTATTAGACAATGTTTCGAATATGAGTGAGCAATCAAAAGAATCGCTAGGTATTAATCAACAAAGCATGGAAATTATGGATCAAGTAAGTTCAAACTGGCAAAATGAATTAAACCAAATGGGCGACTTGATGAATAATATGAACGGGATGCATACGAATATTCAAGATATCAATAAAATTATTAACGTGATTAACGATATTTCTTATCAAACCAACTTGCTTGCTTTAAATGCTTCGATTGAGGCAGCTCGTGCAGGTGAATCTGGCAAAGGCTTTGCGGTCGTCGCACAAGAAATTCGTCAACTCGCCGAACAAAGTAAAGCTTCGACACAAGAAATCGAAAATATTATTAGCAAAATTCAAAATCAATCTTCTCAAATGGTCCAACAGACTTCCGATTCTTTATCTGGTGGACAAAAACAATCGGCGTTAATCGATCAAGCCATTTCTTCTTCTAATGAAGTCTTTACGCGCAACAATGAATTGATTCATGGTGTCTCTGATATCCAACAAGCAACGAATCGGATTGTTTCCATCCAAAATGTTGTTTTAGAAAACTTAGAAAACATTTCAGCTTCGACGGAAGAAAATGCTGCCGGAACCCAAGAAGTTTCAGCCAATGCCGAAGAAGTACTGGCTACAATGGAAGAGTTTATTGGTCATGTCTCAGAATTACGAACCATTTCTGATGGCTTAAAAGATTTAACGGATCAATTTAATGTTCAATTATAATTCGATTCCTTTCTAGATTCACCGCTCTCCTGCGAGGAGGAATACATTGAAATATACTATTATATATAAGCGGTTTTTAACTTCGAATTATGTTAAAGCTTCTAAACAAGAAGGGCTTCGGCTCTTCTTGTTTAGAAGCTTCTTTTTATTCTTAATTGGAAGTTAAAAGAAAGCAAAAATGACAGAACATTTGCTTACCGACTTTTAAGTAGGATTGGCAGACACCAACGAAAAGACGTTTTGTACTTTTATTCCGTATCCGCTCTACTACCATTGCTCGTCAATTCAAGTATCAAAAAAAGCGATTTTTTTAGTTTTTAGCAAAAGAAAGGATGCTAAATTCCCTAGTCGCTATCCCTCATATTAGAGCCAAAAAAATTTTTCCTTCTATATAACAGGTTACTTTATCGGGCACTTTTCCTCTATTGAAATTTTTATTTTTAACTATTAATTATTTTTTAATTCTACCGATAGATTGATTTAGATAACAAACATTCTGAATTCATCTAGAAAGGATGCTTTAAATGAAAAAAAGAAAAAAAAGTATCGGTACGCTGATTGTTTCTACACTGATCCTCATTGCACTTGTTCCAATTGTTACAATGTTTTATAGCTCACTCAGAACATCGACCCGCTTACTAGTCGAACGCAATGAAGTGAGTCAAGTTAGCAGTGCCAAAACTGTTTTGGAAACAAAAGAAGCACTTTTTACTTCCACTTATTCAAAAATTGATAAGATGATTAATCTTCCTTTATTTACAGGGAAATTTGATTTAATAGCGATTGAACAAGCCTTAAAATACATCGGATTAGGCGATTCAAATACTTTACAAATTGTCTTTACAACGGCTGAAGGACAACATACTTCGATGAATCCTACTCCGGAGGGCTATGATGCGACTTCACGTCCTTGGTACCAATTAGCGATGGATAACAAAGGGCATTCTGTACGGACGGATCCTTATCAAGCTGCTAATGGTTCTGGTTATGTCAACACCGTTACTCGTGCGTTTCAAAATAACGATGGTGAATGGGGCGTTTTAGCGATTGACCTTTCCTACGCTAACGTCGATAACGTTGTGCGACGCCTTACTGTTGGTCGAACGGGTGATATTCAATTGATTTCAAATACGGGCATTGTAATTAGTGCTTCTGATCAAGCCATCGTTGGCACCGATTTAAGTGAGAATAATGAATTTAAACAAATCAAAGAAAGCCAAAAGACAGCTGACTTGATTCAAGTAAATAATGCAACGACCTCCGCTTTATATTTTGATAAAGGAACCAATGATAGTACCACTTGGGCCATTGTTAATATTGGAGCAAATGAATATGCCAATGAAAGAAATTCTTTTATTCGTGACTCTAGTTATGTGCTTTTATTTGTGATGATTTTAGTTGTTCTTTTAAGTTTAGTCATTACCCGTCTCGTTCGAGCAGCAATTCAAGTATTCTCCAAACAATTTGAGCTAGTTGGTTCTGGTCGGCTAAGCATAATTGAAGAAGCTACTGAGAAAAAGAAAAAACGCCCTTCATTAAAAAATGCCGCACGACAAATTGCGCGACCAAAAGAAAATGGACACGAAATTCATCAACTTGCTTACCAATTTAACCAAATGGTACTCGCGATTCGTCAACTTATCTTGCAAGTAAAAGGAGAAAGTAACCATGTCGCAGCGATGTCTGAGTCCCTTTTAGAACTTTCAAAACAAACAAACTCGGCAACAGAAGAAGTCGCCGAAACGATTGCTGGAATTGCAGAAGTCACAGGATCCCAAGCACAAGAAGCAGAAGGCAGTGTAGTGAAAGTCCAAGCGTTATCTAATGTTATTCATGAGTTAATGACGAATGTTTCTTCTATGAATGAACAGTCGCAAGCTTCTTTAACTGTCAATCAAACAAGTGTTACGACGATGGATCAAGTACAATCCAATTGGGATGTTGAAATGAAACAAATGGATGCACTCGTTTCAGATATGAATCAAATGAATACAAATATTCAAGACATTAATAAAGTCATTCAAGTAATTAATGATATTTCGTATCAAACCAACTTACTTGCGCTAAATGCCTCGATTGAAGCGGCTCGTGCAGGTGAATCTGGTAAAGGTTTTGCGGTCGTCGCAACCGAAATTCGCCAACTCGCCGAACAAAGCAAGACCTCTACTCAAGAAATCGAAAACATTATTGCTTCCGTTCAAAAACAATCACAGCAAATGGTTAGCCAAACTTCGAACTCGCTTGCTGGTGGAGAAAAACAAACAAACTTAATTCAAAATGCGATTGCTTCTTCAAAAGAAGTCTTCAGACATAATCAAACTTTAATTGAAGGTGTCGCAGAAATTCAACAAGCCACCCAACAAATTGTAACTATTCAACAAACGGTACTTGAGAATTTAGAAAATATTTCAGCTTCAACGGAAGAAAATGCCGCTGGAACCCAAGAAGTTTCAGCCAATGCAGAAGAAGTTTTAGCAACGATGACAGAATTTATCGGCCATGTTGATGAACTTCGAACGATTTCTGAAGGTTTGAGAAAATTAACCAATCAATTTGAGATCACGAATTAAATTTCACTAAACTAACTTTTGGACTTTTTTGCTAAAAGTTAGTTTTTTTTGTCCACTTTGACTTAACTTAATTAAATTTAACCCGATATTCAATACCGTGTGCCCATATTTTTGAAATGGAAAGGATGATTTATTTGAAACAAATTTTTAAAAGAACAAAAAATACGAAAACGAGGAAAAATGGCAAACACTCCATCTTCCCTCTTCTCTCGCTTGCTTTATTTCTGCTTGCCCTTATTCCTATTTTGGCAATGCTTTTTTCTTCTCTATCCCTGTCAAAAAATTTATTAAAAGAGCGCAATCAACTCACACAAGAAGCTGCTGCCACAACCGTCGTGAAAGTTCGCAATTCTTTATTTGACTCGATTAACACGCGAATGGATGAAATGGTGGCCTTGCGTTCTTTCAAAGACGATTTTAAAGCTAGTGAAATCAAAAAAGATCTCAAAACCTCGACAATTGGCGATTCCGATATTACCCAACTGGTCTACGCAATGGCATCCGGTGATTTTGTAACTTTACATGAAGTCGATGATAACTATCACCCGAGCGAACAAGCTTGGTATCAAAATGCCGTTAAAAATTACGGAAAAACACAACGGAGTGCCCCCTACTTATCGCCAAAGACCAATGATTTTTCCGTAACAATTTCGAAGGCTTTTCAAAATAATAGTGGTGAAATTTTTGTTTTAGCGATTGATGTTTCTTATACAAGTATCAATAATATTGTCAAAAGTTTAGCGATCGGTCGTACTGGGAGTGCTTTTGTTGTTTCGGATACGGGTATGATTTTAAGTGCTGCTTCAAAAAGTTTTATTGGCAAAGATTTTAGTCAAACGGAGTATTTCCAACGAATTGCGCAAACAAAAGAATTAACGGGCTTTATCGAAACCGTTGATCAACGAGAATATACTGGCTTTTATTTTGATAAAGGAGCAAAAAATTCAGAAGATTGGGTCTTTGTGAGTATTGGTGTTGGAGAATATCAAAAAGAAACACAAGCCTTCACTTTTTCTTCCCTCTTCATTTTAGTTATTATGCTGTTATTTGTTATTGCTTTCACTTTCATTTTAGTTATTTTCATCCGAGAAATTCTTTTTATTTTTACAAAACGCTTTGAACAAATTAGCCATGGTGAACTAAAATCGATTCAACGGCTAACTAAAACAAACCAAGCACGCTACACCATTAAAAGTTGGGCCATTCGCACGGTTTATCCAAAAGAAGATGGCAATGAAATTCAACAACTGGTAAGTAAATATAACAAAATGATTGTCGCTATCGGTCAATTAATTAAAAAAGTTCAAGGCGAGAGTCAACAAGTCGCAAGCATGTCCCACTCTCTTCTCGCTTTATCCAAACAAACGGATCATGCGACCGAAGAAGTCGTTGAAACGATTAATGAAATCGCTGAGGCAACTGGGACGCAAGCACAAGAAACCCAAGTCAGTGTCCAAAAAATTCAAGATCTTTCTGCCGTTATTAACGAACTTACTGAAAATATCCATGAAATGAATTTGCAATCAAAAGAATCACTGACTATTAACCAGGAATGCATGGAAGTGATGGATCAAGTAAATATGAATTGGAACGATGAATTGCAACAAATGGATACACTCGTGGGTGGGATGTCGCAAATGAATCATAATGTCCAAAATATTACAAAAATTATTCATGTAATCAATGATATCTCTTACCAAACGAATTTACTCGCTTTAAATGCCTCCATCGAAGCCGCACGTGCCGGTGAATTCGGCAAAGGCTTTGCAGTCGTCGCAGCTGAAATTCGCCAATTAGCCGAACAAAGTAAACAATCCACCCAAGATATTGAAACAATTATTCACGAAATCCAAAAACAATCTGTAAACATGGTTGAACAAACATCTAAATCCGTTAGCGGTGGTGAAAAACAATCGCTCTTAATTCAAAATTCCATCGTTGCTTCACTTGAAGTATTTAAACGGAGCCAGGCACTCATTGAAAGTGTCGCACAAGTTGAAAACCTTACGCACAAAATCACAACGATTCAAGAAAACGTGCTGGCTCGTTTAGAAAATATTTCTGCTTTTACTGAAGAAAATGCGGCGGGAACAGAAGAGGTTTCAGCCAACGCCGAAGAGGTCTTGGCAACAATGGAAGAATTCGTTGGGCACGTTGCGGAGTTAGAAACGATTTCTGAGCAATTAAAAGACTTGAGCAATCAATTTCATTTAGAATAAAACTAACCCTATATAATGCCTACTGAATAATTGCCAAATATTCATAACGTGCCCAATTTAATTTGTAAGCGCCGCTCACCTACGAGAATTCATTGGCTTAAAGGGCCGTGAGACCGCTTCGAGCCTGTAGTCTCTCAGCTTTCGAGCTTCAAACGGAAAGCTAGTTGCTAAAGCACCAAGCTTCCGTAATTCACATCGAATCTTTTGACACGGCTCCGGCGCCAATGATTCTCTTCGGTTCGCTCGTGTAGATGAACCAACAATCGATGCTTACAAACCTTTATTTAACAAAAAATATGAAACAATTTATTTGAAAAAAGAATGAGTGACAAGTATCAATTAACAAATAGGGTGATTTTGTCAAATGAAGGATTGCAAATGAAAATTTTCTTGAACTCGCATAACGGTTTCTTCAGCACTGAAGCCATGTCCTTTTTGAGTTAGCAAGGCACTCAAAGCCATTTGTAGAAGTTGTGCAACGTTGCCTTTTTTTATTAAAGAATTTTTCAGCATATTCTTTTTTTAACTCTGTCCAGCTACTTTTTTAATCCAGCGATTTTCAGTGTTTATTTTTAAACTAACAAATTGATCAAAATTTGTAAAAATAAGTTGCGGATAAATTTGTAATTTATACATTAGAAGCCACCAATATTGATAAAAGTGTGCGATTTTCCGTATTTTACCGTTAAAAGCCTTGCACTTGTTGTATAAAATATCGAGGTTAAATACCGCTGTTTCACTGTTCTTTGTTTAATCGGTAGACATTGTTTAAGCAATTTTTATTAGAATTTCGTCAATCTGCTGAAAAACTTGAGTCGATTCGCAATTGCTTGGGTATATTTTGCTTTGGCTTGTTCATACTTTTTATGCCAAATATGCGTCATTACTTCTTGGCCTAAGCGGTGAAGCTCTTCGTGATGCGTCTTGATTTCTTGCCAAGCAGATACAATTTGCTCGTCTTTAATCGCAAGTGATTGATAAAAATGGCCAAAACCGCAACGTCCACTATTGACTTGAAGTGGTAAGATTTGTTGTTTTTCAACAATTGTTTTTAGCTTGCCCATCCAAGTTTCATGTTGGTGTTTCGCATTGATTAAAATAGCCGTTAATTCTTATGGGGCTATTTCAATTTCTAAATCACAAAATTTTGCATACATTTTGTGATTATGTGCGATACACTGGCCGTCACTATCATGAATGTTTTTTTTGATTGTTTCTAATTTTTCGGTGGTCGTCGTTAAGCGAGTAACCAAATCGGTTGTTTTTTGCGTTTCTAACGACATGTGATTCATTGCGCTTGATATTTCATCATTTGACGCACTCATTTCTTCAAAAGAATGCATGAAAATTTTCATATCATCGTTAATTGCTTGAATTGCACCAAACGTATGATGAATCAATTGATGAATATTGCCAGATACGATAGGGATTTTTTTCATTGTTTTATTTGATTCGGTTATACTAGCCAAACTGTCTCTTGAAGCTTGTTCAATTTCTGCTTTGAATCGTTTGAAATCAGTCAAACTATCTTTTGTATTCTCCGATAATTTGCGAATTTCATTGAAAACGATTGCAAAACTACGCCCATTTTCACCGGCACGTGCCGCTTCAATGGAGGCATTTAAAGCGAGTAAATTCGTTTCCTCAGCAATGTCTTCGATTACTTGAATAATGGAACCTATTTTTTGAATTTTTTCTAGTAAAGCTTCTAAATTCAAGTTAATCTTTTGATTGCCGGCAGAAACACTTTGGCAAACACTCGACATTTTCTTCGTGTTTTCGATATTTTCTTGGTTGGACTCAACGATATCATTTACTTTACGCGTAACTTCATCAATCATTTGGATATTTTGATTCAGCACGGTGTTGGACTCGTGCATTGCTGTATTCGTTTCTTGTGTAATGGTTTGATTATTTTCAGTCATTTGCGTTAGTTGTACCATTGCATGTTGAATCTCGTAAATCAAAAACTGAATTTCAACTTCAATATTGCCAAAAGTGCTACCGTTTTCAATGGTTTCAAGTAAAAAAGTCATGCTTTCTTTTTCTAATGTCGCTAGCTTATCCATTTGACGTTTCAGTGCCATCATATTTTTAGATTTTGCTGTAACTGTTTCTTGCTTTAAAATTTGAGTCATTTGTTTTTCATACTTATTTTTAAACATCTTTTTTTACTACTTGATAGTGATATTATTCACAAAAATAAGTTTACTATCAAGTTAATCCCCCTTTAACTTTTGTCTACTATTAATAGCTATCGGCTCTTTTTGCACTTAGTTTCAATGATTTTATCCAAAACAAAAAAGACACCTAAAAAGATGTCTTTTTTCCTATTTAACCTTCCTTGGCTAAACGATTTTTCTCTAAAACTTTGAAGAATGGATAATAAATCACCATACTAACAATCACTAAGAATAAGGTGAATACCACATTGCGCCAGTCCATACTTGATAAGTACGCTTGGGCAACAAATGGCGTGAAAGATGGATCAATGATGAAGCCTAAACCAATTAAGCCAACTTTTTGTGCAAAATAGGTTAATAATAAATTGACCACTGGAGCAATTAAAAATGGAATGGCCATAATCGGATTTAAGACGATCGGTAGTCCAAAAATAACGGGTTCGTTAATTGAGCAAATCCCTGGTACAAGTGAGAGCTTACCAATGGTTCGGTATTCACTAACTTTACTACGCATCATGAGTAAGATTAAACCTAATGTTGCCCCAGCGCCACCCATGACTGAAATACGATACATTTGTAAGTTCATCAGGTGAGTCATATTTTCACCGTTAGCCATTTGTTCCGCATTCAAACCTGTTTGTGCAATTCCTAGCGTAAAGACCAATGGGAAAATAATGGATGAACCATTGATCCCAAACAACCATAAAATATTGCCTAACGTCGTAATGAGTAAGAAACCGCCTAAGCTACCTGCAATATCCGTCGCTGGTGTTAAAATTTGCATGACTGCTTCTGGGAAAATTTGTTTTGTTGTCACTAAAAAGACAATGTTAATGCCATAAAAAATAACGATATTTGCTAGTAGCGGTAACAAGGTGTTCATAAAAGTCGCGACCATTGGCGGCACGCTATCTGGCAATTGGAATTTGATGTTCTTTACTTCAAAAAAACGGGCGACTTCAACGACCAACAACCCAATGATAATGGCTACAAATAAACCATTCGTACCTAAATAATTTAAGTTGATTTGGCCTTCTGTTACTGGTGTACAAACCATCGCAAAAGTAACGAGTGCGACCATCCCATTCATCGAAGGATTTAAACGGTAGTCGCTGGCTAAAGAATAAGCAATACCAAACGCACTAATTAAACCAACTAACCCCATCGTTAAGTTATAAGGTGCGGTAATTAAATCATAATTTTCAACTGCAAATTCCTTCCAACTTGCTAAGAAGCGTAAGAAAATCCCAGCCGTTTCTGGATGATACTGTTCCATATTAATCGTAGGATTGGCTGCGATTAAAAAGAATGAACCAATCACGATAAATGGCAAGCCAAACATCATTCCTGTTGAAATCGCCTTTAAGTGACGTTGGTTGCCTAATTTTGCTGCAAGTGGACTTAAAAACCCGTTTAATTTATCAACGAACCCATTTGAATTTTCCATTTTTAATTTCCCCTTTTCGTTATACTTGCCAACTATTAAATTGGAAAGCATTCTCCGTTAAATGATTTGGATCATAATGTTTTAATATTTCGTCGTATTGTTCTTTATAGTCATTATCAACTTTAGCTTGAGGAATCACTTTACTTGCTTCATGTAAGAAATGATGCGAGTCGCGCCCCATTTCAGCGCCACGGGTCGTATGTTTATCAAGAGCATAATCAGGAATTTCTGGCACATAGCCCATCGCAAAGCTTTTAATCATGATATTTTTCAACAAATCAGAAGAGCGATCTTTTTCACTGGCACATAAGTAGCGGATCGCGTGGATAATATACATTAAACGATCGGATTCATTGTATTGGAATTCTTTACGCATTTGGTTAAACGTGTTGACCATCAAAGCAGCTTCTGGATTCCCCATTCCGATATCTTCCACTGAAATCGCTAGGAGACGGCGCCATAATTTTTCTTCATATTGAGGAGAGGTGATATACATTTCATAAGCAAACTCACATGCTTCTCTTTCGTAGCCACGGCGAATTGATTTTTGTAAGGCAGAAATGACCTCATCGCCTGGCAGGCCATTACGTGTTGTTGTCCGTGCCCAAGGATCTTGAATAATTTTTTTCTTTTCCATGTTATAATCTTCCTATCTATTATTTATTTTGAGGTGAAACAATGAATATTGAAACGTTAATTGAAAAATACCAGTTGAACGAAGCCGAAGCACAAGCCTTACGTTTTATGGAACAAAACAAGAGCCATTTGAAAAAAATCGGTATTCGTGAAGTGGCCAAACAAGCGTTTATCTCGACGGCAACGATTGTCAACATGTCCAAAAAAATTGGCTTTTCCGGCTATAGTGAATTGGTTTTTTCAATGCAAAACCCGATTGCGCCGAGTGTGTCTTTGACAAACGAACTGATTTCTGACGAACAAGTGACGGCCTTCAATACGTTACTCCAAACTTATCGCGACCATCGTATCATGGTGCTTGCTTCTGGTTTTTCACAAAACATCGCCAATTACATAAGTGAAGCACTCAATCTTTACGGTTTTCGTGCAACGGCCAATAGCCACTTAGAGTTTTTACGTGAAGCAATGGAAGATAACATTTTAATTTTCCTTATTTCCAATTCGGGTGAAACCCAACGACTGATTGAATTGGCACAACTCGCTCAAGAACACCAAATTGCAACCATTGCTTTTGTTGGGGTCGAGCAATCGACCATTGGCTCGCTTGCCCAATTAACTATTAGTAGTCAAACGTATTCACCGAAAGCTTTTCACGAGTTTGAGCCTAATTTATTTTTTGGCACGGCTTTAAATCAATTTGAGCTGTTATTAAGTGGCGCATTAAAATCGATTTATCAGCGTACTAATGAAGCCACTGACTAAAAGCGATTTGCTTACTTGTATTATAATCAGTTTTTTGAATTTTGTACGGGTTTTCTATGTTTTCAAAACTTTTTAAACGAACTTTAAACATGTTTAACAATAAACACGAATATAAAAGTTGAAAATAACGATTATTGTTCTTTGTTTCCGTTATAAACTTTTCAAATCACATCGCTGGTACTACTAGAGATGACGAGAATTGAACGCTTTAAAGCTAAAAAATAAAAAAACACCCGAACGATTCGCTCATTCGCGCAAAATCGTTCGGGTGTTTTCTTTTGATTACAATGATTCTTTGATTGGTGCTAATAAACGTAAGCCGTTAAGGATGACGACTAAGGTGCTTCCCTCATGAGCAATGACGCCTAAACCAATATCAATTTTCCCGAAAAAGTTCAGGAAGACAAGGAGCAACACGACTCCCATTGAGAAAATGATATTTTGCCACACGATTCGATCGAGTTTTTTAGCCACTTGATGGGCATATTTAAAGCGGGTTAAGTCATTTTTCATGATAACCGCATCGGCGACATCAATCGCGACATCGGTGCCATCGCCCATCGCAAAGCCAATGTCTGCTTTAACGAGTGCGGGTGCGTCATTGATGCCATCACCAACCATTACCGTCGTGCCATATTTGGCTTGAAGTTCTGTAATTAGTTGGGATTTATTTTCTGGTAAAACATTGCCTTTGACTTCATCTAAACCAATCATCTGCGCAACGGCTTGACCAGTTGCTTGCGCATCTCCGGTAATCATGACGGTTTTAATCCCTTGCTCTTTTAAGTAAGCAATGGTCGTTTTCGCTGACTCTTGCGGCAAGTCCATCATGGCAATAAAACCAACGACTTGTTTGTTTTCACTAAAGTAAACGACATTTTTTCCTTGATCTTTCAAACGGTTCGCTTGTTCTTCGATGGTTTCAGGAAGATGGTTGAATAGATCTGCTTTCCCGATTTGGTACGTTTGTTCTTGGTATGTTGCGATTAAGCCATGGCCAATTTTGTTTTCGACTGCAATTGGTAGTTCTGTCGCCGTCGTAAAGTGATTTAAAATGGCCTTAGCTAATGGGTGGTTGGCACTTTTTTCCATTGAAACGATTACGTTTATCCACTCTGATTGTTTTTGTTCGTCCATAAAGTAAACATCAGTCACGCTTGGATTGCCCTTTGTTAAGGTACCGGTTTTATCAAAGGCGATTGCTTTGATTTCTGACAAATTGGCTAAATAAGAGCCGCCTTTAAATAAGACACCACGTTTGGCTAAATTCGAAATACCAGATAAGGTAGCTGGTATCGCGCTAGCTGCTAAGGCACAAGGAGAAGCCGAAATCATTAAAACCATCCCGCGATAAAAACTAGTGTACGCGCCCCACTGAAAAATAAATATACCAAGTAAAATAAACAATGGCACGATCGCTAAAACGGTATTCACATAGTAGGGTTCGATTTTTTTAATTTTAGTTGCCGTTTTCGATAAATTTTGTTGCGACTGATTGACTAATTGAAGAATTTTGGCAAAGACGGTTTCAGATGAGTCTTTGGTGACTTCCATTGTAAAGGTGCCTGTACCATTAATCGTACTACCAAACACTTCTGCTCCAATGGTTTTTTCTTGCGGCATGCTTTCACCATTAATTGAAGATTCATTCAAAGTACTTGCCCCTGAGACAATCACGCCATCAGTTGGTACTTGGTCTCCTGGTAAGACTTGCAACTGATCACCAATTTGTAAACTTGCGACCTCGACTAATTCCGTATCGCCATTTGCTTTGATTAAGCGTGCTTGGGTTGGGTTCATTTTTAAAAGAGCCGTAATTTCTCTTTTACTCTTGCCTTCTGCATAATCTTCTAAAAAGTGAGCACCCGCAAAAATTAAAATTAGTAATGCGCCTTCATCAAAGTCCCCAATCAAAGCCGCCCCAAAAGCCGCCAGTGTCATTAAGACATGGACATTTGGTTTTAATTTTTTGGCTTTGAAACTATCAGTGATCGTCTCTCCAATCCCTTCCAATATGACGTGGTAGCCTGCCGTTAACATTGCCAAAAACATTAAGCTGTTCGCTAAAAAGGTTGGTAAAGGTAACAATAAGGTACCAACAAACAAAACAAAACCAACGACATATAAAATGACCGGTAGTTTGCCGTGGTTGTGTCCGCAACTTGAATGGTTATGCTCGTGGTCATGATTATGTTCATGACTGTGATCGTGGTCGCAATGGTGCTGCTTGTTTTTTTCATTGATTGTTTTTCTCATATAAACCCCTCCAAAACGAATATATGAATACTTGTTCATTTGTTAACTTCATTATATATGAATAAACAATCATTTGTCAATCTTTAAATACTACTTGAATGGCAAACTGATTTATCCTTTCAGTAAAGAAAAAAACGAAAAACAAACGGTTGATTTTTGGCCCGCATGTTTTTCGTTTTAACTTTCAGGTTAAAAAAGTGCTTTTTCTTCTTTTAATAGACGTAATCCGTTTAAAATAACTAAAATCGTACTCCCCTCATGACCTACAACGGCAATTGGGATGGTTAAGATTTGCAGTAAGTTTAGTGTAATCAAAGTTAAAATGACGGCTACACTAAAAATAATATTTTGTTTAATGACATTTTTCATTTTTTTCGACAAACGGTGCGTGTAAACCAACTTCGCTAAATTATTCTCCATAATTACTACGTCAGCTACATCCATTGCGACGTCTGTTCCTTCGCCCATTGCAACCCCAATCGTTGCAGTTGCTAATGCCGGTGCGTCGTTTACTCCGTCGCCAACCATTCCATTTTTACCATATTTTTCTTTTTGTTGTTGAACGTAAGTGACTTTATCTTCTGGTAGTAGTTCGCCAAAATATTCTTCGATATTTACTTCTTTGGCCATCGTCGCTGCTGTATGACGATTATCTCCTGTTAACATTACCGTGTGAATTCCCGCTTGGTTAAAGTAATTGACGGCTTCTTTGGCGTTCGTATTTAAAGTATCTAATAAGGCAATCGCACCAGAAAATTGATCGTTTTCTTCAACGTAAATCACTGTTTTTCCAGCTTGTTTCCATTCGAGTAATTGGTTTGGATCTGCATAATTTCCGCGTTTTTTTCCAACATAGTATTTGTTTTTTTCACTGATACTTTGAATACCACTCGCTGTGATTTCTTCTGTTTGAAGTGGGTAGCTTTCATATTCTGTCTGCCAATGTTTCACGATAGCTTGCGCTAATGGGTGTGTGCTTTTTTCTTCTAAGCCTAAAACATATGGTATCATTTGTTCTTTTGTTTGTGCCCAATATTCATCGGTTACGCTAAATTCCCCTTTTGTTAAAGTTCCTGTTTTATCAAAAGCAATACTTTGAATTTCTGCTAACTCTTCTAAATAAGTTCCACCTTTAAACAATACTCCATGACGAGCACCATTACTGATTGCACTTAACAATGCCGGAGTGGAACTGGCTACGAGCGCACACGGACTAGCCACCACTAAAAGATTGACCCCTCGGTAAACACTCTCATTCCAATCCCAATGCAAACCTAAGTAAAAGAATAACACGGCTAAAGGAACACCAAAAATGATTAGCATGACGTAACGATTTTCGATACGTTGAATAAAACTTTCGGTTTTTGTTTGACTATTTTGTGCAGCTTCAACTAATTTAATAATTTTTGCAAAAACAGTTTCTGATTGGTCTTTATTTACTTCAAATTCAAGTTCGTTACCTAAATTAATTGTTCCACCATAAACCTCTGCTCCTACGCTTTTCAAACGTGGAACACTTTCACCGTTTACAACTGATTCATCCAACTCAGAAGCCCCTTTTAAAATTACCCCATCTGTTGGAATATTTTCACCTTTAAAAACAGCGACCCGATCCCCCACAACTAAATCATCTGTAGCAATAATAGTATATTCACCATTAGCTAAAATTTTTCTAGCTTTTTTTGGTTGACGATTCATTAAACTATTAATTTCTCGTGCACTTTTTTCAGTAGCATACTCTTCCATTAAGTGTGAAAGACTGAAAATAAAAATTAAGACAGCCCCTTCGCGCCAATCACCAATAAGACCGGCACTAACTGCTGCTAAAATCATTAACAAATCGACATTAAAATGTTTTTCAGCCCATAATTCTTTGAATCCGTCAATAGTAATTTCAGTTCCACCACTAATGACTGAAGCTAAATAAATTATCCAACTGTATTGCCTGTGAAACCCAAAGTCTAAAATCATACCCAATACTAAAAAAACAATACATCCCACTGTGCTAATCAAAGTGCTATTTTCTTTTAATTTATTCATTTTCCTCACCCTTTTCGATTCTTGTTCTTAGTCATACATTAGCACCCTTTCTCTTGATATGATAGTCGTTTAAGCTAACTGAAAAAGATTATCGTTTTCGTTTCGCTGCTCGTTTTTTCTTGTCTCCTATTCTGATATACTGAATACAAAGGTTTTGATAGCGTTTGCTATTTTAAAAAAGGAGTGAGAAACGTGAAAATTGAGCATATCGGTATTTGGGTACAAGACTTAGAAATAATGAAAACTTTTTATGAGAACTATTTTCAAGCAACTAGCAATGCGCTCTACCATAACCAAACAACTGGGTTTCGTTCTTATTTTTTATCTTTTGCAACTGGTGGTCGCTTGGAACTCATGCATAAAGACCAGATGGTTACTCCCTTACTAGCCGATTGTTTTGGTTATGCGCATTTAGCAATGGCGGTGGGCGACAAGCAGGCCGTTGATCAGTTGGTTGCACGGCTGCAAGCAGATGGTTTTGCATTAATAAACGGGCCTCGAACAACCGGAGATGGTTATTATGAAGCCGTGATTCAAGACCCTGAAGGAAACTTAGTTGAAATCATGGCTGAATAAATTACCAAAAGAAAAATTTATATTCTAGTAAAAAAATAAAGACCAGCCATTTCAATGTACTTCATATTGAAATGAATGGTCTTTATTTCTATATTTTATATTCGCTTTTGTTCTTTTAACCAATCAATTGTATCGCGCAAACTTAATTCTAAACGCCTTGTTTGATAGCCCAGTTCTCTTGTTGCTTTTTCATGTGAGAAATTCGCATTGCTAGTTAAAGTATAGAGCGAATAGGGCGTATATAGCGGCGTTTGCTTGCGTAATTTATAATAGTATTCGGCGAGTGGTGCGGTTGTTTTTAAGATAAAAAGTGGTAAATAAGTTTTTATTTTCTGACGTCCAGAGATTTGTTGTAACAAATTCAAAACTTCTTTAATCGTATAAAAATGATTCGATAACAGATAACATTCTCCGCGGCGCCCTTTCTCACAAGCAAGTAAAATCCCCTGAGCGACGTCTCGCACATCCACAAAATCATAGCCGCCAACAATCCCCGCCGTTAACTTTCCTTGATAATATTCCGTCACTAAGTTGGTCAAATGTCCTTTGCCATAGTCATACGGACCGACAATACCGGACGGGTGGACGATGACCGCGTTTAATCCTTCTTTCGTCGCGGCTAAAACATCGGCTGTCGCTTGCGCTTTGGTTTTAGCGTACTGACCGACAACCAATCATTATTTTTCTTTCAAATAAACAGAAGCAACTTCAAACCAATAGCTCATTGTATCTTCGCGTACATCAAGTGTAGCATTGACACTGCGAAAAACAATGATGCCACTCACTTGGTCATTACTGAATGTGTGACTCATATCTGCTAACGGCACTTCAATGGTATCGCCGGCGCCCAGTGGGTATTTTTTCAAAATGGTATCAAGGTAATTACTCATATTTTCTTCTAAAATGACTTGGTTATCTAACGTAATTTTTAGTTTGGGAATGCTTTGATCGGTTGTCCCTGTCATCCACTGCACTTGATACTCGCCATTTTTGCCAGCAATCGTATCCGAGATGGCTGCTTCTCCATAATAACTACCTAAAAGGATTGCCCAATCGTAGTCTACAATTGGAATCGCACCTGGTTCAATTTGTAAAAAGACTTCTTGATACCGTGTGCTTGGTTGACTACCTGGTGAATCTGGATAAACTGGCGCAAAGCCCATCACTTTTTCAAAGGTTGCTTGATTAAAAAGCTCATCGTTTAGCCATTTCGGGATGGCCTCTTCATTTTGTCCGGCTAAAAAAAGAGCCGATGAAGTGATTTTCACGCGAGTCTCACGGACAAGTTCTTCACTTCCTGGAACAATCGCCCCTTCTTTAAACATATTCGCATCGACTAATAGCTGCTCTAAACGTTTGGTTTGTAAGCGAACGGGTAAGGACTGATAGCCCACGACTGGCAACACCGTAAACAACATCGCCCCCATCGTAATCCATAAGATAAAGACGTAGGCCCATTCTTTTTTGAATAAAATAAGTAACATGCTACTGATGGCAACAACCCAAATCACGATAAAATAATATTCGGTTGTTTGTAACCCATACGTGTTTAAATGCATCACCAACGCCCAAGCTTCAAAAGCTAAAATAACGAGCGCGGCATAAGGATACGATTTTAAATAAAAATCAGTGATTGGTGTTTTTGCTTCTACTACCATCATATGCAGCCAAAGTCCCACGACGGAATAGGTTGTCGCAATCCCAGACAGACGGACAAAGTTTGAACCAACGCCTTGGAAGATGGTTTTTACCGTCCACAAAAGTAAAACGATGGTTAAAGCAATCATGATTGGTGTTAAAATATACGCGAATAGCAAATGAATAAAGCGCGCTTGTTTTTCGGCAGCGAGCCATTTTTCATCTTTCTCGGTAGCTGAAAAATTGGGTAATGCACCTAAAAATAACATAAACGTCACTAGACCAACGAGAGCGCCAAGGTATTGATAAACTTTAAAACTCATTTGCGTATACAACAAAGCTTGAATCGCCCCGGCAATCGCAGACGTTCCCGCCATTAACACCAAGCCATAAATACCCGCGACAACCAGCGCTTTTTGATTCATAAAAATGGCGCGTGAAATTTCAGGTTTTTCTTTTGGACGACTCGCAAAAAACAGATAGGCAAAAAACATAACTAAAGTAATCGTCGTCATACGAACGTGAGCAATCTCAGACAAAATCGGATACTTGAAATAGTCATTCGCTCCTGGTATTCTTGCCCCTAAAAAGTACAAACTTAAAAAGGCAACTAAGGTCGCAATACCCGTCGTTAAATTGGCAAGGAGCAAAGGGTGTGGTTGATTGTTCTTGCGACGGACATAAGTGGTTGCCATTAAACCAAAAATAGCACCAAAACTAAACGCCCAATGCAAACTATTAAATAAAAGATTATACGGTTCTTGTTGTTGCCACTCGAGTTGAATGCGAATCATTGTTACAATGGTAAATAAAATCGCATTCAGGCTTGTGATCGGAAACGTTGCAACCGCCTCAAAAGCGCCCTTCCACATTTTTTCAATCGATTTTCCAAACTGATTCATCGAAAACACCTCCGCCATTCTCGTTTCTTTCTAATCAAATTATAACACATTTCAAAAGAATCAAGCGAAATCAACACGTGATGATGTATATAAGATATAGTAAAAGTAAATAAAAATTTTAGGAAGTCTTGTATGAAAAAGAAACAAGAAAATGAATTGATTCATTTTGCTACGATTGGTATTTTGATGGTTATTGCATCGTTTGTTTATCCAGCCTTTGCCGCTATTCGTAAAATTGGTTTTTTAGCGATTGCTCTTGGTCTTATCCCTTTATTTTATGCGGTTATTAGCCAAAAGAAACGGTTTAGTCAAGCAAAATTACAAGAAATTGACAAAATGAGCGGTTTTGAATTTGAGCAGTATTGCTATTTCTTGCTACTAAATAGCGGATATGATTCTGCTGTGACGACTAACGATGGTCCTGATCAAGGCGTTGATGTGATTGCAACTAAAAATAAAGAAAAATACGCCTTTCAATGTAAACGCTGGAATAAAAAAGTTGGTAACAAAGCCATTCAAGAAATCTACGCTGGAAAAGATTATTACGGCCTTCAACACGCGATAGTTATTACCAATCCGTCCTTCACCGATTCCGCCAAGCAACTTGCCAAAAAATTAAATGTCCAACTTTGGGACCGTGATACGTTGGCCAAACAAATCGAAACGTATCATTATAAAAAGAGATAAAAAAAACTTGTGACTAAGAGATGGTCACAAGCTTTCTTTATTTTCAGAATAATTTCCTTCTGGTAAATATTTATCTTTTTGGATGATAAGTTTTTTACTAAGCGTGATTGCCAATAGACAAACGAAGGCACATAAAACGCAGACTTAATAGCTGACAAAATAAAACAACCGCAAGTGAACTTGTTTCGTTCCCAAAGAGCGAGGTAATGAGTGAAATAAAGACAATCGCAAAACTCACGAGTAAAAATGAACGGGTGACGATTGCTTTTTGAAAGAAATGTTTTTCTTTTTTTGTATTTGCTGCTTTAATCTGATTTTTCAAAGCAAGTGGGGATAACTGTAAAGCTTGATAAAAACGCATAAATAGGAACTCCTTTTAAAAATAAAGTGCGTAGAGGAGTACAACGCGAATTCGGTCTTCTGGCAAGAACGAGTACAAAAACCCGAAAGCTCGATTTTTACGTCTGCTTTCGGGATAAATTTTAGCTAAAAATTGGTCTCGTCTGGATTGCTCGCATTGCCTGCTTGGCCATGGAATTGGTTGATTTGCTCCATATCAGCCGATGAAATTTCAAAATCAAAAAGAGCGAGATTTTCGATAATTCGTTCTTTCGTCACCGATTTAGGCAGTGGCAAGAAGCCTTTTTGTAAACTCCAGCGTAACACCAATTGTGCGACCGTTTTATTGTATTTTTGTGCGAGTGTTTGAAGCGCCGTCACTTCAAAAATTTTACCGGTTCCAAGCGGACTATAGGCTTCACTTAAAAGACCATGTGCTTGGTTAGCGGCTACAATTTTTTCTTGTTGATCACTTGGATTGAGTAGAATTTGATTGACGACTGGTTGAATCTTAGCTGTTTCTAACAAAGCAGCGAGATGGTGGGGATGGAAATTCGAGACACCAATTGCGCGGATTTTCCCTGCAACAACGGATTCTTCCATGGCACGCCAAACGTCCGCATTTCTTTTTTGCCAATTCTCGCGAAAAGCCAGTGGATTCGGCCAGTGAATTAAATACAAATCGAGATACGTTAGATTTAATTTTGCTAGTGAATCCGCAATCGCTACTTTCGCTTCTTCATACGTGCCAACTTTATTTGAAAGCTTCGTTGTAATAAATAATTCTTCCCTTGCAAGACCACTTTTGGCAATCGCTTGACCGACCGATGCTTCGTTTTCGTAAGCAGCAGCGGTATCAATATGACGATAGCCCGCCTCAAGTGCCGTTAAAACCGCTTCTTCTGCCACCTGTCCACTTGGCGTTTGCCATGTCCCAAAACCAAGGATTGGAATTTTGCTACCATTACTTAACTGATAAGTTGATTCTAAATTCATTTTTCTACCACTCCTTCACTGATTTTCTTTCTTTAGTTTAACACATTTTGGCTTTTCATTCGGAAAAAAGGCCCTAATTTGATCAATTTGAGTACTTTAATAATAATTAATGAATAAAAATTCAAAAATGCTTGCTTTTCCTCTTTTTATGAATTATTATACATTACATACTCATAAAACAAGAGAAATATTCATTATATAAACTTTTATTGAATATTTTAGAAAGGGGCTTCCGATGGATTATTCTTTCACATTAGGAATTGTCATGAATTTTGGTAAGTTAGTCAAATGGATTCCGACTTTTATTGACGGAACCGTTCTGACCATCATACTCTCATTAACAACTGTGTTCTTTGGCTCAATTATTGGTTTATTCGCCACCTTATTACAACAATCACCCAAAAAAGCTTTACGAGGTTTAGCGAATATTTATACACAAGTTATTCGCGGAACACCACTCTTAGTCCAATTGTATATTTGGTTGTATGGTTTCCCAATGATTGGATTAAGTATTCCTGCACTCCCTTTTTTAGGTGAAACATTTGGTTCACGTGATTTTTTAACCGCCGTTGTGGCACTTTCCATTAACTCTGGTGCTTATATTTGTGAATTACTCCGTGGCGGACTAGAGTCAATCGATAAGGGGCAAATGGAAGCCGGCCGCTCATTAGGGCTTAGCCGTCGCCAAACAATGAATGCCGTCATTGTCCCACAAGCCATTCGCGTCATCTTACCTGGTTTAGGCAATGAATTTATTACCATGATTAAAGAATCTTCCATTGTGTCGGTTGTCGGTATTTTTGATGTCATGTATACCAGTAACATCATTAAAGCTTCGACGTATTCCATTTTTGAACCGCTCATTGTTATTTCGGTCATTTATTTTGTCTTAACTTTTATTTTAACAGCTTTAATGAAACGTTTGGAAAAGAGGTTGAGTGTCTATGATTAAAACAATCGATTTAAAAAAGAGTTTTGGTGACTTAGAAGTGTTAAAAGGCATTTCAACTGAAATTAAAAAAGGAGAAGTCGTCGCAGTTATCGGCCCTTCTGGTTCCGGTAAATCAACCTTTTTACGTTGTTTAAATTTAATGGAACAACCAACAAGTGGCGAAGTCTATTTTAAAGAAGAAGCCTTAACCGATCCAACTTTAAAAGAAGCCCAAATCGATCAAATTCGACAACACATTGGCATGGTTTTCCAACATTTCAATTTATTTCCTAACTTAACGGTACTGGATAATATTATTTTAGCCCCGATGAAATTAAAAAATTTGTCTAAAGAAGAAGCAAGTAAAATTGCAGAAGACTTATTAAAAAAAGTTGGGCTACTTGATAAAAAAGATGTTTATCCCAATAAATTATCAGGTGGTCAAAAACAACGGGTCGCGATTGCTCGAGCATTGGCGATGGAACCAGAATTAATGTTGTTTGACGAACCGACTTCCGCACTTGATCCAGAAATGGTCAAAGAAGTGCTATTAGTTATTCAAGCACTGGCAAACACGCATTTAACGACTGTGTTGGTGACACATGAAATGAACTTTGCCAAACAAGTTGCTTCTCGAGTCCTTTTTATTGATCAAGGGGTCATTGTTGAAGAAGGCACTCCTGAAGAACTCTTTGAACATCCAAAAGAAGAACGGACGAAAGTTTTTCTTGATAAAATTACTTTTTAAAAAAATGGAGGAATGAAAATGAAACTTTCTAAAAAAATAAAATTAACGATGGCCAGTCTTTTTGCTTTCACTTTGCTCGCTGCTTGTGGCAGTAATGGACAAACAGAGGATTCAAATACTGGCACAACAAAGAAAAATGGGGCTGACCAATTAACGCAAATTAAAGAAGCTGGTAAATTAGTCATTGCAACGTCACCTGACTTCCCTCCTGCTGAATTTTATATTTTAAAAGATGGTAAAAAAGAAATTGTTGGGTCAGATATTGCTTTAGCCCAAGCGATTGCGGATGAAATTGGCGTGAAATTAGAAATTAAAGCGACTGCCTTTGATGGTGTTTTAGCAAATGTTCAAACGGGCAGCGTCGACTTTGGAATTGCAGCTTTTGTTGGAACGGACGAACGTGGCGCAGTGATGGAGTTTTCTGATGGTTACCAACAAGAAGCAGCGGATGGTTTCCAAGGGGTGTTATTAAGCAAAACAAATGCAGAAAAATATCAAACTTTAGATGAATTAAAAGCGGCTAAATTAACCGTGGGTGCACAAAGCGCCTCCATTCAATACGAATTAGCAACGACGATTACTGATGCTAAGAAAATTAAACAATTTGCAACAATGGACGCGGCTCTTTTAGCTTTAAACTCAGGTGACGTGGATGCTTTAACGGTTTCAACTTCAAACGTGACGCCGATGCTTGCAACTTTCCCTGATTTAGTGATTTTACCACAAGAAACGTTTGACTTAGATCCGACACAACGTTATGCAACAAACGTCATTGGTTTTCCAAAACAAAATGACAATGCGGCTTTAATCGAGTTAGCCAACCAAGTTATTCAAGAAAACCTTGAAAACGGCAACTTAGAAAAATGGCGTGCAGAATACACTGAAATGGCTGTAAATGCAGTGGAATAGGAGCGATAATTTATGACAACCGATACTATAAAAGCCCACGACTTGATCTTACAATCGGTCGAAGACAAAATTGATGATTACATGGTCCTTGTGCAAACGATGTATGACAATCCTGAAATTGGGAATGAAGAATTTGAAACAATGGCGTTATTAGTGGATTATTTGGACAAGGCTGGCTTTAAAACAACGGCTGGCTATGTTGTGCCGACTGGCTTTATTGGCGAATATGATACTGGCAAACCTGGCCCTGTGATTGCGGTCATGTGTGAATACGACGCCCTACCTGAAGTTGGTCATGGTTGTGGCCATAACTTAATTGCAGGCATTGGTGTCGCAACCGGTGAAGCCGTCAAAGGAATCATTGATCAATTTGGTGGTAAATTACTAGTTGTTGGTACACCAGCAGAAGAAAACTTTGGTGGAAAAGTCAGTATGGCACAAGCCGGTGTTTTTGATAACGTTGACGTAGCGTTAATGGTGCACCCTGGCTCTCAAAATGGTGTCGGTGGCCGCTCAAATGCTTTAAATCCGATTAAGTTTGAATTTTTTGGTAAAAATGCCCATGCTTGTCAACCACAAACAGGAGCATCTGCCTTAGATGCAGCGGTGATGAGCTATTTGCAAATTAATTTGATTCGTCAATTTGTCAACCCACATACGTATATCCACGGCGTTGTTAAAGATGGCGGACAAGCAGCCAATGTCATTCCTGGATATGCTTCATTAGAATATTATTTCCGCGCACCGACAATGGCTTACGCAAAAGAAGTCACCGAAAAAGCCGTAAAAGCGGTTGAAGGCATTTGTTTAGCCAATGACGTGACTTATAAAACTTCTGTCTACGAATGCCCCTATGAAGATACGGTCATTAATTATGCTTTAGCCGATCTTTTAACGGAAAAATATCAAGAACTTGGGTTAACGGATATTCAGCCGGTTGATGAAGTCGCTACTGGTTCAACGGATGTTGGTGCCGTTAGTTATAAATGCCCAACCATTCAAGGTTTTATTAAAATTTGTGGCGAAGAAGTAGGTGCTCATACAAAAGAAATGGCCGCTGCGACCATCTCACCTGATGGGAAAAATGGCCTAATTAAAGCCGCCCAAGGGTTAGGCTTAACGATTTTAGATTTACTAGAAAACCCGGATAAGCTTACCGCTATCAAAAAAGAATTTGATGAAACCATTGCAACCTTAAAATAAATTTAGCAGCAAACAAGCACGCTTAGAAGAAAAGAGCATTTCTTCTAAGCGTGCTTGTTTTTATTTCAATTTTAGACAAACGCTTTTTCCGCTTCGTCGCTATCGTTGCCTTGTTTTTTATCGTCTTATTGTTTTGTCTGGGAATTTCGCTTCTACACGATAAATCGGTTGGCCTTTTTCTGAGAATTTTTGCTCATACTCGGTCATGATGTTGCCTTCATAGCCACTATGATGCAAGTCAAGCCAAACTTTTTGTAAGATGAGTCCATATTGCGAGAAGCTAGCTAAAGAATATTCAAATAAGCCTTGGTTATCCGTTTTAAAATGAATTTCGCCTGCTGGACGCAAGATTTGCTCATCAACGGCTAAAAACGTTTTGTACGTTAAGCGCCGTTTTTCATGACGGGTTTTTGGCCAGGGATCAGAGAAATTCAAATAAATTTGATCGACTTCACTGTCGGCAAAATAATTCGTTAATTCTGAGCCATCAACATGTAATAGTTGTAAGTTTGGAATATTTTCTTCGATCAATTTATCTAAGGCAAATGAAACGACACTGACTTGCATGTCAATCCCGATATAATTGATTGTAGGATTGGCTTTTGCCATGCCAGCTATGAATTGACCTTTCCCCATGCCAATTTCAATATGAATTGGATGGTCATTACCAAAACGCTCTGCCCAACGTCCTTTCCATTTTTGTGGCTCATCAACCACAAATTGCGGATGTGAGGCAATTAATTCTTCGGCTCCTGTTCTTTTTCTTACACGCATACTTTTTTTCCTTTCTTTTTGAGCAAAAAATGGAGAAGTGTTGCTCCCCCATTTTTACTGAATATAGATTCGTTTTAATTGTAAAATTTCTTGATTCATTGCTTGGTAATCGCCTTTGTGGTAGTATTTTTTTATTTCTTGCAACATACTTAAAATGGCGTACCAATAAGTTTTCTCGATAATTTCGTTTCTAGGATGAACACCGTAACTAATTAGCCATTGGCGCCAATTAGAAACCGGAACATAATGCCCTAATACATTTCCAATATCCACAAATGGATCGCCAAACATCACGGAATCCCAATCGACTAAGTAGAGATAATGGTTACATACGAGCCAATTTCTTTCATTTACATCGCCATGGACCACCGTTTTTTCTTTCGTATGAAAAGCTGGGATATGTTGACGTAAGTATTGATAAACAAGCGTTAAAAATTGGTTTTCTTTCATCACTTTCGGTAAATCGGCTTCATAAGCTTGGAGTAATTTTTCAGGTGAATACGTTTGACCACCCATTTTCTCAAGCATGTTTTTTAAAGAATCTGAATGGTGTAAATGGTACAAAACATCAATAACATCGTTTCGTTCCCCCATTTCTTCTGGCGTTAGTAAGCGACCTTCGAGCCACTCTTGCGCCGATAAGACGTCCCCATTACCGGTCCGTTTAGTCCAAACAAGTTTCGGAGTAATCCCTTCTTTAGATAATGCTGCTAACATTGGGGTGGTGTTGCGTTTAATAAAGACTTTTTCTTGCGCTTTTAAGCCGAGATACGTTTTACCAGTATCGCCTTTGATTGGTCGAATTTGCCATTCACTATCTAAACGAAGATCCATCTTTACACCCCCTATATTTTTTAAGCAGTACGAATCATTTTAGCTTCTTAACACCGCTTCGTCAAGACGCTTGTACGTTCCCCTTGTTTTTTTTAGCCTTTTTTTAAATAAAGGCGTTTAAATACCTAGCTTTTTGTTTGTTTTAGCGAAACGATACGGTAAATAAAACTGAACAAAGAGCCCGACAAACACAAAATAACTACCGCTGACTAGTAGTTTTGCTGACCAATTCGTTAAAGTTAGGCTAACAATGACACTAAAAACAGCAGCCACAACGAATAGTAAAACCGTTAAAAGCTTTTTTAGAGCTTGTTCTTTTTGACTGGTTGCTAGTGGATAAAGTAACACGGTCGTTGTGTACCGAAATTGTTGTCCTAGTGGCAATAGTTGAAAACCAATTAAGTATAAAAACAACGCGCCAATCCCTAACGCAAACCAAATTTCGTTGATAAAGGCCAGAAAAAGACCACCAATCACAACTAAACGCAGGTACAAGCCACTATACTCTGTGCCACGTAAAAAATGACGCGCAAATAAATACAAATACGTGTTTTCTTGGCGTAATGGTATTTTTTGCAAAAGAATATCAAAGTGCTTCCGTCGTTTGACTTGTCCTTTCATTTCCGGCACATCGGTAAATAAATGGATGAACTGATACAAACGATGCAAACGCGACTGTTCCACTTGGATGAGTCTTTCCCAATCAAGCCGAGCCGTATTTTTCTTCCAAGTAAATAAATAAAAGCTCCCTACTTGAATGATGGCCAACGCTAACCCTAAAAGATACGTATAAAAAAGGCTAACTGCTAAAATTGCTGTACTACTACTTAGCCATAAGCTATAAAATTGCCAACGTTTTGGGCGCATCCCTTGGTAAAAATCAAGTTGTTGTACAAAAAGATGACTCGCTTTTAAAATCCAAAGGAGCAAAATAAAAAAGGCCGTACTTTGAAACGTCACTTTTGTACTGGCAACGACAACTAAAGGCATCGAAAAAGCCGTCGTTAAAATCAATAACCCAAATGGTAAATAACAACTATAAAGAAAAGCTTGCACTAAATATTGACGCATCGCTCGTTCTTTTGGCAACAAAAAAACCGCATCGGGTAATTGCGTCAGACTAGCAAAGTGACCTAAATGGAGCGTCATTAACCAAAAAACAAGGACAATCACATTGCCTAGAGGAAATGGACTAGGCAATGTTTTTAATAAATCTGCATAATAAAAGCCTAAACCACCCACTAAAAAAGTCATCGTCAACGCAAAATGGTCATTGATCACATAACGTAAATAGCGTTGCATCTTTTTTTGATGCTTGGCGACTCGTTGTTGAAAAAATTGCTTCATTTTATTAATCCTCCTTCGTTAACGCGATGTAAATTTCGTCTAACGAAGCTTGCGGCAACCCAAATTCCACTTGAAGTTCCGCTAAGGTGCCTTGCGCGCGTATCTTCCCTTCATGCAAAATCACAAACCGATCACAATGTTTTTCTGCCGTTGCTAACACGTGCGTTGACATTAAAATTGAAACGCCGGTTTGTTTCATCTCATCAAATAACGTTAATAATGCATGAATGGCTAAAGGATCTAGACCTAAAAAAGGTTCGTCCACAATTAATAAACTTGGCTCAATTAAAAGGGCACACAAAATCATGACTTTTTGTTTCATCCCTTTTGAGAAGTTTGCTGGAAACCAGTCCGTTCGATTTTCTAAGCGAAAAGTTTTCAACAATTTTTTAGCACGGGCTTGCGCCAATTCTTGGGGGATATCATAAGCCATCGCTGTCACTTCAATGTGCTCTTTTAAGGTTAATTCTTCGTAAAGCACGGGCGTTTCAGGAATGTAGCCAATTTTTTTACGATAAGCTTCCGCCTCTTTTTTTAGCGTTAAACCATCAAGTGTAATCGTACCAGCTTGCGGTTCGAGTAACCCCATAATTTCTTTGATTGTTGTGCTTTTTCCAGCACCGTTTAAACCAATTAATCCGACTAATTCATGGTCACGAACCTCAAAACTAATCTCTTTTAACACCGGTAAATGGCCATAGCCACCTGTTACATCTTTTAAAACAAGGGTCATAAATTTTTTCCTCCAAAATGTCTTATTATAATTATAATGCTTTCCTAGCTAGAAAACCACCTGTTCTGCTCGTTTTAACTGTTCCTTTGAATTTATTTTTGGATGGTCTTTTCAAAAAAATTTACTGTTATTCAGCTGAAAATCAAAAATTACCTAGTTTTTTTCATTTGAAAATTTTACATGGCGAATGCGAATTAATGTCTATTGAATAATTGTTGAATATTCATAATACGCCCAATTTTTAAATATTGACATTGTTCCAATACTTAATAATTTGTGAAAGTGTAGCCATTTTGGTGAGACCCCTGTCAAGTAACAGATGAAAATTTATCAATAGAATTACCTTCCTCATGTTAATCCTTACGTACGGGTCTACAACTTATATTCCAACTTTTCTTAGATAAAAGAAACTCCCAACAGCCTTAGATTGGCATAATCTAGTAGCTGAAATTCCTAATGAAAAAGTTGAAATCGATTCAAAAGGATATTATAATCCTGAACAAGCACCTCATTTCCACAAGTGGATGTCGGAGGATTAGTTTTTTTGGAGCAAATGGAATTATATATCGTAAATGTTCCATTTGATGAAAATAACAATTCAAAGGTGCGACCTGCCTTAGTTGTTGAAATCAAAGGAAAATATATCACTATTTTTAAAATAACTAATCAATATATAAATAAGTCTAAAAATATAAAGCAAGCCTACTATCCAATAATCGATTGGATAATAGCTGGGTTAAAACAGGCTTCCTATGTCGACACCCACCGGACCTATAATATTCGTAAAACCGCAATTTTCAAAAAACAACCAATTGGAAAACTCACTAGCACAGATGTTTTAGGTTTATATCATTTTATCCAAAAAAATCATTCGTTCAAAAAATAAAAGAACAAATGATTTTTTTGTTTTCTTAAAATTAATAAAAATATTTCGCGGGTAAAAAAAGCTGCTCCTTCGGTAACTTCAGAAACGAGGCTCAAGCGAAAAACCCGCTTGTGCCTCGTTTCTTCCAGTTACTCGGAGCATAACGCTTTTTTAATCACCTTGTTTCGCGGGTAAAAAAAGCTGCTCCTGCGGCAACTTCGATAAATCAACTCAAGCGAAAGACCCGCTTGTGCTGCTTTTCCTCCAGTTGCTTGGAGCAGAGCGCGTTTTTTACACCTGGTTTAACGGGATTAAGAAGGCTGCTCCTTCGGTAACTTCAGAAACGGCGCACAAGTGAAAGACCCACTTGTGCGCCGTTTCTTCCAGTTACTCGGAGCATAACGCCTTTTTAATCACCTGATTTTAAGCGGCGTCGTCTGTGAATTGGCTGTTGTAGAGTTCGGCGTAGAAGCCTTGTTTGGCCATTAGTTGGTCGTGGTTGCCGGTTTCTACGATGGAGCCGTGATTCATTACAATAATATTATCGGCGTCGCGAATGGTTGATAGGCGGTGGGCCACGACGAAACTGGTTCGGTTTTCTAAGAGGCGAGCCATTGCGCGTTGAATTAAGATTTCTGTCCGTGTATCAACACTTGAAGTGGCTTCATCTAAGATAAGGACATCTGGATTGGCTAAGAACGCACGCGCAATCGTAATTAATTGGCGTTGGCCTTGCGAAATATTACTTGCTTCTTCGTTTAAAATCGTGTCATAACCATCTGGTAGTTTCCGAACGAATTCATCGACGTGAGCAGCTTTTGAAGCAGCCAAGACTTGTTCTTTTGTCGCGCCTTCATTGCCATATAAGATATTGTCGTAAATCGTACCAGTAAAGAGCCAAGTATCTTGTAAAACCATTGAAAAATGTTGGCGTAATTCATCGCGTTTTAAGTCGCGGGTATCGCGGCCGTCATAGCGTATGCTGCCGCCTGAAATATCATAAAAACGTTCCAATAAGTTGATTAAAGTCGTTTTCCCAGCGCCAGTTGGTCCGACAATGGCTACCATCTCACCTGGTTTGACGTTTAAACTAAAGTCGGTCATTAAAAGCTGGTCTTTCTCATAACCAAACTGAACATTTTCAAATTGGACTTTGTAAGGCGAGTCGGTTTGAACAGGTAAATTTGAGGGTTCATTGCTCATTTCTGGTTCGTCTAAGACTTCAAAAACTCGTTCAGCAGATGCAACGGTTGATTGAATCATATTAATTAAACTTGCTAATTGGGTGATTGGTTGTGAGAATTGGTTGGTGTATTGTAAGAATGCTTGAACATCCCCTAATGTCATATTCCCATTGGCAACTTTAATCCCACCTAAAACCGCAACGAATACGTAACCTAAATTTTTAACAAAGTTCATGAGTGGCATAATCATCGCTGAAATAAATTGGGCTTTCCAACCGGCTTCATAAAGTTTTTCGTTTTCGACTTCAAAAGCTGCTTGATCGGCCGCTTCATGGTTAAACGTTTTAACCACCGTATGACCAGCGTATGTTTCTTCGACTTGGTCATTTAAAAGTCCTAAACTTTTTTGTTGAGCGGCAAAATATTTTTGTGAACGTGGCGCAATTAACATCACAACCACTAGGCTCAGTGGTACAGTAACAAGGGCGATTAAAGTTAGTTGCCAACTAATACTTAACATCATCACAAGTACCCCGATAAAAGTTACAATACTCGTAACAAATTGCGTTAAGTTTTGTTGCAACGTACTCGCAATGTTGTCCATGTCATTAATTGCACGTGACATAATATCCCCATTCGTATGGGTGTCAAAATAAGAAATTGGTAAACGATTCATTTTTTCATTTAATTCTTTTCTTAGTTCATAGACAGTTCGTTGCGACACGCGGGTCATGATAAATTGTTGTAAGAAATTGAATACGGCTGAAAGAAGATATAAGCCGATTACTAAGACAATAATTTGGGCGATTTTCTCAAAATCAATGGGGAAACTGGTTAATTTTTCGCCCATCTTCATTTGTTGGGCCCCCTTCATTACCCCATTAAATATTTCAGTCGTTGCTTTCCCTAATATTTTAGGGGTTTGAATTTGAAAAAGAACCGCTGCAATGGCTAAAACGAAGACCGACGTGATTGGAAGAAGGCGTTTTGACATATAACGAAACAAACGTTTTACCGTAGGGCCAAAGTTTTTGGCTTTTTCACCTTTCATGCCAATGCCTCGTCCGGGTCCATGACCTGGTCCACCCATTGGGCCTTTTTTAGGGGGTTGATTTTTTTTCTCACTCATTGACCAAGTCCTCCTCTCTTAATTGCGATGCGACAATTTCTTGGTAAGTTTGGCTTGTCGCTAATAATTCTTGGTGTGTCCCTTTGCCAATCACTTTTCCTTCATCAAGAACTAAAATCATATCGGCATCCATTACGGTACTCACCCGTTGAGCCACAATGACTAAGATGCTATTGGTGACATCGGTTTTTAAAGCTTGACGTAATTTAGCATCGGTTTTAAAGTCTAACGCGGAAAAGGAATCATCAAAGACAAAAATATCGGCTGGTTTAACCAGGGCACGAGCAATAGCCAAACGTTGCTTTTGTCCACCTGAGAAGTTGCCACCGCCTTGTTCTACCCAGCTATCGAGTCCATCTTCTAACGACTCGACAAAATCACGGGCTTGAGCAGTTGTTAGAGCTTGCCAAATTTCTTCATCCGTCGCTTTTGCATTGCCATACTGCATGTTTTCTCGGATTGTGCCACTAAATAAAACGGCTTTTTGTGGCACAAAACCGATTAATTCACGTAAGTTTTGTTGCGTGACTTCAACAATGTTTTGCCCATTGATTGAAATTTCACCCGCTTCAATGTCATATAAACGCGGAATTAAATGAACAAGCGTCGTTTTACCAGAACCCGTTCCACCAATAATCGCAACGGTTTGTCCTGATTTCACCTTAAAATCAATGCCTTCAAGTGCGAGCTTTTCTGCTCCAGTATAGCGGTAATTCACTTGATTGAACGCTAAAGTCGCTTGTTCTTTTTGTGCCACTAATTTTTTAGGGGTCACTGGATCTAAAATTTCATCTTTTTCATCAAGGACTTCATTGATCCGTTTCGCCGATGCTTGGGCACGCGGAATCATGACAAACAACATCGCCAACATCATAAAGCTCATCAAAATTTGCATGGCATAAGTCATAAAGGCAATTAAATTCCCGACTTCTAATTGCATGTCCGCAATATAATGCGCGCCAAACCAAGTAATCGCGATGTTCGTTCCGCTCATAATTAAAGTCATGAGTGGCATCATAAGTGACATCAACGTATTGACTTTAATCGAAGTTTGGGTGTAATCTTCGTTGGCGTCGTCAAAGCGATTTTCTTCGTACTTTGTTTTATTGAAGGCACGAATGACCCGAACGCCCGTTAAATTCTCACGAAAGACGAGGTTTAAGCGGTCCGTTTTTTCTTGCATACTCTTAAAGAGTGGCACGGCAAAGTACATCAAAACGCCAATCACAACAACTAAAATCGGAATGACATAAAAAAAGACTTTCGTTAAAGCACTATCTTTTTGATAAGCTAAAAAACTAGCCGCAATTAAAGTAATCGGTGCGTTAATCATCATCCGTAAAGACATTTGTATCACCATGGCGATTTGGTTAATGTCGTTGGTCGTTCGTGTAATTAAAGAAGCTGTCCCAAATTTATCAAACGTATTCAGGGAACTATTTTCGACTTTTTGATACACGTCACTTCTTAGTTTTTTCCCTAATTTTTGGGATTCACGTGTGGCAAAGTACGTATTGCCGATTGCCGCAATAATACTAATGATTGAAAAGCCAATCATGATAAAGCCTGTTCGCCAAATATAATTGATATCGCCTGTTGCGACCCCATCGTTAATAATATTTGAGGTTAATGTGGGTAAATATAAATCTGAAACTACTTGGACACTCATAAAAGCAACTGCTAAAATCACCGTTACAAGTGACAATCGTTTATAAAGTTTGATCATCCGTTTCTTCCTTCCTTCTTGCACCGTCTTTTAACCAATTGAGTTTAAGCATAAAGATTTGAATAATTGGCTCAAGTGTCGTTGTTGGTTCTTCTTTGCGAAGCCGGTATCCTTCTGCAATCGTTGAAAAAATAACATGCATTAACATTTTAAAGAGAATTTCTAATTCCGCTTCGTTGTTTATTTTCAACTTTTTCGTGTCCACTACCTTAAGCACAGAAAAATGCTTCTGTTGGTGTGGGCAACGTTTTGGTTTGATTTTGGTCGCTACTTTTTTCTCTAATTGCGGGACCATTCGCTGAAAACCATGTGCATCTAAATTCATAAATAAATTTTGATAAAATTGACGGTCTTCTCCATCAAAAATTTCTGGTGCCAGGCGCATAAAGTATTCTTCAATCGCTAAGAACAAATCGCCTTCTTTTTCTTCAATCGTTTGAATCAAATAACGATGCCCACTACTTTTAAGTGTTTGAAAATAGTAATAATACAAATCTTCCTTATCGGTAAAATATTGATAAAAACTCCCTCGTGAGATATCCGCTTCTTTAATAATTCGGGCAATGGAGGCTTCGTTTAAACCAACGCGTGAAAATTCTTGTTTGGCTGCTTTTAAAATGCGCGCTTGCTTTTCTTTTGGTAAATTAAAAAAAGTTTCCGTTGGCATTGTCTTCCTCCTTCCTTTTTAAACATTGACCTTTCCATATGACACTCTGTCATATGACGCATTGTCATAATAAACCTCTTTTAAAAAAAAGGCAAGAAAAAAGATAGAAAAAAGTGTGAACTTTTCTATCTTTTTATTTATTTTATAATTAAGCGGCTTTATATGCGTATTTCTCAACGGTTTGTTTGATTTGTTGCAGTAGTTGTTTATCTGAAATACCGGTAACTTCGGCGATTGTTTTTTCGGTGCCTTTTCGGCTGAGCATTTCATGTAACTGGCGGCTTTGTTCATCGGTTGGGTCATAGTAGTTAAAAATCATCCCAATCGTTTCAATTAAATGAAAAGGCATAATTTTAAATTTTTCTAATTCTAAAATTGGTCGAATGAAACGTTCTTGTGCGCCTAGTTTTCGTAAGGGGGTCCTTGCAACTCGGCGAATCGCATCTGAAATATATTTATTTTGAAAACGTTGAATGATTTTTTGAATATATGCTTGATGTTCGGTTTCGTCAAATCCCCATTTTTCAACCAATAAACGACCCGTTTCTTGTAAAACCGAACGCAATTGTGCCACGACTAAATAGTCTTGCATCGCTTCGTCAATCGTATCGTATCCTTGTAGTGCTCCTGTGTAGGCTACCGTTGCGTGTCCGGTATTCACACTAAATAATTTTCGTTCAATGTATGGTTCTAAATTTTCTACATAATTCACCCCGTTTAAACGAATCGCACTCTTACAGCCGGCTGCTTGGACAACCCATTCACTAAAAGGCTCTACTTGAACAAATAAAGAATCGGCATGGTGTTGTTCTGGCACAATTCGGTCAACTGCGGCATCTGGAAAACCAATCTTTTGCTGTAAAAAGGCCAAATCAGTCGTATGTTTTTTCACTTCTTCGCCAAGAAAAGTTGAGCCGCCAATCATATTCTCACAAGCAATCACATCTAATGGCTGTTGATTATTTTGCTTTTGACGCTGTTGGATCCCTTGCGCAATAAGAGGGGCTATTCTTGGCAAAATATTTGGTCCAATCGCGGTTGTCACCAGGTCCGCTTGGGCGATTGCCAACACGACATCTTCTGGTTTTGTGGCGTTATTTAACCCGGTTACTTTTTGAATCGTCATTTGTTCTTTACTTTCATCGGCTAATTCGATTGTATAGCTTTGGCGTTGTTTTAAAGCTTCAATGATTGTTTCATTAATATCTACAAATGTAATTTCATAACCATTTTTGGCTAAAATTTCACCAATAAAGCCTCGACCAATATTTCCTGCTCCAAAATGAACTGCTTTCATTTTCCTTCTCCTCCTAAGCGGCGACTAAACAGTCGATGATTTCTGTTTGATTTAATGCATCTGCCAAATGAATCACATTGTCAATATCACTACAATAAAGGGCAATTTGTTGGATGAGGGATAGGTGATCTTCACCCACACCGGCAATACCAAACAAGACGGTGACGATTTTTTCTTCTTCTTCCGTACCAAAGTTCACCCCATCTGGGACTTGCACAATACAAACGCCTGATTTTTTGACGTATTTTTTAGCTTCATCTGTACCATGAGGAATCGCAATAAAATTCCCCATGTAGACAGATAACAGGGCTTCCCTTTCAAGCATCGCCTCAATGTAATCTTCGCTCACACAACCCGCTGCAACCAACTGTTCGCCGCAGTAACGAATCGCCTCTTCTTTATTTTTAAATGTTTGATTTAAATGAACCATTTCGGTCGTTAAATGTTCCATGGTTAAATGCTCCTCTCTTATTTAAGCAACTGCTTTAATTTGGCGAATCACTCGTTGAAATGATTGGGTATTTAATAAACTATTGAAAGCTAAGTGCTGAATATCTGGGTATTTTTCTTTCAGTTGTTCGCTTAAAGCGGCATTACTAATTACTAAACAATCTGGACTCGTTTTTAAATCAGCAAGATGGACTTTCTTTAAAGGTAAATTCAAGCCATTTTGACGCAACAATTGCGCAAACGTTTTTTGGGCCATCGTTGCTGAGCCTTGACGTGTATCGTAAACAAACGCGATTTCTTTGACATTGGAAAAGTCGGCCAATGGAACTTGAATGGTTTCTTCTAACGTAACTTCAGGTGATTCTTCCAATGGTTGATTGGTTAATTGGGCAATGATTTCATCGTAACGTGGCGAATTCAAAAAATTTTCAACCGCCACAAAAGTACTATTTGGCGCTTTTTGCTTTGCTCGTTCTTGTAATTCTTCTTGTGTTACGATTAATGTTTGTGCCTCATCGCTTAAACGGCTAATCGCTTGATTTTTTACGGTTAAATCTAAGCCGGCTGCTTGCACTTTCTTCCTTAAAATCGAAGCGCCCATTGCACTTGACCCCATTCCCGCATCACAAGCAAAGATAATTTGGGTAATACCTGCTAGATCATTTAAGGGTTGGCCACTTTTAGCCGCGGCTTTGGCTTTTTGCATTTTTTCAATCTTTTCAGCCAGTTGATCGGTTGTCGTTTCGGTCGCGTCAGCTTTTAAAATAACGGTCGCGATACCAAAAGATACGAACGTTGCGACTAAAATACCTAATAAAACAGGAATGTGTGCCCCCATTGGTGCCATCGCTAAAATCGCAATAATTGACCCTGGTGAAGCGGGTGCTCTTAACCCTGCATTTAAAATTTGGAAAGTGAAGCTACCTGAAACGCCTCCACCAATGACTGCTAAAAATAAGAGCGGTTTCATCATGACATAAGGGAAATAAATTTCGTGAATCCCACCAAAGAAATGAATCAACATTGCACCTGGTGCCGAAGCTTTTGCTGAACCTTTCCCAAACAATGTGAAAGCAAGTAACACGCCTAGCCCTGGGCCCGGGTTGGCTTCTAGTAAGAATAAAACCGAGCGCCCCATTGTGGTGACTTGTTCCGTTCCAAGTGGGGTCAAAATGCCATGGTTAATCGCATTATTTAAGAAAAGGATTTTAGCTGGTTCGATAAAAATATTCGCTAATGGAATGAGTTGGGCTTGCATAATTGCGTTCACTCCATTGGCCATCGCTTGCGTGAGTGCGTCAACAACGGGACCGACTGCCACAAAGCCTAAAAGCGCTAAACCAAAACCAATTAAACCTGCTGAGAAGTTATTAACCAGCATTTCAAAACCTGCTTTGATTCGATGTTGGAATAATTGATCGAATTTCTTCATCGAATACCCTGCCAGTGGTCCCATAATCATAGCGCCTAAGATCATTGGAATATCGGTTCCTACAATCACACCCATCGTCGCAATTGCTCCAACAACCGCCCCGCGTTCTTCAGCAATAATTTTCCCACCGGTATAACCAATTAAAATCGGAATTAAATACGTTAGCATTGGACCGACCATCGTTGCGAATGATTCATTCGGTAAATAACCATCCGGAATAAATAAAGCTGTTAATACGCCCCAAGCAATTAAAGCGCCAATGTTTGGCATGACCATACTGGATAACGTGCTTCCTAACTTTTGAACTTTGGCTTTCAACCCCGCCTGTTTATGTTTTTGATTCATTTTGAAAACTCCTTTCGTTCTCCTCTTGTTGACTTTATTCTAGCTCCTTTTGAAAACGCTTTATAGTCGTACCTTGTCACGCTTTCTTGTGCCAAAAGTTGACGTTGGCACAAAAATAGCCACCAAAACCAATTCGTTTCATTGGTTTTGGTGGCTATTGCCTGCGTTTAAAAAGTTGTTTCGGTGAGAATTGTTAACACTTCTGTGGGCGTTTGGGCATCGCTTAAGGCCATGACTTGGGCTAAATCCGTGCCTAAAAAAGCAATTTCTTGTAAGCCAGCGAGTTTCTGGTCCGTCAAATAAACAAAAAACAATACGGTCGCTAATTTAGGATGGCGCTCACTGCCAAAATTCACCCCATCTGGTACTTGGACAAAAGCCATTCCTGCTTCTTTGATCCATTGTTGACTGCCATTTTCACCATGAGGAATGGCGATATAATTGCCGATATGGACACTCAATTGCTGTTGACGTGCTTGCATCGAGGGAATGTATTCTGGCGCAATTTTCCCAGCTTGTACTAATTTTTGTCCGACCACTTCAATCGCCGTTTGCGCATCTGAAAATGATTGATTAAGTAAAATAAAGATATCCGAAAAATCAAACATCACGTGTCCCTCCTTGAATTTCTTCAATTGAAAGGCTTGCCAGAAGTTGGTAAATAATTTCTTGATTGCCTGAATTAAAGATTTCCAAATTCAAATCATTCATGATTATCGCGCCACTGACTTTTCCTAACATTTTACTCGTCGATTCTTCCATTGGCGAAGGTGCAAGCATAAGTAACAGGCGTTTCAAAGGCATCTCTTGCTTATCCATTCCCATAATAGTTAATGGCGTCACTAAGTCAAAAATGACAAAAAGTGGTTCTTTCACGCTTGAATCGGCCGCGTGAAATAGACCAACTTGGGTATTGGGAATGCCAATTGGCGCTTGGTGTAGTCGTTGCCACAATTTTTCTTTGACTTTAAAGACGTCGGTCACTATTTTAGTATCCAGTTGTTGCAAACAAACTTGGAGTGTTTGCGAAAGGTCATTGGGATTGTTAATTTCACTAATAAAAAAATGAGCTAAAAAGCGTTCTACTTGCGCGAGAAACGCCAATAAATGTTGATAACTTTCAGGAGTCGGTTCATTTGTTTTCGTACCGACTTGGAGTCTTTTTTCTTGATAGTTTAAAGCATGAAGCGCTTGGCGAATTTGCTCTAACTCTTCTTCTAGTAATAATGGAGAGACGAGTAAGTATTTCCCTGGATACCCAGGTAAAACAGTGGTAGATAATACTAAATCGTAATCTTTGAGCAAATCAACTTTCTTTAAATCGGCCACACGAAAAAAGGTCACCGTATGAATAAACGGAAAATTTTTGCGTAAGCGTCGCTCCAGCATTCGGGTGGAAGCAAGACCACTGGGCGAAATGCCAGCAATATCGACCGCCATAATTTTCGGGCTTTTTTCTAATGAGTTGGCAAAATGTAAAACCAAGTACGCGACTTCTTCTTCTGAAAAAGCCACCGTTGGGAAAACTTCACGAACTGCTTGACGAATCGCGAGGCTGACTTCTTGGTATTGATTAACGACTTTTTCTAAAATGGGATTATTCAACTCTGGCTCGCGCAAAATGCCTCGACTCAAAGTCGCTGATAAATGCGTTAAAAGCATTTTATAAAGTTGGCTATCTTCAAAAAAATCGACTTCGACTTCATGGCTAATTTTTTCAATTAATTGCTTGACTTGAAAAGCTAATTTTAAATCAAAATCTTCTTCAAAAAAATCGGCTTCATAAGAACTTGAAAAGGTATCAATCAACTGGGCAAAAAATAAAATTTCACTGATGCTGTAAAGTTGCTTCGTTTGATTGGCTAATTGTAAAAAGATTTTTTTAGCCAGGGTTAAGAATTTTTTATCCATACTGTGGCTATATTCATCTTCTCCTAGCGTTAATCCTTGTGAAAGGCGATCCATGCCAATCGCTAACATTAAAACTAAAAACTTTAATTTTCGATCACTTAAATTACTTAAATTCGGTTCTAAAATTTCTAAAACGGCTTGTTGCGCAATGTCTAGATGAACCCGGTCAACAAATTGTAAAAAATAATCGGCTTGTTGTTCAATTTGTTCCAAATGAAAAAATTGATAATCGTTGATTTCCAATCCGAGCGTATTGGCTAGGAGTAAACGCTTTTGACTTTCGGGGCCTACGATTTGATAGCCGCGGTTACGGGTAATCGCCAGTGGCAAATGCGACATGCGTTTTTCTAGTTGCTTAATATCAGCAAAAAAAGTCGTATTACTGATTAAAAACTCTTCTAAAAAGAAACTTAGTGGCAGTGGTTCTTGGTGCACCAATAATTTTAATAAGATGGCATGTTGCCGTTCTTGCGTCGAAAGCGCTTGAAAATCCGTCTGCAAGCCAAGGTCTTCCATCAATTTTTGGCGTGTTTCTTCGTCTGCGACTAAAACAAAGCGGCCACGCGTAACACGGTCTAACTGGGCCCCGACTTCTTCTAAAGAAGCTTCTAAATTAGCAACTTCCCGATATACGGTACGCTTACTCACTTTTAATAGTTGCATCATTTCATCCAGTGATAAAGCTTGTTGGCGTTGTAATAATTCACTTAAAATCGTCGCTTCTCTTTGCGACAAGAACATGCAAATCCTCCCCTTTCAACCATTTTTCATATTGTGATGTCTGGGCATAATCTTTAATGAGTAAATACGTTGTGCCCTTTGGTAAATTCACTTGTGTCAAGTAGTCTTTCGTTAAAACAAGCAATGTTGTTGGCTCAAGTGGGGAAGGAATCGTCGCACTTTTCATAATCGTTCCTTGGTACCCCGTTTTTTTAGCCGCTTTTTGCATAAAATCAACCGCGATCGTTTGCGTCCCTCTTTTGGGTGCTTCATAAAGAAAAACAACTTTTTGATAAGGAAATGTTGTCGTCAAATCAACCACTGTCTTTTCTTTTGACCGGTCCCGTTCTTCGTGGATGATTGGCGCCTCCCACTGGCTAACGAGGGCTTGGTACGTCGCTTCATCAAGAAATTGTTGAATCGGATAAATTTGGGCTTGCGGGGCTTGTTTTTGCGCTTGTTGCAATAATTCTTTTTGGACAACAATTAAGCTATTTTCATCGTTTGGGACTTGTTGTAGTGCGAAATGACTTACCGGTAAATTTAGCCGAGCTTTCGCTAATTCTTTTTTTAATAAACTTGCTCCCATCGCACTCGAACCCATCCCTGCTTCACAAGCAAAGATAATTTTTTTAACTTTTTCCACTTGAATCTCCTTTATACTTTCTTCTGTCAGCAAGATTTTTTGTTGTAAAGCTAAACTAGCAATCAAAAAAGAAACAAACAAGCTGACCCCCATCCCTAGAAAGACACCACCCACCATTGTAGCAGGTGCATTTAATAAAATCATAATGACCGATCCTGGTGAGACCGGAGCGGTTAAACCGACTTGTAAAAATTGGAAAACAAACGTCCCACTCATGCCACCTAAAATCACGGCTAAAAAAAGCCACGGATTTAACCAAACAAAAGGAAAATAAATTTCATGTAAACCGCCCACGCCTTGAATGAGTAGCCCACTACTCGCGTGGCCTCGTAATTTTTTTGGTCCAAAAAAAACAAAGGCCAGTAAAACCCCAAGACCAGGACCTGGATTAACTTCAAGTAAAAATAGTAGCGAAGTCCCTTTTTGGGTCGCAATTTCTAATCCTAATGGGGTCAAAATCCCATGATTAATCGTATTGTTTAAAAATAAAATTTTTAATGGCTCAAGCACAACATGAATGAGTGGCAATAAGTTTAATTGAACTAGCTTTGTCACAAAAAGACCTTCAAAATAGCTCATCTGCGTAACAAAAGGGCCAACGACAAAGAGACCGAAACAACAAAAAAGAGCTCCTAGACTTCCGGCTGATAAATTATGGACGAGCATTTCATAACCAGGTTTTATTTTTGGCAAAACTTTGCGATCAAAAAGCCGTAAAGCATAACCAGTTAGTGGCCCTATCATTAAGGCACCCAACATTTGAGGAATCGTCGCACTCGCAATCACCCCCAGTGTTGCCATCCCACCGACCACACCTGCTCGTGCGTGGATTAATTTGGCGCCACTATAACCTAGTAAAATCGGCAGTAAAAGATAAACCATCATTTGATCAATTTGGATTAACCGGTCATGAAAAGCCCCTGTTGTTAAAGGTAGCAGCAGATTTAAAAGTCCCCAAGCTAAAAAGACACTTAGGTTGGGCATTAGTATACGACTCATAAAGCGACCCAGTTTTAAAAAACCATTGAGTTGCACGTTTAGCAATTGTCTTACCACTTTTTCACCTACTTTTCCCTCTTTTGCCTTCTATTATAAAAGATATAAAAAAATAAAGATATATATATCCCTTGTTAAATAATCACTATTTAACAGAGGAATACGAAACCATTCACTAGTGGTTAATTATAAAATATCTTCTGCGCATCACTAGCGTTATCTAATATAGGATCGCTCGTGAGGTTCGAGGTTAATACCAGCTTCTTCATATCTAGCTTTAATGTTTTCTTGATCCCAATTTAACGGCATCCTCCTAGGCAATGATTTATGTTCTTGTGAAGTTACTGTCGCTGTCCATAAATATCGATCTAATAAACTCCTGATAAAATCCTCTGTTAAAGTCCCGTCTTTTGCTTTTTGTTCGCAAATGTCTTGTATGTATTTTTTCTTAGGTATAACATGTTCGTATTCTAAGCCTGATACCCTGTTAGTCTTTAATACTTTTAATGCAGCAGGAGTAACATAGTCAGTTGAATAGCGCTTGTCGTTCCACTTTACTGGTAAGTCTTTTGTCGCTAAATAAATATGGAGGTTAGCAAGAAACTTACCTTTTCCTTCATGAATTCCTTTCATAAAAAGCATATCATTAAAATCGAGCGTATTTAAAAAACAATAATATTTATTGGCCAATATATTAATAATATATTCTCTTCTTTTGTCCACTATGAACCATCTCCTTACGAAACAAATGAAAACCTATTGACATTATACAGTAGAAATCTATTAGTCTATTGATTTTTATTAATCTAAAGAACCCTAATTGCAGATTAATGTAAAATAATAGAAAGATAAATATAATGAAAAATGGATAGAATTTTCTAAAAAAAGGTCATCCCCTGGGTCAGCGCTTTTTTTTTTGAATTTTTTGAAGAATTATCATTTGATAAAAAAATAATGAGTGATAAGTATCGATTAACAAATAGAAGCCAACAATGACATCTAAATATAACATCAAACACAGCCAAAACTTAATAATTCAAAAGTTTTGACGCGAATAAAAAACGCGAATACAATCAGGTTATGAATGTTTCATTAACTGATGTCAAAAAGTAGAGGGGTATTACCATGTTTTTAGAAAATAAATTGGGGTTAACGACCAAATTGAGTTAGCAAAAGTTGAAAAAAAATCAGCAAACAAAAAACAAAAGAATTATACGATTCAAAGAGAATAGATAAAATTGTAATTGGAACATTTAGTTGCTCGGAATACTAGAAAAGCACCTGGACGATAGCCAGTGATGTTCACCTCGCCAACTTCTTTTTCATAAAGAAACGCGTGTTAGCAACACTCATCTCCCCTTCTTTTCTTAAATTTTAAATAAAGCAACATTTTTTAGTTTCTCATACTTTGTTTTTCTTACTTTTATGTTAAACTAACTCTTGGAAAGTCGTTTTTATTTAACGATAGGATGAGTGAAAGGGGCGTAATCTATCGATGATTACCATGAAAGATATTATTCGCGAAGGCAACCCAACTTTACGTGAAACCGCAGCAGAAGTTGTTTTTCCTTTGAGCGAAGAAGATGTACAACTTGGTCAAGAGATGATGACCTTTTTAGAAAATAGCCAAGACCCAGTCAAAGCTGAAGAACTCGATTTGCGAGGTGGGGTTGGTCTAGCCGCACCACAATTAGATGTCTTAAAACGCGTGATCGCGGTCTTAGTACCAAGTGACAATCCAGAAAAACCTGAGCCACTATTAAAAGAAGTGATGTACAATCCTAAAATTGTTAGTCATTCTGTCCAAGAAGCTTGTTTGGGTGATGGCGAAGGTTGTTTGTCCGTGGACCGCGATGTACCGGGCTACGTGGTTCGACCCGCTCGAATTACGGTTCGTTACTTAAACGCAGCCGGTGAAACGAAAAAAGCGCGCTTTAAAAACTACAGCGCGATTGTCGTGCAACATGAAATTGATCATTTAAATGGTGTCATGTTTTATGATCATATTAACAAAGAAAATCCGTTTGCGTTAAAACAAGACGTGTTAGTCATTGAATAAGAAAAAATCCTCTAAGTATATGTTTACTTGGAGGATTTTTTTATGCAGAATTTTTTCAGTTTTTAAAAGAATATGAATCAATTTATTTTAAAAACTAATGAATGACGAGTATCAATTAACAAATAAGACGATTTCGGCATCGAGTTAGTCAAAAATAGCTCTTGTTTTTTATTCTATGTAGGATGAGAGCTTATAAAGATTTTGACTTAACCGGTGTGCCTTCTGCATTCCCGATAATTGCGTCGACTTGGATGCGCGCTTCTTTTGGTAAGTTGGCTACTCCAACGATGCGTCTTGCAGGGGGATTGGTTGGGAAGAAGTTCGCATAAACTTCGTCAACAATCGCCATTTCTGCTAAGTCTTTCACGTAAATATTCACTTTGACGGTGTCTGCTAATTGATGGTCGATGCTTTCAACGATTGACTGTAAGTGGGTGAAACATTGAATCGCTTGTGTTTTGATATCGGTTGCCACTAGCTCACCAGTTTGCGCATCAACTGGCAATTGCGCCGACAAGTGATTGTAGTGGGAGAAAGCCACGGTTTGCGTTGAATAACGATCGATTGGGGCTTTGGGTGTATTATTTGCCCAAATCACAATGCCATGACAATCTTCAATTGCTTGTGGTGGTGTGCCATCGCCATGTGAAACGACTGCTTCAATTTGAACCAACGCACCATGTGGTAAGTCAGCCACTTCGAAAACCGTACGAGCCGGTAAATAATTCACGGCACGAGCAATCGCTGAATCTGAGAAGAACGTTAAGTAAACCTCATTAACGGCAGCCATATCTGCTAAATCTTTGACAAAAATCGTTGTTTTCACAATATCATCCAGTGGCACATCTATGCTCTGAAGGATTTGTTTAATATTTTCTAAGACTTGTTTTGTTTGCGCTTTTACGCCTTCTGCTATAATGCGCCCTGTTTTTGGATCAATTGGCAATTGCGCCGATAAATGATTATAGTGTGAAAAAGCCACGGTTTGTGAAGCAAGTGGATCAACTGGTGCTTGCGTGGTTTGATTGGTTAATTTAATTAAATCACCCGCTTGTGGCGCGTTTGGAATCGTTCCTTCACCATGTGTAATTAACGTATCAATTTGTAATAAAGCACCTGCTACTGGTAAAGCGTCAACTACGGCAATGGTACGAGCAGGTTTATATGTTGGGAAAAAGCATGCGAAAACAATATCAATTGCATCAACGTCTTGAATGTTTTTCACAAAAAAGCTTAGACGAACCACGTCCGTCATCACATAATCTAAACTAGCTACAATCGCCGCAATGTTTTCAAAACATTGATTGGCTTGCGCTTGAATGCCCCCTTCAACTAATTAACCGGTAGCTGGATCAAGCGGTAGTTGGGCGCTAAAATTATTATAATGTGAAAATGCGACCGTTTGTGACGCATGCTGATCTTGGGGTGCCCCCTTTGTATTTCTTCCTACAACTGTATTATAACCACTCATCAAAACATTCTCCTTTTTAATTACTTTAGTAAAAAGATACTTTTACTTCTGGCCTAGCATAACAGGATTCCTCGTATTAAGATAGCGTTTTCAAAAAAGATTGGTGATTCTGCTTAGTGCCTTCTTTCACCTTTGTCCAAAAAAGACATAGCAAAAAAACCATTTCTCATTTCTAAAAGAATGAAGAGAAATGGTTTTTTTAAGACAATATTAATTGCCTTTTGCTAAACTAACCTGATGGTCCTGTTTAATTTTTTCCAACAGATCGGGTTGCTCAATTAAATCTAGGGCTGTTTTGGCCAATAGTTGCGCGGCGATCCCAATTGAATTTAAGCCTTTTTCGCTACGAGCGGCGGCTTTAAATTCAATTGAATGCCCAGCGATGTATTCATCGGAAATCGAGACGGTCGGCTGAATCGTTGGAATCACTTGACTGACATTACCGACATCTGAAGAGCCTAGGCTTTGTTTTTTCGCCTCAACAATCTCATCAGCTGGTACGCCAGACGATGCCGCATGACTCAAAAATAGTTCGTCAAAAGAATCGGTCACAATAATATCATCGACCGCATTTTGGAATAAGCCAAACTCATAAGTCGCACCGGTCGCTAAAGCTGCTCCTTTTACGATGTTTTCCACTTTCGCATAGATGTCATTTAACGTCGCGCGATTGGCTGCTCGTAAGTAAAAACGGGCCGAAGCAAATTCAGGAATCACGTTGGCCGCGACCCCCCCGTTGGTAATGACGCCATGAATGTTAACGTCTTTTGGCAAATGCAAGCGTAACGCATTGATGCCGTTAAAAACTTGGATAATGGCTTCTAAGGCATTAATCCCTTTTTCTGGTGCGGCTGCTGCATGACTAGCCACGCCATAAAATTTAATATCGACAGGATCGTTGGCTAAACCGGTCGATGTTTTGGTGTAGCGATGGCCTGGATGAATACATAAAGCAGCATCGACATCGTTAAAAAAGCCTTCCCGAACAAAACTGCCTTTTGCCGAACCATTTTCGCCCCCTTCTTCACCAGGTGTCCCATAAACGCGAATTTCACCACCAACTTCATCGATGACTTGTTTTAAGGCACTCGCTGCTAATGCTGAATACGTCCCAAATAAGTTATGTCCACAAGCATGACCAATGCCTGGTAGTGCGTCATATTCTGCTAGAAAAGCTAAAGTTGGACCAGGTTTTGTACTTTGATAGCGGGCATCAAACCCAGTATGGTGACCGGCCACATCAAGCGTGACATTAAATCCTTCTTTTAATAATTGCGTCACTAATACATCCGATGAATAAACCTCGTAGTTACTCACTTCGGGATGCTCATGAATATCGATGGCTAACGCTTGGTACTGGGGTAAACGTTCCTCGATAAATTTTTCAATCACTTCATGTTTTGTTTGGGTTGTTACAGTCATACCAATCGCTCCTTTTTTTGAAATAACCTTTTTATTGAAATTTATGTTTATTTTGTACCAAATGTTGCCCAAGCTGGAATACTTGAACCTTTTGATGTTGCTTCAATTACTTTAATCGTTTCGTCTGTTTGATAAGCAGCTACTACTTTTTGATAGACTTCATTGTCGGCGTCTTCTTTACGAGCCGCAATAATATTTACATATGGACGAGAAGTATCGTCAACTGGTTCTAAATAAATCGCGTCGGTCGTTGGTACAAAACCAGCATCGACTGCCATGCCGCTGTTAATCACAGAAGCGGCAACGTCTTGTAGCGCACGTGCTGTTTGTGACGCTTCCAGTTCGACGATTTCTAAGTTTAGTTTATTTTCTGTAATATCTGAAACGGTTGGTGCTTGGGCTTTATCTGGATTAACTTTAATTAAGCCGGCTGTTTGTAATAACAGTAATGCTCGACCACCGTTCGTCACGTCATTTGGAATCGCCACTTGATCGCCTTCTTTTAATTCTTTGACGTCTTTCATTTTGTCAGAATAAATTCCTAACGGCGCATTGACGGTATTCCCAATTGAAACAATCTCTGTGCCATGTTCGGCATTGAAATTATCTAAAAAATATTGATGTTGAAACGAGTTTAAGTCGATATCGCCATTGGCTAACGCGGTGTTGGGTTGACTATATTCGGTAAACTTCACATATTCTAAATCAATGCCCTCGTCTTTTAAACGCGCTTGTACGTCATCCCAAACGTCGGTGTCCGCTCCGATCAAACCTAACTTAACCGTTACTCGTTCTTTTGTCGTGCTGTCTTTTGCAGTGCTTTCTCCTGTTTTACTGCTACAACCTGTTACTAAAACCAATAAAGCAATGGCTGATAAACCAAATGATAAAATCTTTTTCATTTTCATTTCCCCCTAGAAATTTTTTAGTGTGTTATTTTTTTAATAATCAAGTTACTAATGCCTTGACTAATGAAAACCAAAATTAAAATAATTAACATCGCCACCACCGTCACGTCCGTTTGGAAACGATTATACCCACGCGTAATGGCTAAACTCCCTAACCCGCCGGCACCAACCGCTCCAGCCATCGCCGTTAAACCAATGACGTTAATAATGGTTAAAGCAGAAACACGGACAATCCCTGGTAGCCCTTCTTTTAAATAAACCCGAAAGACAATGCCAAGTGGGCTCGTCCCCATCGCTTCAGCCGCTTCAATCACTCCTGGATCGACTTCTAAAAGAGCAATCTCAATTTGACGAGCAAAAAATGGAATGACGCCAGCAATTAAAGGTACTAAGGCCGCTTTGGCTCCAATTGAAGTCCCGACGATTAAACGCGTAAAGACGACAAGTAAGGATAATAAGATAATAAACGGAATCGAGCGAACAATATTGACGACTTGATCTAAAATCGTAAAAATCAAACGTTGCTCTAAAATACCACCTGGTCGTGTGACAACGAGTAAAACGCCAAAGAATACACCCAAAACGCCTGCGACAAGCGACGTCCAAAAAGTCATGTAAATCGTATCAATTGTTGCTTGAATAAATTCCCCTTGGATTGCCACTGCATTGGGGAAATAACTTTCTAAAAATTGTGTCATGTTAAATGCCACCTTTCGTTGTTTCTTTTAAAATCGTTACGTTCACTTCTTGCGCTTTTAAAAAGGCTAACGCTTGTTCACGATTGGCTTTTGTCCCTTTTAAGGTCACAATTAAACTGCCTAGTGGAATGTCTTGAATAATTTCAACGTTCCCATATAAGATGTTGGTAATGACTTGATAGCGACTAAAAAGTTCGGCAATAATTGGTTCACCGGTTTGTTCGCCAACGTAAGAAAGTTCAACAAGCCATTCATCGTCATTGATTTGTGAGAATTTCTCATGGCCTAAAATTGTTTCAAGTGCTTGGTCCACATGGGTAGCCGTGCGAATAAAGTCGCGCGTTAAAGCTTGTTGTGGTTGGCTGAAGATTTGAACACTTTCACCATGCTCGATGACTTGGCCATTTTCCATGACCGCCACTTTATTACAAATTTCTTTCACGACTTGCATTTCATGGGTAATTAAAACAATCGTTAAACCAAGTTTTTTATTGAGTTCTCTTAATAACGCTAAAATTTGCAAAGTCGTCTTTGGATCAAGCGCACTGGTTGCTTCATCACAAAGTAGAATTTCTGGATCATTGGCAAGTGCCCGTGCAATCGCCACTCGTTGTTTTTGTCCGCCAGAAAGTTGGCTTGGATAGGCTTTGGCTTTATCGGATAAGCCCACGAGCTCAAGTAATTCCGTTACTTTTTGTTTGCGTTCTTCTTTGCTTTTGCCTGAATACTTTAATGAAAAATCAACATTATCGAAAATTGTTCGACTATCCATCAAATTAAAATGTTGAAAAATCATCCCAATCGATTTGCGTTTTTCGCGTAATGCTCGCGGAACCAATGCCGTCATTTCAGTGCCATCAACAACGACACTCCCCGTTGTTGGGCGTTGCAGTAAATTAATCACGCGGACTAACGTACTTTTTCCAGCGCCAGAATAACCGACGATTCCATAGACGTCCCCACGTTCAATGGTTAAATCGACGTCGGTGACTGCCGTAATTTTGCGGCTGCCTTGGTTAAAAACCACGGAAATATTTTTTAGTTCAATCATTGTTTGTTTTCCTCCAATTGTTTACATTTGTGTTTTAAGGAAGTACGAAAAAAAGCATCCTCAAACAAAGAAACGATTTTCTTCATTTGAGGACGCTTTTTGCGTGGTACCACCTCAATTTAAATCTGGTTGACCAGATTCCTCTTGCCCATCTTTCTTGTTACGCTAATTATAAACAAAAAAAGTCCTTTTACTAGCGAATACTAGTAAAAGGACGAATCATCGTGTTACCACCTTTTGTTTGGAAGTTGCCTCCCCTTAGCCCGACATTTCTTTTTTAAGAAAGATTGGTGTTTCTTTTAACGGTGAAACGACTCCGAGCTTGCCTACCTATCGACAAACTATCCTCCAAGGCCATTTTCTACTCTTTTGAACTTAACTCTTTCCACCAACCAGAGTCTCTCTTAAAAGCATCCAAGTATACTTTCCTTATCACAGGTTTATTATTCGTGCTGTTGTTGACTAATTTACCGTAAGTTGACTTTTTTGTCAATGCTCTTTTAATAAAAAAGTGATAGGTTCTTCCCCGATTGTTCGGGTTTACTGATTTTGTAAGACCAATACAGATCGTTACTTACTTTGTAAAAAAGCGCCAAATTAGATAACCACCTAAAATCAAAAGAATCAAAACAAGCGTATTCACCCAGGTCGTTGGTGCTTCTGGATCGCCTCCAATTGCACCCATTAACATCCGATTGGCATTTTCCATTCCTTTTGCTACGATTGAATCTTTCTTTTTTTTCATAATGGCATCCCTCGCTTTTCTTTTTAGTATAGCAGACCCTAAAAAAATAGTCTCACACGAAGGCTACGTGCAAGACTATTTTTGAATTTATTTAACGGTAGCCATCGCTTGATTTTTCTTTTGATCACGACGGGCAATCGCTGGTAAAATCATTCCAATTAAGATTAGAACAACTGGGGTTAAAATATTCGTAATTAATTGGAACCACCAAGCTTTTGGATCGGTTGCAAAATCTAATTTTGGCACCATTCCTAAAATACAAGCAAAGGCCGTAAAGAAGAAACACCAAGCGCCTGCGATAAAGCCAATTTTCGGATTTTTAACAAATTTGTATTCTGATTGGTAGTTTTTCCACGCTTTATTTAACATCATATAAGCAAAGAAAACCCATAGATAACGCATTGGCATAACCACTGAATTTAAGTTCGTCATCCATTTCACTAAAGCATCCATGTTTCCAATTCCAATTAATGGTAATAAAATAATGATACTAACTAAAATACCTGTTAATAAGTAACCATTTTTTAAAGTGCCTTTAGCGGTACGCTGACGTAACCATTCTGGTACATACATTGGATCGGCATCTGCTAACAAGATTTGCAGTGGTGCGTCAATTGAGAAAGCTAAAGCCGAAATTTGACCAATCATATTCGTTAACGCATAAACAACCATTAACAAATTGCCGACGCCGTAATAGGCCCCTAGTTTTTGGAACGCGCTGTAGGCACCATTGGTCATTAAATCGGCCGGAATATTGTCACTGGCAAACAACATCCCCATCGCAATTGAACCAAGTACGGCACTCACCGCAACCATTCCAGCTAATAAGAACATCCCTTTAGGAAATTCTTTTGATGGGTTTTTCATTTGATTGACGTAAGGTGAGATTTTTTCTGCGCCCCCAACGGCAAAAACTAACATTGAAATCGTGGTGAAGTAAGAAAAATCAAACTTCGGAATATACGTGCTGACACTGGTCATGTTTGGTGTCGCAATTTCCATTGATGAGTGAATCGCGGGTGCACCAACGGCTAACAAAATAAATAAAATCGACATGACAAACATAGCCGTACCAGCTAGACCACCGATTACTTTCAAAGTTGAAAGTCCTTTAGTTGATAGGTATAAGAATAGTAAGAAAATGACTAAACTAGCAAGCGCCACTAAATTGACCGGCATTGCTGAAACCATTGTCCCATCGCCTTTAACCGCCCAACCTAAAGCAATTAAAATCGCTTGCGGTTTTTGCGCTAAATAAGGAATGTGGACTACCCAATACGTCCAAGCCGCATAATACGCAAGACGTTTGGTTGAGGTATTTTCAACCCACGAACTGACGCCTCCACGACTATCTTTAAAAGTTGAACCGAGTTGCCCAACAATTAAAGCGTAAGGGATAAAATATAACGCTAAAATTAACAGCCAAGACGTCACAACTGAGATTCCTTGTTGTGAATAGTTGTTCACCACGTTGCCTAAGCCCCAAACCATGTTAAAGGCGATGAGACCAACGGTGAACCAACGAATTTGTTTTTGATTCATTTTGTTTGCTCCTTTGGTATAAGAATAATTATTAAAAGATTGCCTAAATTATCATAAACAAAAGAAAGAAAATTAGCAATTCGTTTTCTGACAATTTTAAGTTTGTTTTCATACATTTCTCATGAAAATAGCTCATTTTATGAAAAATGACAAAAAAAGAAAGCTAGATCTTTTTAGCTTTCTTTTTTTGTCTAATCATTTCCTTGATATAAAATGCCTTTGTTTGCTAAAGCTTCTTTGATTTTAGCCAAACTCGCTTCATTTTGATAACGAATCGTATGTAAATGAATCCCATTGGTTAATTGTGAAAGTAAGCGTGAGTTCGAACTCCGGTATTTTTTCATAAAACTTTGAATTTGTTCCGGAGTGGCAATATACAAGCCCCCAACCAACTCACCATACAATTCATGTTCCACAATCACATCAATGACTTCGGCCCCATGCTCAATAATCGTCGCTAATTCTTCTTCGGTTTGGTCTTCTCCGTGTTGAACAGCAATTTTTGCCAGCAAACCTTTTTCTGCGACGACTGCATTTAATTTGTATCCTCTGGCCGTCGCAATAATGTCTTCACCAGCGGCACGTAACAAAGCGACATCACCGACAATCGATTGACGGCTGACGCCAAAATCTTTAGCAAAGCGACTGGCACTGATTGGTTTTTTTGCCCCTTGCAATTCTTGTAAAATTTGCTGACGTCTTTGCTCTCCTTCTAACATGATCTATCCCTCCAATTGTTGCTTTTGATAGTGACGTGATTTTTCCATAATGGCTGAAAAGGTGTCCACAATGGTTGTTTCGTAAGCTTTTTGTTGGACTTGTTGTGCAACTTTTTCTAAAACTTGACTTTCACGCGTGGAATCTAAAATCGGTGTGTCTTGTTCTTTTTTAATTCGGATCACTTCCGAAACGGCCGTCATTCTTTCTTCCAGTAACTGAACTAATTTGGCATCAATGACGTCAATCGTTTGACGGACTTCTGCTAGGTTTTCAGCAGCTTGTTTTTTTGGCTCAACCGCTTTAATGACGCGTGCTGGGTTACCGGCAATGACTACGTTGTCTGGAAACGACTTAGTCACCACACTGCCTGCACCAACAACAACATTATTCCCTAACGTAACCCCTGGTACAATCACACTGCCGCCACCTAACCAAACATTGTCGCCAACCGTTACCGCTGCCCCATTTTCCAAGCCACTCTTACGTTCTTCTGGGTCGATCGGGTGACTCGCCGTATAAATTTGAACATTTGGTGCAAGCATGCAATCATCCCCAAATGTAATTGGACAAACATCTAGTAAGGTACAATCAAAATTGGCATAAAAATTCTTTCCAACAGTGATATTATAACCGTAATCAAAGCGTAAATTCGGTTCAATATAAGCCGAATTTGTTATTTGACCAAACGTTTCTTTCAAGATTTCCTCACGTTTTTTTGGATCCATTTCTGCATTAAATTTCATCATTTGTTTACGGGCATAACGACGATCAGCCACGAGCGTTTCATCGCCTGCTAAATAGTACTCGCCCGCAATCATTTTTTCTTTTTCACTTTTTTGGTTCATTGAATAAACGCCTCTTTCATTGATTGTTCTTATTTTCTATTATACCTAAAATTTTCGTTCACGGGTATGTTTGTTTTTATGCCCCTTTTTCACAATCTTTCTTTTCTTTTTCAAGATTTTCATGACAGGTTTTAAAAAAAATGGTAAAATAAAGCCGACTATGATGAAACGAGGTGAAAAAGATGTTAGCATCGATTATTTATTGGGCTATTATTTTAGTTTGTATTGCTTGGGCTGCAATTAGCTTGTTCTTCTCTGTTTTCTATTTAACTCGTAAAGAAAATGGGAACCTATGGGCGTTTGCTCTTTTCAACGTACTAGTTGCGATTGTTTTAGCGATTGCACTCGTAGTTTTCCGTACGTGGGGATTTGGTGTTACTCAGTATTCAAGTTTAATTTATATCGTCTTAGCAGCTTTAGGTGGTTTAACTGTTTTACAAGCCATCTTAGGACGCGAACCAAAAATTGCTTAAACCTTGATGTGTGTTAGAAATCTCAATGATTTTTAACACTTTTTTTATTTAAACAAGCAAAAAAATCAGATTCCAAAGCTTCTCAACCATATTTGACATTTCTTCTTTTATCCGCTAAACTCTGTAAAGGAATAAAAATAAAATTGAATACGAGATACCTTCAACCAGGTAGAGGTCGCGAGGTTCATTAACCCTGTCGAGTGAAGCAACACGATGACGCAGGACTAGGGAACATCGCCGAAATAATTTTTAGCTGCTTTTCTAAAAATTGTTGGGTCGCAAGCGAATAACTTGCGAACTGTCTTAGTTTATACTAAGGTGCGCTATGTATTGTGAAGAGATTGTCGACAACTAAATGTTTTTTTGTCTTGTCCACAGCCGCTTTCTATCCATAGGAAGCGGCTGTTTTCTTTTATCGATTACACCCGGTCATAAAAAACCTTTACAACTCGTCATTTAAAGAAAAGAGGAAGATTCATGAAAAAAAGAAGGACCCTATTATTACTATTTACCTTTGTCTTGTCCCTAATCATTGGAAGCTTACCTGTTGTTGCAGATGATTTAACCCCGACAGATGAGTTTCGGGTGGGGATGGAAACCGCTTATGCCCCTTTTAACTGGACACAAACAAGTGATGCGAATGGTGCTGTTTTAAAGTACGGGGAATCAAAAGCTTATGCTGGCGGTTACGATGTTGAAATTGCTAAAAAAGTCGCTGAAGGCTTAGGCAAAAAACTCGTCATTGTCGCAACACAGTGGGATGGCTTAGTCCCGGCTTTAACCTCTGGAAAAATTGACGCGATTGTAGCCGGGATGTCCCCGACTGCTGAACGTCGAGAAAAAATTGACTTTACAGATGCTTACTATGAATCGCATTTAGTCATTGTGACGCGTAAGAACAGTGATTTCTCACAAGCCACTTCACTGGAAGATTTTACTGGAGCCAAAATTACTGGGCAATTAAATACCTTTCACTATGGGGTCATTGATCAAATTCCTGAAGTAAAAAGACAAGACCCGGCCAAAGATTTTTCAGCCATGCGTGTGGCACTCGCTTCAGGCATCATTGATGGTTATGTCAGCGAGCGACCTGAAGGCGTGACGGCAACAAACGTCAATGAAAACTTTGCGATGGTCGAATTTTCACCTGAAAATGGCTTTCAAACAAACCCTGAAGATGTGCAAGTAGCCATCGGTATGCGTAAAGGCGATCCACTTGTCCAAGAGGTGAATCAAATTTTGGCCGGGATTTCAGACGATGAGCGGACGGCTTTAATGGACGCGGCGATTGAAAACCAACCTTCTGCTAATCAAGAAAGCAGTGGTACCCTTTGGAGCTCATTAAAGAAAATTATCGATGATTATGGGATTTTATTTTTACAAGGAGCCGGTTTAACTCTCTTAATTGCTATCTTTTCGACTTTTGCAGGGACAGTCATTGGACTACTAATTGGTGTCTTTCGAACAATTCCTAAAAGTGAAAACCCCGTTGCACGTTTCTTCCAAAAACTGGGTGATTTACTCTTAACGATCTACATTGAAGTTTTCCGTGGTACCCCAATGATGGTACAAGCAATGGTCATCTTTTACGGCCTGGCTTTAGCTTTTCAAATTGATTTAAACCGAACCGTAGCCGCTTTGTTTATTGTTTCAATTAATACAGGTGCTTATATGTCTGAAATTGTTCGTGGTGGTATTTTCGCTGTGGATCGTGGGCAATTTGAAGCCGCCCAAGCAATTGGAATGACGCACTCTCAAACGATGAATAAGATCGTCTTACCACAAGTAATTCGCAATATTTTACCTGCCATCGGAAACGAGGCGGTGATTAACATTAAAGATACCGCTGTGTTAAGTGTCATTAGTGTTGGCGATTTATTCTTCCAAGGAACGGCCGCTGCTGGAACAAACTATGAATTCTTCCAAACGTTCTTAATTGTCGGTGTGATTTACCTCGTAATGACGTTAAGTGCGACCCGCTTATTACGCTTGATGGAAAAGAAAATGGATGGCCCTTCTTCCTATGTAAAAGTAGAAGATTTGCCACAAGGAAATGAATAGGAGGAACTTTTTATGTCTGCAATCATTGAAATTAATCATTTGAAAAAAAGCTTTGGCGACAATGAAGTCTTAAAAGACATTCAAGTTTCCGTCAATAAAGGCGAAGTACTCACAATTATTGGCTCATCTGGTTCTGGAAAATCAACGCTTTTACGTTGCATCAACTTATTAGAAAAACCAACGAGCGGTGAAATTATTTACAACGGTGAAAATGTCTTACAAAAAGGCTATAATTTGCCGAAATACCGAACGCATTTAGGCATGGTCTTTCAGTCCTTTAATTTATTTAATAATTTAAATGTCTTAGATAACTGCATCACTGGCCAAGTAACAGTCTTAAAACGAAAACCAGAAGAGGCTGAAAAAATCGCATTAGCAAACCTAGAAAAAGTTGGGATGAAACAATTTCAAGGAGCCAAACCTAATCAACTTTCTGGTGGACAAAAACAACGAGTAGCCATCGCCCGTGCTTTGTCGATGAACCCAGATGTGATGTTGTTTGACGAACCAACTTCTGCTTTAGACCCAGAAATGGTCGGCGAAGTTTTAAAAACCATGAAAGATCTAGCTGATTCTGGTTTGACCATGGTTATCGTTACTCATGAGATGGGCTTTGCAAAAGAAGTTTCCGATCGCGTTATTTTCATGGATAAAGGCGTCATTGCCGAAGCAGGAACACCAGAAGAAATCTTCGGCCATCCAAAAGAAGAACGCACCAAAGCCTTTTTAAGCCGTATTTTAAGCGAACATTAAAAAGGTGAAAGAAAAAGGCGTTTCGCTCGGAGCTACTGGAAAAAAATACGAGCAAGCGCGTCTAGCGATTGCGCGTGTTTTTTGAAGTAGCCGAACGAGTTGCCTTTTGATACCCGTAAATAAGGTGGAAGAAAGGCCTTGATTCTTAATTATTCAACAGGCTGTGACTCGTGTTACAGCCTGTTTTTTTGTCGCTAACGTTCGTTTCCGAACAATCAAACGTCTTCCTTAAATTCCTCTAGCAATCTTCTTAGAATTTACTGAAAATTCTCTTTTTTCATTTGCTATTCAATAGGCGTTTTGTTATTTTTGTTACAACAATAAAGGAGCGTGGGGTATTTTATGGAAAAAAAATTAACATTTACCGATTATTTAACAATTGGTTCGATGTTGTTTGGTCTATTTTTTGGTGCTGGTAATCTAATTTTTCCCATCCATATGGGACAGATGGCCGGAGAAAATATTTTTTGGGCGAACCTTGGCTTTTTAGTTACAGGGATTGGCTTACCATTTTTAGGCGTCATCGCCATCGGAAGTTCAAAAAGTAAAGGGCTCTTTGATTTAGCTTCACGCGTCAATCGAAAGTACGCCTTTATTTTTACTATGTTGCTTTATTTAGTTATTGGTCCTTTCTTTGCTTTGCCACGGTTAGCAACAACATCTTTTGAGATTGCATTTGCTTCATCCGTTCCGACTGAACACTTAACACTTGGCTTAGCCTTATTTAGTGCGGTATTTTTCTTCGCTTCTTGGTTTTTAGCAAAAAAACCATCCAAATTATTTGATTATATCGGAAAATATTTAAATCCGTTTTTCTTAATTTTACTCAGTGTTTTAATTCTCTTAGCTTTCACCCGTCCACTTGGTAGTGTCGCCGGCGCTCCTGTTCAAACCGTTTATCAAGATTATGCTTTTTTTACCGGTTTTAAAGAAGGGTACAACACGCTTGATGCACTCGCTTCTTTAGCGTTTGGCATTATCATTGTGACAACCATTCAAAATCGCGGCGTCACAAAGCCTACCACCATCGCTGTCGATACGATTAAATCAGGGACCATTAGTATTATTTTAATGGGGATTATTTACACTTTACTTTCTTATATGGGGACCATGAGCCTCGGGAAATTTGCCATGACGGAAAATGGTGGGATTGCGTTAGCTCAAATTGCACAATACTATCTTGGTTCATATGGCAGCATTATTTTGGCTTTAGTAGTCATCTCGGCTTGCTTAAAAACCGCAATCGGATTAACCTCTGCTTTTTCTGAAACATTTTGTGAATTATTCCCAAGTAAAAGTTATTTATTTTTTGCAACAACGGTTAGTTTAATGGCTGGCATTTTTGCTAACGTTGGTTTAACCAAGATTATTGAGTTTTCAATTCCTGTTTTGATGTTTCTTTATCCTTTAGCGATGACTTTAATTCTTTTAGCAATTATTGGTCCAATCTTTAAACATGATCCAAAAGTCTATCAAATGACAACTTACTTCACCTTGTTTGCCTCCGTTATTGATGGTTTAAATGCGAGTCCAGCTTTTATTAAAGACACTGGCTTTTCTCAAACATTAATTGGGATTGGCGAAGCAGCCTTGCCATTATTTAGTATTGGAATGGGTTGGCTTTTACCAGCTTTAATTGGTTTTGCTGGGGGAATCATTTGGCGTTTTGCCTCAAATAAATAGGCCATTCAATAATTTTTTATTTAGGGGGAAATTGAGGTTGGTGCACGAAGTCGTTTTTTTAATACAAAATGCTTTTCTTCCTATTTTGTAAAAATAGGTACGATATTCTTAATAACTTTCGAAGATTTTCGTCACAAAAACTTCACATTTAGACCGTATTATATAAGTATACCAACAAACAACCCTAACAAACACTTTTTCATTTTTACTCCTTTCCTACCGGTCCCCGCCGGTAGGTATTTTTTTTTCTAAAAATAATGGCTGCTAAGAAAATGCTGGGGAAAATTATAGAATAAATAAACGAAATTAGACCCAATAGCTAAGGCGTTTTTTGCAAACTGTCCTTAGCTATGGGTCTATTTCAAATATCGCTGTTTCAATGTTTTTTATTTAATCAGTTGAGATTAATTTAGATTGAGTTTTTTTATTGTTGGGAATTCACGATAAGTTTGAAAAACAATTTTAATGCCTTTGGTCTGAACCGTTGGTAATTCCAAAATCTTTTTATACCCAACTAAGCCGCCTTCGCCCCATTTTTTCCACTGGTGGTTATGGTAATAATAAACACTAAAAGCTTCAATTCGTTGACTTTGGGTGATGTCTTCTTGCAATTGAATTCGTTGCAAGGTTTGTTCTTTTTCCCATTCGATTTGCAAATAAGGTTTCTGGTCAGTTATGGCACTTTGCCAAACGTTGCCTTCGCCTTGGATTAGTTCGGTTAAACGCACTTCTTTGAGACAAGAAGAATAACTTAAAGTGCCTTGCTGGATGATGGTTTGCTCTTGAAGTTGACGAATTTTTTCACCTAGCATCTCTAAGACTTGCACATCATTTTCATGAATTTCTCCTTGAGGATTGGGTGGAATATTTAATAAGAATGTCGCATTACCACCAACAGAATTCAAGTAAATTTGATACAATTCTTCCACGCTACGGACTTGTTCATCTTCTGCTTCATGATAAAACCAACCCGGTCGAATTGACGTGTTCACTTCTGCTGGATACCAAACGAGCGTCCCTTCATAATTCTCTAACACTTCGCGACTCCCTAAATCTTCATCGCCAGAAGTGACTTTCCGCGAAAACTTCCCATCATCAATTTGTTGTGAATGTTCCGCAATTTTTTCAAGGTCTTGCACTTCAATTGGTACGACACTCCACTCTTTGTCTCGCGTCTGTCCCGCTTCATTCCCACACCAACGAACGTCTGGTCCACAAACACTAATTGCTGCATTCGGCTGTAAACGACGAATCGTTTCATAATACCGCTCCCAGTCATAGGTTTGTTTTTTCCCATTTGGTCCTTCTCCATTTGCCCCATCTAACCAGACACTAAAAATTTCACCATAATGACTCAATAGCTCTGTTAGTTGCGCAATATAAAAATCATCATACGCCTTTCCACTGCCGTAACAAGCTTCATGGCGATCCCAAGGTGACAAATAGACGCCAAACTTCAAGCCATGTTTTTGGCAAGCGAGCGAGACTTCTTTCACTAAGTCGCCTTCTCCGTTTTTCCACGGGCTGCTGGCAATACTATAAGCTGTTGTTTGTGTCGGCCATAAACAAAAACCATCATGGTGCTTACAAGTTAAGATTACTCCTTGCATTTGTGAGGCTTTTAATTGTCTTACCCACAAATCGGCGTCTAATTTTTGAGGATTAAATAATGAAGCAGCTTCATTGCCAAGCCCCCACTCACGATCAGTCATCGTATTGATTCCAAAATGGATAAAGCCGTAAAATTCTGTTTGTTGCCAAGCGATTTGACGTTCACTTGGTGTAACCGCTGTTAATTGATTTAGTTTCATCGTTTTCTTCTTGCTCCTTCAAATATTGTTGCGTCAGTCGTTGTAAGTGTCGTGTTAGTTGTTGCAACATCTTAGCGAGCTGCTCTTCATTTTTGGTACTTTGGGCAACTCTTGCACCATAAGTATTCGTCGCGCCAGGCGGGCTGACCAATTCGTTTAAATCGCTAGTCAACGGTTTAACAAGACGCGCGTTTTTGTTTTTTAAATATAAGTATTTATTCACGTCATTTAGCCCGCGAATTAATTGTTGAAAACGAACCGATAAATAAGCCGCTTGTTCATTTTTTTGATGCGGATAGATTAAAAATGGATCGCCACTTTCCCAATACCAATGGCTGCCATCTTGTAAAGGATCCTTAGGCCAGGCATCGAGCGCCCACCGCAAAAAACCGTCACTTTCGTAAGATAAATAATACCAAGGCAACCACCGTGATTCTAGTGGATGACTCGCCAAAAACATCGCTGGATAATCACCTACACAATTATAAATAGAAGTAAATAACCCTTTTTCACGGCGCCGTTGACACATTTTTTGAAAATGCTCGCGCTGACCAAGATGACTTTGCCCAATTGCCAAATCATCAATTTGGTCAAGTAATTGTTCATCAAAACTTTGGTAATCCATCGCACAAGATATTTTTAAACGTTCGCCCGTTTTTTGATGAGGAAACTCGGCTAATAAATCAATCACGGCTTGTATTTCTTCTGCTGGCCGCTCATCAATCGCAATATACGTTCGGTCAAACCAATTTTTTCCTTCTAAATGTTGGGTAAAAGCCGTTAAAAATTGGCGCCAAAGGTCTTGCCACTTTTTTGACCCGACTGGATAAGTTCGGATTTGTTGCTCATTTTTTTCATCATAATAAGCAATTTTATCCGCCCATGGCAGTAGTGAAAAGCATTTTATCTTTTGTTGAATCCCCATTTCTAAATTTAGAGTGACATAACGATCAAACCAAGTAAAATCAAAAACGAATTGATCCGCTTGTTTTTTCCACTGAATTAAACTAGGATACGCATCGTAGGTTTGGTGATTCCAAGGATCATGAACAATCGTTGCTACAATTGTCTCTCCTCCGGCTTCTTGATATGGTCTTAAACTTTCTTGAATCTTTTCTAGATGCTTCATTTGAAAAAGTTCTTCACGAGGGATTTGGTAATAACGAGCAACAGCAAAAGGATACTGCCATAATTCCAAAGAAAATGCTTTTCTTTCAGGCAATGACAACGGCAATACTTGCTGATTCAAGCTAAATACGATCTCTGGATTATTTTGACATTTTAAAACAATGGTCCGTTGATACTCGCCAGCTTTTTTGAAAGTCGTTGCTAAACAAAATAGCTGACTGGTTTCAGTAAAAACCGTTTCTTTATCAACAGGTCGCAACAGATCTTGATACGTTTCTTTTGGTACAGCTGGTATTTCTCCCCAAACCGTTCCCCGACCGATATGCGCTTGTGTACTTGCTACATAAAATAACTGATGCTCATCTTTTGCTAAATTCGAAGTTGTTACTTGGTAGGCCACTTGTTCACTTGCTTTGACACAAAAATAGGCGTAGGCGGTTTCATTTTGCCAAGCGCTTGTTTGCGACCAGTCTTCCAACCATTTCACTTCCACTATTGTTTCATTCCTTTCAGGTTCTAGCTACTCTGTTAAGGATACTAAACTTCTGTTATTTTTGGTAGGGTTTTCGCAAAAAAAAAAAAATAACAACCAAGAATTTTTCCCTGGTTGTTTTAACTTATTTTAGGTCTTTTTCGAGTACCTAAAATACTAATTTTTTCAATTTGTTTTAGCGGAATAATTCTTAATTGTTTTTCGTTATCGTGTAGGCGGATGACCGCTTGTTTTTCACTGACTTTATTATTAATGACCGTTCCCACAACTGTTTCAAAGACCGAGACTTTCTCTGTCATCAATTGAAGAACGACAAGGTCTTGATTAACAGCTGCTTCATTCAACTTTTCTTGATACGTAGCAATGTTTTTTTGCTGCATCGCTTCTTCATTAAATAAAGAATCAAGTAATACAACCGAAGACATGACGAGGCGCTTACCGAGTTCTTTAAGTGTTAAATTCTTCTTTTCCATCTCTGTCATCCTTTCTTCACTGTATTTCTTATTTTATGCTAAAAAACAAGCAACCACTGAGTAAGTGCTTCTTCCAGTAACGTTTTTGTCTCAATAAAATTCCCCGTATACCAAGGATCCGGTACCGCTACTTCTTCTTTTCCAGGTACAACCGACATCAGTAAATGGATTTTATCTTGCCTCTCAAATGGCGCCATCGCAAGTAAATCTTTTTTATTTTGATGATCCATTGCAATAATATAATCAAATCGCTCAAAATCAGCCTTTGAAACTTGTCGGGCAATCATTTGCGACCAGTCAATCCCTGCTTCTGTTAAAACCTTTTGGGTACCTGGGTGAGGCGCACTACCTACTTCCCAGTGACTCGTAGCAGCAGAATCCACCTCAATCGCCAAGCCTTTTTCAAGGAATAGTTTTCTAGCGAGTCCTTCTGCCATTGGAGAACGACAAATATTCCCTAAACAAACAAATAATACTTTCGTCATTTAATTCCCTCCTCTTGCTGATCGTAGAGACGGTATGCTAAAAATTCAATGTCTTTTGCTAGTTGGAATAACTGTGTAGCCATCACTAGCGGTGTCTCCTGGTACCCTTCATAAATCCATGATTCAAAAAGACCCGTACAACCAAACGAAAAAAAACGGCTGTAAAATTGCACTTCTTGCCTAGATAGTTCATAACCAATTTTAACTTCTTGAAAAATTTTCTCAAAAATTAGTTGGATTCGATGACTAAACGTGGTGGTTAATAGCTCACGTCTTTCTTTTAAAACCGCTTGATAAAAGACATCATGCGCAATCATTGCCTTTAACATTTTTAAAGCTTGTTCTTCCCAATTATCAATTGAAACTTCTTCTTCACTTAAATGCTTTAGTGCGTCTTGATTAAAAATCCATTCAATTAACTGGTCTCGATCTTTAAAATGATAATAAAAAGTCTGGCGATTCACTTGTGCTTTTTCTGCAATTTCTTGTACGCTAATTAATTTATCGGGGCTTTCACTAACTGCCTTAATAAATGTTTCAGCGATTTTAATTTTTGTTTGATTCTCATTAAAAAAAACCATCGCCTATTCTCCTTGATATGGATAATTAAAATGTTGATAAGCTAAAGCCGTCGCCACTCGTCCTCGAGGGGTACGCTTTAAAAAGCCTTTTTGAATTAAATAAGGTTCATACATATCTTCAACGGTTTCTTGTTCTTCACCAATATTTACTGCCAACGTATTTAACCCTACAGGTCCACCACTATAAAGCTCGATCATCGTTTTAATTAACTTTTGATCGATATAATCAAGGCCTGCATGATCGACACGCAGCAAACTTAGCGCTTGATCTGCTGTCAATTGATTAATCACACCATTTCCTTCTACTTGAGCAAAGTCTCGCACACGTTTTAACAAACGATTGGCGATTCGTGGCGTCCCCCTTGAACGACGTGCAATTTCAATTGATCCTTCTTCCACGATTCTCGTTTCAAAAATATCAGCTGAGCGAATAATAATTTCTTGTAATTCAGATTCAGCGTAATACTCCATATGAGAAATAATGCCAAAACGATCTCGTAATGGTGCGGATAACATGCCTGCTCTAGTTGTTGCTCCGACCAGTGTGAACGGTGGTAGCGGAAAATGAACAGGATGAGCGGTCGTCCCTTGCCCTACCATAATATCAATATAAAAATCCTCCATCGCAGAGTAAAGCATTTCTTCTACAATTCGTGGTAAGCGATGAATCTCATCAATAAACAAAACATCTCCTGGCTCAAGTTCATTTAGTAATGCCACTAAATCACCAGGTTTTTCAATGACCGGCCCACTGGTTGTTCGAATATTGACACCCATTTCATTGGCGATTACCATTGCCATTGTAGTCTTACCCAAACCTGGTGGTCCATAAAGTAAAGTATGATCAAGCGGCTCTTCACGTTGTTTAGCCGCTTGAATATAAATCGTTAACTCTTTTTTTACTTTTTCTTGCCCGATATATTCTCTAAAAAATTGTGGACGCAAAGATTTTTCAAATAAATCTTCTTCTACTTCTTCAGGTGAAATAATCCGCTCTTCCATCAAATTCTCCTTTTACTTCTTCATAATTAGACGTAACCCTGTACGCAAGTATTCATCTGTTGTTGCGTCAGGTTGACTATTTAGCAAATTCTTATGCACGCGCTTCACTTCTTTTTCGCTATACCCTAACGCTTGTAAAGCTGCCATTGCTTCTTCTAAAGCCAAATTATCCGCTTTTGTTACGACAACTTGAGCTACCTCCGCACCTTCAGGTAGTAAATCACCTAATTTTCCTTGTAAATCTAAGATTAATTGTTGTGCTGTCTTTTTACCTACGCCAGGAAACTTAGTTAAATACGTCACATCACTATTTTCAATTGCTTGAATTAAACCTGTATGATCTTCATTTGCCATAATCGCTAAACCACTTTTAGGTCCAATCCCTGAGACACTAATTAGACGTAAAAATAAACTTTTTTCCTCTTTTGTTTTAAATCCGTATAAGGTATGCGCATCTTCTCGAACAACTTGATGAAGATAGATTTTTGTTTGTTGTTTACTTTTCCCAGCATAGTAATATGGATTTCCACACAAAATTTGATAGCCAATTCCCTGATTTTCTAAAACTAAATAAGCAGGGGTCGTTTCTATCACTTGACCAATAATATACTCGTACATATTTCTCCCTTTCTGCACATATGTTCCCTTTATTGTACCACAAAATGAAGAAATAAGAAAAACCTAGAAAGCAAAAATTAAAGTCGCTTTCTAGGTTTTTGCTTTATTTAAAATAATGTAAATAGTCATTATATCCTTTTTCAATCATCTCTTGTTTCGGAATAAATTGTAATGCCGCAGAATTAATACAGTACCTTAATCCACCTGATTCTTTTGGCCCATCTGGAAAAACATGCCCCAAATGAGAATCAGCTTCTGGGCTACGTACTTCAATTCTTGACATCCCATGACTGTTATCATGCACTTCTTTCATCTTTACTTCTGGCATTGGTCTAGTAAATGAAGGCCAACCACAACCAGCATCAAATTTATCTTTTGAAGAAAATAAAACTTCTCCACTGACAATGTCAACATAGATTCCCTCTTCATTATGTTGGTCATACTCGCCACTAAACGGCCGTTCTGTTGCATTTTCTTGCGTGACAGCATATTGAAGTGACGTTAATTTCTTTTTCAATTCCGCTTTTTTATCCATTTCATTTCCTACCTTCTTTCGTTCTCCTTTTATTCTCGCTAATTTTTCCAATTTAGGCGAATCATCTGCTTGAAAATATAAGTTATTTTAAAGTTCAGGCTCGTTTATTTATTGTAGGTTGGTTGAACAACATAAAATCCAATCGGTGAGTATTTAATTTCCAAGTTTTTAAGTAAAAAAAAAGAATTAGAAATCATTCTAATTCTTTTTCGCGTGGCGACGTCCTGCTCTCACAAAGGGAAACCCTTCACTACAATCGGCGCTAAGAAGCTTAACTTCTGTGTTCGGCATGGGTACAGGTGTATC
>NZ_JAFBFD010000001.1 GCF_016909125.1 Enterococcus lemanii | reverse complement strand
GTTTAAATGTTTGGTCTAGCTTTTCATCCTTGATTTTGATATCTTTATAGCAGAGCATTTGTTTTCCTCCTTGAATTTTGTGTCTAACTTAATTATAAGGGAAACAGATGCTTTTTTGTTATAGAAAGAAAAAGGGTGTTCTTACCAATTTCTTAGTAACAACACCAAATATTATAGACCCCGAAATAAAAGTCACTGCTTTTTTTGATAAATGATAGTAATTTACCAAAGAATTTGCTATCATAAAATTTGAATTTAATGAATGGAGCGAACAATATGTCGAAAATTTTAGTTTTTGGACACCAAAATCCTGATACTGATGCAATTGGAGCAGCCTTAGCCTATGCTAACTTACAACAAACTTTAGGAAAAGAAATTGAAGCCGTTGCGTTAGGTACGCCAAGTGAAGAAACACAATACGCTTTAGATTATTTTGAAATTTCTGCACCTCGTGTTGTAAGTGAAGCAAAAACAGAAGTATCAGATGTTGTTTTGGTCGATCATAATGAATTTCAACAAAGTATCAGTGACATTGCGGATTTAAATATTTTAGCAGTCATTGATCACCACCGAATTGCAAATTTTGAAACAGCGAACCCTTTATATTATCGTGCGGAACCAGTTGGTTGTACAAGCACGATTATTTTAAAGTTATATAAAGAAGCTCAAATTGAAGTGCCACGCGCGATTGCCGGAATGATGTTATCTGCGATTGTTTCAGATACCTTATTATTTAAATCACCGACTTGCACAGCAGAGGATGTAACGGCAGCCAAAGAACTAGCTCAAATTGCTCAAGTAGATTTGGAAGAATATGGGTTAGCAATGCTAAAAGCAGGAACGAATTTAAGTGATAAATCTGTTGAGACATTACTTGATCTTGATGCAAAAAGCTTTACAATGGGAGAAAAAACGGTTCGGGTAGCGCAAGTGAACACCGTTGATATAAAAGAAGTATTTGCGCGTCAAGCAGAATTGGAAGCAGCAATGGCTAGTGAAAATCAAACAAACCAATATGATTTGTTTGTTTTAATTGTAACAGATATTCTAGCAAGCGATTCTTCGTTATTAGCAGTTGGATCAGACCTTGATAAAGTTGAAAAAGCATTTGAAACAACTCTTGAAAACAACCGTGCATTCTTGCCAGGCGTTGTTTCAAGAAAAAAACAAGTGGTTCCACAGTTAACTGAAAGCTTTAATAATTAAAAAAAATAAACGCTTATTGAACCGTTCAATAAGCGTTTTTTAGGAGACAAAATGAAGATTATTTATAATAAAGAAAATGAAACGTTAGAAAAAAAATTAAACGGTCCCGTTTTCTTAAAATTGTGTGCCCTTTTTTCAAGAAAAGAAACCTACATTTTAAGAGAGCTGAAAGAACATTTTACAAAAGAAGAAAAAATAGAAACGCAACTAGAATATCTAATTAAGCAACAAATTATTCAACGTCAAGATCGTCGATACACTCTAAAGTTAGCGAATCCAAGTTTAACAGAAGACCATGAAATGCTTGCACAGTGGGTCGATCGGTTAATCGTTGAACTGCGTGAACAACCAATTCAAGTGCAATTAACTCATTTGATTTTATTGTTACAAAACCCACAAGGATTTTCGCCATTTCTTTTACCTGAAGAAGTAACGTTTGCTTTTTCACACCAAGTAGGTAACGATTTAGGCGTGTTTTATTCAATAGGTTTAGACGAAAATAGTTGCAATTTACCAAATTATTTTTTGTTACAACGTCAAGCCCACACACAAACCCAATTTCCGCAACTTCAACGCTTGATTGGCGATGTTGATCCGGATTATTATATTGACCAAGCTTTTGTTGTGTTAGATAAAATTTTAGCTAAAAGACGTCGAATTCGTTCAAGTATTTTTGTGGAGTCACTGAAAATAGCAGGCGTCATTGAGGAAAAAGAAGAGTGGCAAATCAAGGTGCCAATCGTGAATGATTTAACGAGTAGTTGGTTAAATCCCGATATCCCCTATTTGTTTTCAAAATTAGATTATTATATGCAACGAAGAATTATCGGAGAAATTTTAGACCGGTTGAACTTAACGGATGCAACATTGCTTCAACTTTATCATGAGAAGATTTAAATTAATAGAATGTCTTAAAAGTAGGCAGAGTATCATTCCTGTTGTTATTTTTCAATCCTTTTCCCCATAGAAAAATAGGATGATAACTTTGCCTAACAATAATTTTTTGCATTTAATACATTGTAAACGTTTGCCGTTTGTTGTTATCTAAATTGTAAGCGGAAAATCGCATAAATTCTTTAAAAGTTTGTGAAATCAAGAAAAAATATAAACTGATTAAAAGATAATCTCTAGGAACTTGATTTCTTATTATTAAAATTATGCTATAATTAAATTAATCTTAAATGATAAAAAAGTTATAGAATGAAAACTAGGGGGGGTTGTTATGGTAGGGAAGTTAGAAAAAACTTTTACAGCAGAAGAAAGATTTTTGACGGGCGAGAACTTTTATGTCCAACACTTCCTAGGTGTACAAAAAGAAACCGACAATTATGTCTTTCGAGTCTGGGCACCAAATGCGCAACAAGTTTGGTTGGTCGGTGATTTTAATCAATGGGATGATTCATTACCTATGACAAGACGTGAAATTTCAGGTGTCTGGGAAGTAAAGACCAAGCTCCCGCAAGAAGGGCAATTTTATAAGTTCAAAGTAAAACAAGCAGATGGCAAAGAAATTATGAAAATTGATCCTTTTGCGATACGTTTTGAAGCACGCCCTGGAACAGCAGCCGTTATTCATACGGTTCAACAAAAAAAGTGGAAAGACGGATTATGGCGAGGACGCCAAAAACGTAGCAATCACTTTAATCGTCCGATGAGTATTTATGAAGTACATGCTAGCTCATGGAAACACCACTCAGATGGTCGTCCCTATACTTTTGGCGATTTAAAAGAAGAATTAATTCCTTATTTAAAGAAAATGAATTATACACACGTTGAATTTATGCCTTTAATGGAACACCCTCTAGGTGCCTCTTGGGGTTATCAATTAACTGGTTTTTTTGCTTTAGCTTCTTACTATGGTACACCAGAAGAACTTCAAGACTTTGTGGAAGCTTGTCATCTAGCGAATATTGGCGTTTTTGTCGATTGGGTTCCAGGTCATTATTGTGCAAATGAAGACACGCTTCCTTACTACGACGGGACACCAACTTTTGAATACGCAGATCGCAATCGAGCGGTAAATAACCGTTGGGGAACGCTGCATTTTGATCTTGGTAAGCCGCAAGTTCAAAGTTTCCTAATCTCAAGTGCGTTACATTGGATTGAGTTTTTCCATATTGATGGGATTCGGGTAGATGCTGTTTCGAGTGTCCTTTATTTAGATTACGATGATGGGCCATGGACACCAAATCATGAAGGTGGCAATCGAAATTATGAAGGTTATTATTTTTTACAAAAGCTAAATGCGGTAATCAAACTAGCACATCCAGAAGTGATTATGATGGCAGAAGAGAGCACTTCCCAAACGCAAATCACTGGTCCAATTGAAACTGGAGCTCTTGGTTTTGATTATAAATGGAACATGGGTTGGATGAATGACATTTTACGTTTTTATGAAATGGATCCTCTCTACCGAAAAGACCATTTTAATTTAATTACTTTTTCATTCATGTATATGTTTAATGAAAACTACTTATTGGCTTTATCCCATGACGAAGTGGTTCATGGTAAGAAAAGTTTAATGCATAAAATGTGGGGAGATCGGTATAAACAGTTTGCTCATCTTAGAAATCTATATGCTTTTATGACTGCACACCCTGGTAAGAAACTATTATTTATGGGAAGCGAATGGGGACAATTTTTAGAGTGGAAGTATGACCACGGGTTAGAGTGGGTAGATTTAGATGATTCAATGAACTTAAAAATGCAACATTTTACCCAAACTTTAAACGAATTATACAAAACGGAACGATCATTATGGGAGTTAGATTACTTGCCGGAAACGATTGAATGGATTGATGCAGATAATAAGCAAGATTCGATTTTAACGTTTATGCGAAAAGGAAAAACACGTAAAGACTTTGTTATTGTAGTTGTGAACTTAGCTCCGGTTGAAAGGGAAAAATTTGCAATTGGTGTTCCTTATGAAGGAGAGTATCAAGAGATTTTCAATACCGAACTAGAAGAATTTGGTGGAACATGGGTAGAAAATAATCCGAATCAAAAAACCTTAGCCATTCCTTTTAAAGCGTTTGATTATCAAATTCAGACAATTGTGCCAGCTTTGGGTGTATTGATACTTAAACCCACGAAAATAAAGGTGAAAAAAAGAGTAGTGAAGGGAGGGAAGGGATTGTGACACGCGCTCAATCCCAAAGTGATGAGAAATGAAATGATTGCAATGATTTTAGCAGGAGGACAAGGTACCCGATTGGGTAAGTTGACCAAGAACATCGCTAAGCCAGCTGTTCCATTTGGCGGTCGTTATCGTATTATTGATTTTACTTTAAGTAACTGTTCAAACTCAGGTATTACGAATGTTGGTGTCGTTACCCAGTACCAACCGTTAGCTTTAAACTCACATATTGGAAATGGCGCCAACTGGGGTTTAAATGGTATTGATTCAGGCGTAACCATTCTTCAACCTTATTCTAGCTCGGAAGGAACAAAATGGTTCGAGGGAACTGCCCATGCAATATACCAAAATATTGATTATATTGATCAACAAAATCCTCAATATGTTTTAATTTTATCAGGTGACCATATTTATAAAATGGATTATGAAGAAATGTTACACAACCATAAAGAAAAAAATGCCTCATTATCAGTTGCCGTAATTGAAGTCCCGATGAAAGAAGCTTCACGTTTTGGAATTATGAATACGGATGATAATGATCGAATTATTGAGTTTGAAGAAAAACCTGAAGAACCTAAAAATAATTTAGCTTCAATGGGGATTTACATTTTTAACTGGGCACGCCTGCGAGCTGTTTTGACTAGCAACTACGCAAAAGAAGGATCAATGAATGACTTTGGGAAACACGTTATTCCAGCGTATCTTGACAGTGGAGAAAATGTTGTTGCCTATCGCTTTGATGGGTACTGGAAAGACGTTGGCACAATCGACTCTCTTTGGGAAGCGAATATGGAATTTTTAGATCCTGAAATGGAATTGGATATTCGAGACAAAGGTTGGCGAATTTACTCGAAAAACCGTATCGCACCTCCTCACTTTATTGCGGCAACAGGATCAGCAGAACGGGCTTTAATTTCTGATGGCTGTTATGTGGCAGGCGAAGTTCACCACAGCATTTTGTCAGATGCCGTTCAAGTAAAAGAAGGGACTAGAATTGTTGATAGTGTGATTATGTCTGGAGCAACAATTGGAAAAAACGTTCAATTGAATCGAGTGATTGTCGGAGAAGGCGCTGTAATTGGAGATAATGTTGAATTAAATGGTACCGATGAAATTGCCGTAGTGGGTTATTCTGAAGTGATTGGAGTGACGATAGATGAAGACTAATAAAATGTGTGCTTTAATTGGAAATACGCATCGCTTTGACGAATTATCTCCTTTAACTGATATTCGTCCATTGGCCACTTTGCCGTTTGATAGTAAATATCGTTTAATTGACTTTAATTTATCGAATGTAGCCAATGCAAATATTAAACAACTTTTCATGGTGTTTAATGAAGGTGAAACACGCTCCGTATTTGATCATATTGGTGGGGGGAAAGAATGGAATTTAGATGGTGTTCAAAACCGATTCTTCATTCATATTTATCAAGATTATATTCGTCGTGCGGATAATAATCGGAGCTATTATGATTTAATCATTGATTTTTTAACGAAATCAAAATCAGATTATGCTGTTTTAATGGGCAGTAAGTTCTTATGTAACATTGATTTACGAGCGGTATTACAAATTCATCGAACAAAAAAAGCCAATTTAACGGTTGTCTACAAACGTATGCCAAAAGATAAGTTACACCCATCTGATATTTTATTAAAATTAGACGATGAAAATATCGTTGTGGAAAAAGCTTCTGTTTGTGATGTTGAGCCGACAGAGTTAGTCAATTTATGTACGGATATCTTTATTATTAAAACAGAAACTTTAATTGAATTGTTAAAGCAAAAACAAGCGGCTGGTATTGCGGCAAATATCGAAAGTTTACTTAGAGATTATATCGCATCAGGCATTAATACGACTGCCTATGAATATACGGGTTATTTAAATAATATTTTTGATACAAAATCATATTATGAAGCCAACATGGATATGTTAGATGTTAAAAAATTCAATTCATTGTTATATTCTAGCCAAAAAGTTTATACAAAGATGAAAGATGAAGTGCCAACTTACTATACTGAAACTTCAGACGTGAAAAATAGCCAATTTGCAACGGGCTGTATCGTTGAAGGAACTGTAGCAAATTCTCTCGTTAGTCGGGGAACGATCATTGAACAAGCAGCCAGCGTTCAAGACTCATTAGTATTTGCAAGTTGTGAAATTAAAGCAGGGGCAAGTGTTCGTTATGCTATTTTAGATAAAAATGTGATTGTCGGTGAAGGCGTCCGTATTGAAGGAACACCTGATCATCCGGTAGTTATTGAAAAATCTGCGCACGTGACCTCAGATGTGATTGGGGGATAATAGCATGAAAGTTTTATTTGCTGCGGCAGAATGTGCACCATTTTTTAAAACAGGCGGATTAGGTGATGTTGCAGGTGCTTTACCAAAAGAACTTGCCAACCGTGGAATTGAAACGGTAGTAGTCTTACCCTATTTTACAAAAATGGCTGATGAATACAAAGAACAGTGTGAGGACCTCTTTTCATTTACAGTTCATGTAGGCTGGCGTCAACAATACTGTGGAATTAAACGTCTTGTTTTAAATCAAGTGACTTACTACTTTATCGACAATTTATACTATTTTGACCGAGAAGACTTATATGGTTACTATGACGATGGGGAACGTTTTGCCTTTTTTCAAATGGCAATCATTGAAATGATGGAGAAAATCAACTTCATTCCAGAGATTATTCATGCAAATGATTATCACACGGCGATGATTCCTTTTTTACTTAAAGAAAAATACCGTTGGATACAAGCTTACGAAAAAATCCAAACCGTTTTAACGATTCATAACATTGAGTTCCAAGGACAATATGCCGCAAGTGTTTTACCTGATTTATTTGGAATGGGCACAGAACGGTACGAAGATGGCACGGTTCGATGGAATGAAGCTTTAAATTTCTTGAAAACAGGTATTTTGTATGCGACCCGAGTAAACACAGTAAGTCCATCTTATGCAGAAGAAATTAAAACAACCGCCTTTGGTTCGGGCTTGGAAATTGTTTTACAGATGGAAAGTCAAAAATTAGTCGGTATTTTAAACGGAATTGATTATGCGATTAATAATCCAGCGACCGATCCAATTCTAGTTAGTCATTATTCAGTTGATAATCTTGATGGCAAAAAAGAGAATAAACAGGAACTGCAACGTTTAATGGGCTTGCCCCAAATAGCAGATGTTCCGCTTATTTCAGTTGTTAGCCGCCTAACTTATCAAAAAGGGTTTCATCTACTTCTAGCAGAATTGGAAAATCTTTTACAATTTAATGTCCAATTTGCCTTACTTGGAACAGGCGATCCATTGTTTGAAGAAGGCTTTAGAAAAATAGCGCATCAATACCCAGAAAAATGCGCGATTCAAATTGGCTTTGATGTTAAATTAGCTCAAAAAATTTATGCAGGTTCAGATTTGTTCTTGATGCCGTCTGCTTTTGAACCATGCGGACTTTCGCAAATGATTGCCATGCGTTATGGCACCTTGCCGATCGTTCACGAAGTCGGAGGATTAAGGGATACGGTGGAACCATTTAATCTCTATGAAGAAACCGGGACAGGCTTTGGTTTTGTAAACTTTACAGGTTTTGATATGATGCAAGCAATCAAAGCAGGTATTGAACTTTATGAGTCCAACCCTAACACGTGGTTAAAAATCCAAAAGAATGCAATGAGTCGAGATTTTAGCTGGCAGACTTGTTGTCAAGGGTATCTTGATTTATATGAGCAAATAAAATAAATATTAAACAATCGACTGGGACGAGTAAGGCTTGTTTCAGTCTGTTTGTTTATATAGGAATATTGTTGTTATTAAAAAAAGGGGGAGTCTCAATGGTTACAAAAAAACAAATAGTGAAAGAGTTAAAAAGGAATATTCAACAAAGTTATGCAATGGAATTAGAAGATGCGACACCGCAAGAAATCTTTTATAGCTTAGGTAAAACAATTAAAGCGATATATAACCAAGATTGGCAAAAAACTTGGAAGGATTATATTATAGAAGAGCAAAAGCAAGTCTACTATTTTTCGATAGAATTTTTGCCTGGGAAAATGTTAAAGAGCAATCTACTAAATTTAGGTCTCCTTGAAATCGTTCGTGAAGCATTAAATGATTACAACATTGATTTAGAAGATGTGGCAGCTGTTGAAAAAGATATGGCTTTAGGAAATGGTGGTTTAGGTCGTTTAGCGTCTTGCTTTATGGATTCCTTAGCTTCGTGTGGTTTACCCGGAAATGGGAATGGTATTCGTTATGATTACGGCCTATTTAAACAACAATTTGTTGATGGTTATCAAGTTGAATTGCCTGATGAATGGCTGCAAGATGGCAATGTTTGGGAGATTCGTCGCGAAAGTAAGGCGGTGAATGTGCATTATGGTGGCAAAGTTTATATGGAAAAACAAGCCAATGGCCAGCTAAAACCAATTTATGAAAATGAAATTGTTTTAAAAGCCGTGCCATATGATACCGGAATGGTTGGTTACCAAAATGGTATTGTGAATACAATGCGTCTATGGGGCGTTGAAATTCCAGTTTCTCAAGAAGGTAAGTATCGAACAATTGAAGAACGTCGCGTGTTTGAAGATCTAACAGCTGTTTTGTACCCAGATGATTCAAATGAAACCGGGCGTTTAATTCGTTTAGCGCAAGAATACTTTTTTGTTTCAGCGGGAATCCAGAGCATTATTCGCTATTATCGCAAGCTAAATCGTCCTTGGCACGATTTAAGTGAGAAAGTCGCTATCCACATCAATGATACGCACCCGGCGCTTTGTGTTCCAGAACTAATGCGAATCTTATTAGATGAGTGTGATCTAAATTGGGAATTAGCATGGGATCTTACTGTAAAAGTTATGAGTTATACAAACCATACTATTTTAGCAGAAGCGCTAGAAAAATGGCCGATTTACTTATTGGAACGCGTGGTCCCACGGATGTATCAAATTATTCAAGAAATCGATCGTCGGTATGTCTTATCGATGCAAAATATTCATCCAAATGATTTAATCGAACGGACGCGAATTATTCAGGGCGAATATGTTCATATGGCGAATTTAGCTATTATTGGCAGTCATAGCACAAACGGTGTCGCAAAACTACACTCCGATTTATTAAAATCAGTTGTTTTACATGATTTTTATATAATCTATCCAGAACGTTTTAATAATAAAACGAATGGGATTGCGCAAAGACGTTGGTTGCAAATTGCCAATGAGGAACTTAGCCAAGTACTAGATGAGACAATCGGTAAAACTTGGCGCAAAGACCCTGCGGATTTAAAATTACTGATAAATTATCAAGATGACGAAGCGGTGTTGAAGCGACTTTTTGAAGCGAAAAAGACTAAAAAAATCGCACTCGCACAATACGTAGAAGAAACAACCGGAATTGTCATAAATCCTGAGGCAATTTTTGATGTACAAATCAAACGCCTGCATGCTTATAAACGTCAACTATTGAATTTACTACACATTATAAAACTTTATTTAGACTTACTAGAAAATCCAAAACTGGACATTGAGCCTCGTGTCTTTATTTTTGGTGCAAAAGCTGCCCCTAGTTACACGTATGCGAAGTCAATTATTAAAGTGATTAATGAGGTTGCCCAGTTAATTAATCATGACGAACGAATTCAAGATAAATTAAAAATTGTCTTTTTAGCAAACTACAACGTAACGTTAGCAGAAATTATTATTCCAGCAGCTGACGTGAGTGAGCAAATTTCTTTAGCCTCAAAAGAAGCTTCGGGAACGAGTAATATGAAGTTAATGCTAAATGGAGCGATAACGATTGCTACTTTAGATGGTGCGAATGTTGAAATTCGCGATGCTGTTGGCGATGATAATATTGATATATTTGGTTTAACAGAAGCAGAAGTGTATGCTTATTATGAAAACAAAAATTACTCTTCTAATCAAATTTATGAAAATGATCCAGTGATTAAACGCATATTAGATACTTTAATTGACGGGACAATTCCAAATATTGGAAAAGAGGGCCGTGAGATTTTTGATTCTCTAATTCTTTATAATGATGAGTATTTCTTATTACGCGATTTTAACTCTTATTGTGAAGCACAGACTAAAATTGATTTGGCTTATAAAGATCGTAAACGTTGGGAAAAAATTAGTTTAATTAATATCGCGAATGCTGGCCATTTCTCAGCTGACACAACCGTTAAACAATATGCAGAAGATATTTGGCAAATCGAACCATTATTTGCGCGTAAAAGAAAATAAGAAGGTGATAGGATGACATTTGTTCGCTTTAATCCATGGCAGAGTAATCATAAAAAACCTTTTGGTGCACTCCTTGTTAATAGCCTCGTTCACTTATCAATCGAGGTTGTTTCTGAATTTAATAAAGAAGTTTATTTGGTTATTCATAAAGATTTTCAAGAAACACAAAAAATAAAAATGGAAAATGGAGAAGGTCATTTCTATACATATGAATATTTTCTCAATCAGGGAAAAGGATTGTATTTTTATCATTTTGAAATTCAATCATTTATTGGGGATCAAATAATTAATGAATTTTTTGGCGCTTCCGAAGATGGCGGTGCGGGAGTTTTTTATTCCTCAGAGACATTGACTTGGGACTTTCAAATTACCTGTTATGAAAAAGAAGAAACGGCACCAGATTGGTATCGTGAAAGCGTATTTTACCAAATTTTCCCTGATCGTTTTTATAATGGTAATCCAAATGAAGTTGTTAATCATCCTAAAAAAAATTCTTTTTTATATGGGACAAAATCTGATTTACCACTTTATATTAAAGATAATCAGGGGGAAATTTTACGTTGGGATTTCTTTGGGGGAAACTTAAAAGGAATTCAAGCTAAAATACCTTATTTAAAGAAATTAGGAATTACGGCGTTATATTTAAATCCGATTTTTGAAGCAGCGAGTAATCACCGGTATGATACAGGGGATTTTTTGAAAATCGATTCTGTGTTAGGAACAGAAGCGGATTTTCAAGCATTGATTGATGAGCTGCATAAAAATGACATGCGCCTTGTTTTAGATGGCGTCTTCAGTCATGTCGGACAAAGGAGCCGTTATTTTAACGTTGATGGTAGCTACGGTGAACAAGAAGGAGCTTATCAAAATATCCATAGCCCCTACTATTCATGGTTTAAGTTTACCGATTATCCTGATAAGTATGATTCTTGGTGGGGGATTAAAGACCTCCCAACGATTGATAAGGCAAACGAAAGCTATCGTGCTTTTATTTATGGGGAAAAAGATAGTGTCATTTCAAAATGGACCCAAATGGGGGTAGACGGTTGGCGTTTAGATGTAGCCGATGAGTTGCCAGATGATTTTATTCAAGGGATTCGAAAGACATTGGATTATTCAAAAGAAAAAGTTCTGATTGGCGAAGTCTGGGAAGATGCGTCAAATAAAATTTCATATCGCATTCGGCGTAATTATATATTTGGTGATCACTTGCACGGTGTGATGAATTATCCTTTGCGCAATGCGATTATTAGTTTATTAAACAATGAGTTGCCCCCAGAGAAAATTGCCAAATCTTTAATGAAGCTTTACGAAAATTATCCCAAAGAAGTATTTATGAATAGCTTTAACAACATCGGCACGCATGATACTGAACGGATTTTAACGGTTTTAAACCAACAAACAAAAAAATTAAACCTTGCTTTTGGCTTTTTAATGAGTTTTTTAGGTTCGCCTTGTATTTATTATGGTGACGAATCAGGAGTACTCGGTGGGAAAGATCCCGATAATCGCCGCTTTCATCCTTGGGAAAATGGGCAACAAGAAATTTATGATTTATGTCAAAAATGGATTCACACGCGGAAAAACCATCTGCCACTTATTTATGGTGATTTAAGTCTCTTTTATAATGATTCTTTATTTGGTATTTTACGTTCATATCAAGGAGAGTATGTTGCACTAGTTATTAATCCAAATAGCAACGCCTTTTTGATTGAAGAACCATTAACCTTTATCGCAGAAGAAACTAAAATAAGCGAGGATTTAAATCAAAGACTATTGAATCAGCGAATCTTAGACAATGATTTTTTGTTCCTTGTAAATGGAAAAAGTGTAAACATCTAATAATCTTTTTTAATTGCTATTTGTTTTGGTGTAAATTGTGTTACTATGGAAGAAATCTTGTATTAAAGGATGAATCATAATGATAGATAATCAAAACATTAAACGAAAACATGCTCGTTTTCCAGCTTTTTCAGACGATCAAGGGGTGAAAATAACTTCCTCGAAAAAAAGAAAACCTTTCTCAGATGACGAGGATTGGATTATCACTAATCTGTCTGAAACACCTTATTATTCAAAGAAAACAGCAACTGAACAAAAAAAAGAACTGCGTCGTTCTCCGCGAGTTGCGGCTGCGAAAACCGGACAATCAATTGAGCAAAAAGAAGAATTAAAACGCCATCGGTTAAATTTACCGGATTATTCTAAAAGAGGGACGTTCGAATTAACGGATACAGGAAAAAGACAACTTTTTGGTGAAACGACACGTCAAGCTTCTTACCAAGTCAAGGAGAAAAAAGCAGAAACAATTGCTACTCCTAGAAAAGATTTTTCAGGGCGTGCACGTTTTACACCGAAATATGTGCCAGCTTCGATTATTCCAGATGAAGAAAAAACAACAATTAGTGAAAATGAACTAATGGCTTCCATGGAGAAAAGCAAGGAAAGTTATATGCTTTTTGATCATGGAATGGCTGCTTATCAAGAAAAAAAAGAGCAAGACCCAAGTGTTAGGAAATTTTACGGAAATGAAGTATCTTCTGCTCCGACTGAAAAAAAAAGAACGGTTCTTGACCACTCTTTAGAAAATTTAATTGAAACCGAACAAAGTGCAACTGCCGAAAAATCGTATTTTAAGTCGTTATAGCGAACTTCTAGGTGGTCAAATCAATAAAAATACACCAATCATGCAATCGATTCTTGCGTGATTGGTGTATTTAGATTTTAGAAAAATAATTTTTTATTTTTGGCGATAACTAGAAAGAAAATCGCGCATCCGTTGGCTAGTCATTTTTAATTGTTCTAAATTAGGTAAATAAACAATTCGAAAATGATCAGGACTATGCCAATTAAAGCCTCCGCCATGAACTAATAAAACGTGTTTTTCATGTAGGAAATCTAAAACAAATTGCTCATCATCTAAAATGTTGAAACGCTTTGTATCAATTTTAGGGAAGATGTAAAAGGCTGCTTTAGGTTTTACGGCTGACAATCCCGGGATATCATTGATTGCGTTATAAATGAATTCTCTTTGTTCATAAACTCTTCCCCCAGGTAGTAAAAGTTCATCAATACTTTGATAGCCTCCTAGAGCTGTTTGAACAATTTGTTGCGATAGTACGTTAGAGCATAAGCGCATAGAAGATAGCATATTTAATCCTTCGATATAGCCTTTAATGTTTTTCTTATTACCACTAATTGCCATCCATCCCACACGAAAACCAGCAACACGGTGAGATTTTGACAAACCGCTAAACGTAATCACCGGCCGATCAGGTGCTAGCGTCGCAATATGATAATGTTGATGTCCATCCATAACTAAGCGATCATAAATTTCATCAGAAAAAATAATTAAATCAAACTCGCGTGCAATTTTAACAATTTCTTCTAAAATTTCTTTTGGATAGACAGCGCCAGTGGGGTTATTGGGATTAATTAAAACAATTGCTTTTGTTTTTGAAGTGACTTTTGCACGAATATCAGCAATATCAGGATTCCATTCACTTTCTTCATCACAAATGTAATGAACGGCTTTTCCCCCGGCTAGTGAAATAGAAGCTGTCCAAAGTGGATAATCGGGCATGGGCACTAAAACTTCATCCCCATTATTACATAAACCTTGCATAGACATTGTGATTAACTCGCTCACACCATTACCTGTATAAATATCGTTTATAGATAAGTTAGGGAAGTTTTTTAGTTGATAATATTGTTCAATGGCCTTTCTGGCTGAAAAAATTCCTTTTGAGTCAGAGTATCCTTCAGAGTCACGAACATTTAAAATTAAGTCCCGGACAATTTCATTTGGCGCTTCAAAACCAAACGTAGCTGGATTGCCTGTATTTAATTTTAAAATGCTAATCCCTTCATCTTGCATTTTTTCAGCTTCTTCTAAAACAGGTCCACGGACGTCATAGCTAACTCCTTCAAGTTTGCTTGATTTTTCGAACTTTTTCATAGGCCATCCTCTTTCTTGCGTTATGATTGAATATCCAATTTATTAGTTATAAATGATTGTTAATTATACCAAATAAAACGACTTCATACGTATAAAAAAGTAATTTTCTAACAATTCCTTATCTTTTTTTAGCGAAATAGAAGAGGGCATTTAATTATGGATAGAAATTTATTTTTTTATATTGACTTTACTCGCAATTGTCGGTAAAATTCATTTGTTATGTTATAAACGCAGACGTGGTGGAACGGCAGACACGCACGCTTGAGGGGCGTGTGAGCTAGGCTCGTGTGGGTTCAAATCCCATCGTCTGCATAAAAAAGTTGAGGAAGAGTCTGTTACGTCTCTTCCTCAACTTTTTTTGTTAAAAATAAAAAATTTAAGTAAATGATTTTATTGATTCACCGATTCACAAATTTTCTTACTAATAACCATTCGGCCATTATATTTTTCCATCATTTCAGCAGAAGGTTCGTTGACTTGAACTAATACGGAGTTTTCATATTCCCTTTCAATGATACCGAAATACGTGTAGTTGTTCCATTTAAAAATAACCTTTGTTTGCGCTTCCATTTACATCGCTCCTAATCATTTGACTGAATAACCAAGTATTTTATTGATAAATAACCTTTTTTGTTATTATGTGCTAAAATAAGTGAAATGGAAAATGCAAATTCGCATATTTGGAGGATTTATGGAAGAATCGGTACAGACGTTTGGTCAAACATTAAAGACGTTAAGGAAACAAAGAAAATTAACACAAAAAATGCTTGCAGAAGGGATTTGTGCTCAAAGTCTGATTAGTCGAGTTGAAAATGATGAGGAGTTACCAAATGCGTTGGTTTTGCAGCAAATATGTCAACGACTAGAAGTAACCATGGATCAGTTGATGTTGTCTCAAGTTGAAGAAATTACAGAGCTTAATCGTAAATTTGATGAGATTCATACGCATTTTATTCAAACGAATTATGAAAAAGTCTATACATTAATCCATGATGAAAATTTTATTAACCAACTACAGTTAGAGGTTGATTTACAACGTTACTACTATTATTTAGGAAGTTGTCAATATTATGCTAAAAACCAAAATCAATTTGCAATTGAGTCTTTAAAACGTGGAATATTGTATACTTATGGTCAAAATAAGAGCAATATTTCAACAATTGAAATTCAAATGATTAGTTGCTTGGGCCGTGTTTATGGTGAAAGTGGGCAATTAGAAGAAGCGTTGAAGTGCACGCGCTATTGTTACAACTGCCTTAAAGAAATGCCAAACGAGCGAAAAACATTTGAACTTGTGAAAGTTGCTTATAACTATGCAGATATTTTATTTCAATTAAAAGAGTTGGATTTGGCTTTGGAAGCAATCGAAGAAGGATTCCTCTTAGGTCAGCAGTTCAGCAGTTATTACTATTTAAAAGAATTATTTTTATTAAAGGGATTGATTTTACAAAAAAAAGAAAAAATGCTTGAGGCTTCTGAATACTTTGAATTAGCTGAAATGATTAAAAAGATTGAAAACGGTTAAGAAACCAACTTGACTTTACTTGCTATTAGGAGTAATTTTACATGTAGATTAGTAGATAAGGAGCGATTATTAAAGATGAGAACATTTGTATTCGCAGATAAATTCTTTTTTAAAGCAGCAACAAAAGAAAAAGGCTATTTAGAAATTATTGATGGAAAATTCGGGGATTATACGCACACTTTACCTGAAGAAAGTGAAATCAATGTCCTTGACTATAGCGGCCAATGGATTGCGCCGGGTTTAGTTGACACGCATATTCATGGTTATATGAACCATGATGTAATGGACAATGATGCAAACGGAATCAAAGTAATGTCTGACGCATTATTGGCTTGTGGCGTTACGTCATTTTTACCGACGACATTAACTTCAAGTAAAGAGTTATTAACCAAGGTTGCTACAACAATTGGTGAAGTCAAAGAGCAAGTGACTGGTGCAAAAATTCAAGGAATCTACTTCGAAGGACCTTTCTTTACAGAAGAACACAAGGGGGCGCAAAACCCAATCTATTTTGGTGACCCAGACCTAGAAACATTCAATGAGTGGCAAAACGCTTCAGGTGGAATAATCAAGAAAATTGCTTTAGCTCCAGAAAGAAAAGGAGTGAAGGAATTTGTTGAGGCAGTCACGAAAGAAGGGGTCGTTGTTTCTTTAGGTCACAGCAATGCGACGTTAGAAGAAGCACGTGTAGCTGTTGAAGCCGGTGCTAGCGTTTTTGTGCATGCGTTTAATGGGATGCGTGGTCTAAACCACCGCGAACCAGGGATGGTAGGCGCACTGTTAACTTTAAATGACGTCTTTTCAGAATTAATTTGTGATGGGCATCATGTGCACCCACATGCAGCAGAAGTCTTAATTGAAAAAGCAGGACATGACCACGTAGCACTTATTACCGATTGTATGATGGCCGGTGGCATGCCTGATGGAGATTACATATTAGGTGAGTTTCCAGTCGTTGTAAAAGAAGGCACAGCAAGAATGGCTGAAGGAAATCTTGCAGGCAGTATTTTAAAATTAAAAGAAGCGATAAAAAATGTCGTTGATTGGGGACTCGCAACGCCCGAACAAGCAATTTTAATGGCAAGTTATGTTCCGGCTCTGAGTTGTAAAATTGAGGATACTTGTGGCATGATCAAAGCTGGTCGAGCAGCCGATTTCATTGTTTTAAATCCGGATATGACTTTAGCAGCTACTTATTTAGATGGTGTTGAACGTTTTAAAGCTTAATAATTCGATAAAAAAGGAAGAAGGCATTTGAATTCTTCTTTTTTTATTTAGGAAAAAAGTCCTTGCAATGATACAATAAGAAGTGAAAGCATAACAAGGAGCGTTTGAGAACATGAGTTATATACAAGTAAATGACGTAGTAAAAAAATATCAAATGGGTGACACTGAAATTATTGCAAATGACCATGTAACCTTTGAAGTTGAAAAAGGGGAAATTGCGGTTATTCTAGGACCAAGTGGTGCAGGGAAATCGACTGTTTTAAATATTTTAGGTGGAATGGATAGTTGTGATAGTGGACAAATTATTGTTGATGGGACGGATATTGCTGATTTTAGTGATCAACAACTTACAGGGTATCGGCGTACCGATGTTGGCTTTGTTTTTCAGTTTTATAATTTGGTTCCTAATCTAACGGCACGTGAAAATGTTGAACTAGCTTCTCAAATTGTGCCAGATGCTTTAAACCCGGAATCTGTCTTATTTGACGTGGGTTTGGGTCATCGAATGAACAATTTTCCTGCCCAACTTTCAGGTGGGGAACAGCAACGCGTAACGATTGCTCGAGCATTGGCAAAAAAACCGAAGCTGTTACTTTGTGATGAACCCACAGGAGCACTTGATTATGAAACGGGAAAACAGATATTGCAAATTTTAGAAGAGGCAGCTCATAAATCGGGTACAACCGTTGTGATTATTACCCATAATTCCCAAATTGCACCGATGGCTAATCGAGTGATTCGGATTAATGATGCAAAAGTTCGCAGTATCGAAATAAACGAAAATCCAACGCCTATTTCTGCGATTGAATGGTAGGTGATTAAATGCAAAAAAAAGCATTATTAAAAACAAGTATACGGGAAATTAAAAATTCGCCAGGTAGATTTTTATCAATCTTAGGCATTATTTTTTTAGGAGTAGCCTTTTTTGTTGGCATTGGGGCAACTGGACCAGATATGTTACGGGCTTCAAATAACTATTATGAAGAAACCCAATTAGCGGATTTGACGCTCTACTCTTCTTTGGGCTTCTCAAAAGAAGATCAAAAGTTAACAGAAAAAGCTGATTTTGTAGAATCTGCAACTTTACAATATTTATTTGATATTTATTTAAGTGATAAAAATCAAGTTTTTCGTTTAATGAATTATGAATCAAACAATCCATCAAACCAGCTAACACTCATCGATGGAAAATTCCCCCAAGAAAAAAACGAGATACTTCTAGATAATAATGCAGCAATTGGGCAAAAATATAAAATAGGGGATTCATTTGATATTTTATTAAAAGATGATCCTGATGAACAATTAAAAGAACATCGCTTCAAAATTGTTGGTTTTGTCAACACCTCTGAATTTATCGATCAAACAAAACGAGGAAACACCAATGTTGGGAATGGTTCAATTGATTATTTTGCTTTTTTACCGACGGAAGCTTTTAATATGGATGCATACGGTCGGATGCTTATTCGATTTCGTAATTTAAATGACCAAGTAGCTTACACGACAACGTATGATGAGTTAATGGTTAAAAATGAAACACAATTAAAACAACTCTTAGCACCGCGTAAAAAAGAGCGATTAAAAGAAATTCAAGAAAAAGCCATGAAGGAGCTTCTCGCAAATCAAAAAAAAATAGATGACGCGAACGAACAAATTACAGATGGAAGCAAGCAACTAGCTGATGCAAAAGAACAATTAGAATCCGGTGAAGTAGAACTTGCCACCAATCAAAGCAAGTTTGATTTGGAAATTGAGCGTGCACAAACGGAAATCTCCTCGCAAGAAAAACAATTGATTTTAGCGCAAGAAGAACTTGACCAACAAAAAAAAATGTTGGAAGAAAAACAACGTGAATTGGATGTAAATAAAGGAAAAGTCGAGGCCTTAACGGAACAACTTACCCAGCTAAATTTACAAAAAGAACAGCTAGAAGCCGTTGTACAACAGCTACAAGAATCAATGGTTCTCTATCAAGAGATGATGCAATATGCGAATCAACTGGCAAATTTAAGTCCAGAAGAAAAAGTCGTTGCGCTTGAAGGCTTAAAAAGTTACTTAGTGCTACTTGGTCAAACGTTACCAACAACTTCGGAATTACAAAATTTAATCACTCTTTTACTTGACGGCTTAACGGTTGAAAATCTTGATTTGGCGATAGAACAGTTAAAGCAATTAGAAAAATTAATGAATGAACAGTATATTCAAGCGCAAACGACGATATCCCAATTAGAAGTCCAGATGAATGAGTTAGCAAATGCAAAAGAGACACTTGCGGCAGGACAGGCTCAAATTGATGCGGGTCGAGTAGAATTAGAGACGGCCCAAGCCCAAATCAAGTCTGGACAAACACAACTAGCTCAAGGGAAACTTGACTTAGCACTTGAAAAACAAAAGGGACAACAGCAATTAACAACTGCTAAAAGTGACTTAGCGGAGGGCCGGGCACTTTATGAGACCAACTTAGCCGAATTTGAAAAATTAAAAAATGAGAAATTGCCTGAGTTAAAAAAAGCGCAAAAGAAATTAAATCAAGAACGCGAGAAAGTAATGGCATTAAAAGCTGCAGAGTATACTCTTGTCAACCGCGATAGTAATCCTGGTTATATTGAGTATAAACAAAACGCCAATCGAATTACTTCGATTGCGACGGTCTTTCCAACGATTTTCTTTTTGATTGCCGCTTTGGTTAGTTTGACAACAATGAGTCGGATGATTGAAGAAAAACGTGTTGAAATTGGGACGTATAAGGCTTTAGGGTATCGTAATCGTGAAGTGGCCTTGAAGTTCTTAATTTACGCACTTGCAGCTGGAGTGTCAGGTACCTTTTTAGGGCTCGCTTTTGGGTTTTATATATTTCCCATGATTATTATTAATGCTTATGGACAACTTTACAGTATTACAGAATTTTCCACTCCATGGTATTGGTCGTACTCACTAATTGGGTTAGTGGTCGGATTATTTTGTACAGTTGGTATTTCTTTGATTGTTTTACGAGTTGATTTAAGAAGCACGCCTACAACGCTACTTCGCCCCAAAGCACCTAAAGCAGGTAAAAGAATTTTAATTGAACGGATAACGTTTATCTGGCGACGTTTGAATTTTAATCAAAAAGTGACGATGCGGAATTTATTTCGCTATAAAGCACGTATGTTAATGACAATCTTTGGTATTGCCGGCTGTATGGCCATGATTTTGACGGGTTATGGTTTGAAAAACTCCATTGGCGACATTGTTCCAATTCAATTTAGTCAAATATGGACATATCAAGGGATTGTAAGCTTTGACAAAGAAGCAACCGAAGAACAAACAAGAGCTTATCAAACGACACTTGAAAAATTTAGTCACTTAGAAGCGACATTAGCGTTAGCTTCAGAAGTCTTTACTGCTGAAAAAAAAGGGCAAAATATGCAAGACGTGACGGTTTATGTCCCTGAAAACACCGCAATATTACCGCAATTTTTCTTAATGAACGACCGTAAGTCCGGTAATACTTATGAATTGACGGATGAGGGGGCTGTCATCAATGAAAAGCTAGCCAAAATATTAAATGTTTCGATCGGCCAGTCCATTGAGTTGAAAAATGCGGATAAAGAAGTATTTAAAATAAAAGTTGCTGCTATTGTCGAGAACTATGTCGGGCACTTTGCATACTTAACGCCGAAGTCTTATGAAACTATTTTTGGCAAAGCGCCACAATATAATAGCGAACTATTACTATTTGAAGAATCGTTAACCAAATCTGAAGAAAAAAAGGTGGCTAATTCGTTGATGGCGTTAGATAAAGTCGTGAATGTCACTTTCTTATCGGACTCCTCGACTGCTCTAGACGATACAACGAATGTTTTAAATATTGTCGTTTGGGTTTTAATTATTTCAGCAGGTTTATTAGCGTTTATTGTTTTATATAATTTGAACAATATTAATATTTCTGAAAGAATTCGTGAATTATCGACCATTAAAGTGTTAGGTTTTTATAACAAAGAAGTGACGATGTATATTTACCGTGAGAACATCATCTTGACGATTTTTGGAATTGGCTTTGGCTTGTTTTTTGGGAAGATTCTTCACCGATACGTGTTACAGACGGTAGAATTAGATATGCTAATGTTTTCGCCTACCATTCATCTCACTAGTTATGTTTTCGCAAGTTTAATTACGATCTTCTTTACCATCGTGGTAGGAATTGTAATGTATTATAAGTTAAAAAATGTCGACATGATTGAAGCGTTAAAATCAAATGAATAAAACAAGCCAAGCACAAAAATGATGCCATCGTTGTGCTTGGCTTGTTTCTTTAATTTTCTTTGGTCGTGTTTTTTAAAGGAATGAAGTAGTTTAAACCAACCGCAATCATAGTCCCAATGAAAGTGTCAATGACCCGCGCAATAGCGTAAGATAATGACTCTTCACCACGCATACTTAAAGTAATCAAAAGCAAAGTTGAGACGCCAGAAATAATTCCTGCTTGATTCTTTATGCCGTCTGAGATAATAATCACAAGTGCAACAAAAACCGGGACCAAAATTAATTCAAAAGCAAACTGAAACTGAAATTGGTTTTGAATCAAAATATAAATAATTGCCAGGCTCCCGCCAAGTGAATTGCTCAAAATACGAGATTTCCCAAAACTTAAAGTTGTTGGTAAGTCTTGGCGCATTGAAAAAACAGCAGACAAGGCCGCAATCATGGGTTCCCCGCGATTAGTTAGATGAAAAATTAAAATACACAGCATAACAGCAAGTGCTGATTTAAAAGTACGCATCCCAAAACGAAAATTCCCAAAGCGCATTCGTAAAATCCCCCGTTCCTATATTTCTTTTTGATAGACTAGCTTCACAATGAATAATTAGTTATTATGTTACCACAAGGTTTGGTTACTAGACAAAGATAAAAAAAGAAAGAGAGTAAATTTTTATGAAAATTGGTTTGCGCACGTTAAAAACAGTCGTTGCTTGTTTACTGGCGATGTTATTAGCGAGTCACCTTAATTTAATTTATGCCCCTTCCGCTGGGATTATTGCAATTTTAAGTCTTGGAAACACAAAAAAGAAATCCCTTAGTGTCGGTTTAGCACGTTTTTTTGCGTTAATCTTAGCAACGATCCTTTCGTTTCTTACTTTTGGCTTATTAGGTTTTAATGCTTATGGTTTTGCCTTATTCTTACTACTATTTATCCCTCTTACAGTAAAATTTTCACTAACAGATGGCATTGTTGTAACGTCGGTTTTAGTTACGCATTATATGCTTGAAAAACATTTTTCAGGATGGTTAATTTTAAACGAGTTTTTATTGATGACAATTGGAGTAGGGATGTCTTTGCTTTTGAACTTGTATATGCCGAATTTAGAAGAAAAATTAAAAAGAGCACAAGATGAAATTGAAGAAGGCTTTCGTCAAGTTTTTCAAGAGATGTCGAACTCTTTAAATAAAAAATCACAAAAAGACTTACTTGAACGAACCGATCAATTATCCAAGGCGATTCAATTTGGCTTAAATGAAGCCATGGTTCACCAAGAAAATCATTGGTTAAGATCAAATTATTATTATGAAAATTATTTCCTAATGCGTAAGTCTCAGTTAAGGTTGATTGAAGAGATGGTAGCCTTGCTTGAAAAAATCCAAACAAAAGAAGAATTAGTCGAAGATTTGCGGATTTTGCTAAGCAACACGAGTCAAACTTTATCAGAAGAAAATGATGGACGCCAAATTTTAAAAGAAATTTCTTGGGTTTTGGAAAGCTATCGACTAAAGCCGATGCCTAGTAATCGATTGGAGTTTGAAAACCGTGCCCGTTTATTTCAATTTCTACAAACGTATAAAAACTTCATTGAAATTAAGACAGAATTTTCAAATATAAAGTACCATGGCGATTAACCCTTATAGCAAAAAAAGCAAACCTAGAGTCAAATTTTACTAGGTTTGTTTTTTTATCGTGTGTTATTTGGCCCATAAAGTTTGCATGGTATCAAGGATTTTTATTACGTCAATGGTCAGTGGCAGTGTGGAATTATGCGTTGATTGGATGCTTTTGACCATTTGTTCGATTTCATAATTAAGGGCTTGCTCGGTTTCGCCTAGCTGGACAGATTCGACCTTCCCATCTAAATAGGTAATCGTTGCAAAATCACTGCGAGGGTATTCAGGAATGGTTAAATAAGCTTTTTCATAGGCAACAATACCCGTTTTTGGCATTTTTGCTTGGAAAGTTAAAGCGACGGTGGCCATTTCATCTTGGGTGTTTTTTAAAACAGTAATAGACTGCTCATCCACACCTGTTTCAAATGGTAACATCTCGCTGAAAAGTACTTTTGGCGTTGTCGACATAAAATAACGTGCAAATGAAACGGCATACGTTCCAATGTCTAGTAACGCGCCGCCAGCTAAATCAGGATTAAAAAACCGATTGGTTGGGTCAGGCTCTTTGTAACTACCAAAAGGAGCTTGAATCATTTTCAGACGCCCAAATTCGTTGGCAGCTGCTCGCTCTTTTAAGTGAGCGTATAAAGGCATATTAAAAATAGTCATTGCTTCTTGCAAGATAAGTTTTTTCTCATTGGCAATTTGAACTAATTCCATTAACTCTTGGTAATTTAATGTCATTGCTTTTTCACATAGGACATGTTTATTTGCCAGTAAGGCTTTTTTGATGTAGCTGTAGTGTAATTGATTCGGAACAGCGACATAAACAATCTGTAATGCAGGGTCTTCAAGCATCGCTTCAAAATCTGAAAACACATGTGGTATCTGATGTTTATTGGCGAATCTTTTTGTTTTTTCAAAATCGCGTGCACTGACAGCGTATAAATGGCTATCCGTTTGATTAAATTGATGTGCAAATTGTTCGGCGATGTCTCCAGTCCCGACAATTCCCCAATTATATTTTTCCATAATGAAGCCTCCTAGGTTATAATATATTATAGTATAACAAAAGAAGTTAAGTTTTGGTCAATATTTGAATAGAAGACTTCTTCTTTGGTCAAAAATCAATTACATTAAATAGGAGGTATTTTTTTTATGCATGAAATTTATATCACTTTGATTTTAGGTGGATTGAGAGAAATTTACCAGTCAGAAGCAGAGTTTTACGAACAACAATTGGGAATCTCTAAAGAACGTTGGGATAACTGGAAAAAAGGGAAAACCCAATTATCAGCTGAAGAAAACCAAAAAGTAAAAAATATATTTAGTGACTATGAGTGGATGCTATTACAAAAAATATTGCGTCAAACAATTATTTATCCTGAAAAACGACAAGTGGCGGTTTTAGAGTATAAAAAAATGAAAATAAAAATCGCAAAAAAATGGTTGAACTCAAGTGGTGGAGTTGTTGAAATAAAGCAATTAAATGATTCTCCTGAAGAAGCTTTTATTGATTTAAGGGTTAGTTTGGAATATGGCGAATGGGGTTTTGACGATGTTTTAAATTTTAGGTTACCAGCAGAAATCCAAAATCAAATAGTTCGTCAAGAAGTGGCATTATTAGATTGGATTAATCAAGAGTTAGCAGAAAATTATGTATAAATCTATAAATAAGTAAGAGGTCGTTTGATGAAAGTATTAAAAATAAGTTTTGCATCAATCTTAGCAATTTTTGTTGTGTATCGAATTAATTTGTTTGTTACACAACCTTATCAAGGTGCACAGGCAAAAGATGTGACGCAACAAGCCAAAGTTAACGGTGATAAGACGAAGTCAGCGCAAGTAAGCAATGAGGAAAAAACGAGTACACCATCGCTACCTGCCGTAAAAACGACAGATTGGTCACTTGTTCTAGTTGGGCCAGAGCACAAGTTAGCAGCAGAAGTGCCAGCGAGTGAATTGATCACTTTAGAAAATGGGATGTTGTTACACCAAAAAATAATAGACGCGTACCAGGAACTCACGCAAGCAGCGGAACAGGCGGGTTTTCCACTTGTTTTAATTTCAGCATATCGTTCAATTTCTTACCAAGAAGAAATTTTTCAAGGGTATGTAAACGACTTGACGAGTCAAGGCGTTAGTGAAGCAGAAGCAATTGAACAAGTGAAAGAAACATCTACAGAACCTGGTTATAGTGAGCACCATACGGGATTGGCCTTTGATGTGATTGACCAAAACTGGAATAATAATTACACAGATCAGCCATTATCAACAAAATTCGGTGAGACAGCAGGAGGGCAATGGTTAGCGGAACATGCAAGAGAATATGGTTTTATTTTACGCTATCCAAAAGAAAAAGAAAGTATGACTAAAATTACTTATGAACCTTGGCATTTTCGTTATGTAGGCGTGGGAAATGCGAAATATATCGAAGAACACCATTTAACTTTAGAAGAATATCTTCAACAATTAAAAGAAATAGAAAAAGTAGGGATAGAATGAAGAAAAAAAAGAAAAGAATGAAAAGAAATCGCCAAATTCCTTTTATAATCAGTGGTCTTTTACTAATTTCTTTTTCCTTCGTACTGTCTTTGCGTGCATTGTCAGACCAAAGAAGCCCAGACAATGCTTATGGGCAACAAGTAGCAAGTAGTTACTCAGAAGAGGAGTTTATTTCGCGATTACTTCCCCATGCACAAGAGTTACAAGCAGGTTATGGCGTGCTGCCGAGTATTATTATTGGTCAAGCTATTTTAGAGTCTAACTGGGGTACGAGTCAATTAGCCAGTCACTATTTTAATTTATTTGGAATTAAAGCGTATGGTGATGCAAGAAAAGTGACCTTGGACACCCAGGAATTCTTCAACGAACAATGGGTTGTGATTCAAGGTGACTTTCGTGTGTATGATTCGTGGGAAGAGTCAATGGATGATCATACAAAATTATTTATTAATGGGGTAGATTGGGACCCAAATAAATATGCGGGTGTTTTAACAGCGACGAATTATCAAGAGGCCGCTCATGCGCTACAATTAGCAGGTTATGCGACGGACCCGAATTATGCCGAAAAAGTAATTCACGTAATTGAGACATATCAATTATATCAATATGATTAGATGGGAGTGTTTTTTTTGAGTTCAGATTTTATCCCTAATATTACTACCGAGTTACGTAAAGATATTGTTAAAGTGCCTGAAGTAATTAATCAAGCAAGTGGGATTATTATTTTTGGTAAAAAGATTCGTTCAATTATTTTTACAACGGATATTGCCATTATCCGTAATACGAATGCCAACGCGGTCATTGCAGTGTATCCCTTTACACCGCATCCTGCGATTACAAAGAGTATTATTGAGGCAGCAGATATTCCTGTGTTTTCTGGTGTTGGCGGTGGTTTAACACAAGGAAGTCGAGCGGCGTACATGAGTCTATTTGCAGAAGCCCAAGGCTCAATTGGGGTCGTATTAAATGCACCAACCCCGGTAGAGACTATTTGCGAAGTGTGTCAAGTTGTTGATATTCCTGTTGTTAGTACGGTTACAAGTAAGTATACTCCGATTGACGAAAAAATTAACTGTGGCGTAAAAATAATTAATATTAGTGCTGGAAAAGAAACGGCTGAAGTTGTTCGACATTTTCGCCAAAATTATCCAGAATTGCCAATTATTGCAACAGGTGGACCGACAGATGAAACAATCTTAGCTGTGATTGAAGCAGGAGCAAATGCCATTACCTTTACTCCACCATCAAATGGGAAATTGTTTAGTAAAAAAATGGAAGTCTATCGAGAAAAAGAACGACTAGAATTTGAAAAATAATATTTTGATGAAAAACAGGGGAGAATTGCTCTAAAAGCTTGTTTTTTTAATAATAAAAGCGCATAATTAACTGTGTGTTTTTCATAATTAGTCATTGCTTATATAATGCCGTAATTGGTCGGCCGTTTCTACCCAATACCGTAAATATTGGACTATAAGTTAAAAATGTGTTTCAAACGCCTTTTTGCTATAGCGCAAAAAGGTATTTTTTATATATTGAGATAAAGGAGTCGTTATTATAATGGAAGAGTTAGTCAAACGAATTCAGCAAGATGGGGACGTGTTAGGAGATGGCGTCCTAAAGGTTGATAGTTTAATTAACCATCAAGTGGATCCCGAACTGATGGAGAAAATGGGGCATCTTTTTGCTGAAGTGTTTGCCAATCGTAAAATTACAAAGGTGGTCACAATTGAGTCTTCTGGAATTGCACCTGCGATTTTTTGCGCACGTCAATTAGGTGTACCAATGATTTTTGCACGAAAATCAAAGAGTTTGACAATGAATGAGGAGTTGCTGACTGCTTCTGTTTATTCTTTTACAAAGCAAGTAACGAGTACGATTTCGATTTCACGAAAATTTTTAAATGAATCAGATCGCGTGTTAATTATTGACGATTTCTTAGCAAATGGTCAAGCGGCAAAAGGCTTGATTGAACTTTGCCAACAAGCAGGAGCAAGTGTTGAGGGAATTGGAATTTTAATTGAAAAATCATTCCAAGATGGGCGCCAACTGCTAGAAGAAATGGGCTTAGAAGTGGTTTCTTTAGCTAGAATTGCATCACTAAAAGAAGGCGAAGTAACTTTTTTAGAGGCGGATGCTTAAAAGTTTAAAATTAGTTGTTTTTATTTTGAATAAATGAAAAGACGCAAGCGAATTTCCTGAAAAGAAGGGGGAGTCGCTTGCTTTTTTATAATAAGCGAACATTATAATCAAATATTAAATAATTATTCGAATTTTGTTTTGACTAGCTTGATAGAAGTTGCTAATATGTAATTACTGAATGAAAAGGAGATTATCATGAAACCATTAGTTGCTGTAATTATGGGAAGCATTTCCGATTGGGAAACAATGAAAGAAGCTTGTTTACAATTAGAGGAATTAGGCGTTCCTTATGAAAAAAAAGTTGTTTCGGCCCATCGTACACCAGATTTGATGTTTACTTTTGCGCAAGAAGCACGCGATCGTGGCATTAAAGTCATTATTGCAGGAGCAGGAGGTGCAGCACATTTACCTGGAATGGTTGCAGCAAAAACGACGTTACCTGTAATTGGTGTACCCGTTCAATCAAAAGCTTTAAGTGGACTAGATTCGTTATTATCAATTGTTCAAATGCCAGCTGGAATTCCTGTTGCAACGGTCGCAATAGGTAAGGCGGGCGCAAGCAATGCCGGTATTTTAGCGGCACAAATGCTTTCCATGAACGATTTAAATCTCGCGGATAAAATAGCAGAAAAACGTCAAAAAATGGCTGAAACTGTTTTAGAAAGTAGTGATCAATTTGAATAAACCATTAATGCCAGGTGCAACCATTGGAATTATCGGTGGGGGACAATTAGGTAAAATGATGACGATAAGTGCTAAGAAGATGGGTTTTCGTGTGGGGGTTTTAGATCCTGCTCAAGACTGCCCAACGAGTCAAATTGCGGATTGGCATATTCTAGCAGATTATAATGATGTGCTTGCTTTAGAAGAAATGGCTAAAAGATGCGATGTGATTACTTATGAGTTTGAAAATGTCAACGTCGAAGCTTTAAATGCGATTGCTAATCTTGTTCCCGTTCCACAAGGGACAGATTTATTAGCGATTACCCAAGATCGCCTGTTAGAAAAATCATTTCTAGAAAATAATAATATTGTGATAGCACCTTACGCAACGATTATTAGCCCAACGGATATTCAAGATGCAATTGAGAGTATTGGTTACCCATGTGTCTTGAAAACAACTCGTGGGGGCTATGATGGCAAAGGGCAGTATGTCTTAAAAACGATGTCTGACTTAGCACCTTCTATGAATTTGTTACGTGAAGGAACTTGTGAATTAGAAGCTTGGATTCCATTTACAAAAGAATTATCAATTATTGTGGCGGGGAATGGTCGTGAATTCTCGACGTTTCCAATTGTTGAAAATATTCATAAAAATAATATTTTACAAATGACGCTTGCTCCTGCTAAAATTTCACAGGAAGTAGCAACAGAAATTGATCGGATCGCTAAAGTTATCGCTCAGGCCTTAAATCTCCATGGGGTGCTTGCCATTGAAATGTTTTTGACAGAATCTGGTAGCATTTATGTTAATGAGTTAGCACCAAGACCGCATAATTCAGGTCACTATTCAATTGAAGCGTGTAATCTGAGTCAGTTTGACGCGCACATTCGTGGTATTTGTGGTTGGCCACTGACGGATGCCCATTTGTTATCAAGTGCTGTAATGGTTAATATTTTAGGGGAAGAATTAGAGCAGACGTATGCTTTAATTGCTGAAAAGCCAGCTTGGCAATTCCATTACTACGGTAAGTCAGAAAGTAAAGTTGGTCGAAAAATGGGGCACATTACGATTACGAGTGAGAACATCGAGCAAACATTACAAGAAATTAAAGCAACAAAAATTTGGTAAAACAAATACTAATTTCCTAAAAACAATTAGTAAGTAAATAAAATTACTTACTAATTGTTTTTTTGTTTTTTTAGGGTTTATATCTTATTTCTAAGGTTATAAGTGAATATAACAAACTATATCCACTTAAACACGAACATTAATAAGAGAATTTGATTAAAATGTAAATATTTAATTGTGAATAAAAAAATTAGTTGTTACAATCAACTTGATTAAACATCACTGATAAAATATTTATTTATGAAGGAGAATGGAAAATGCATTTTGTTAAAGTATATGTAACGTATAAAGAATCAGTATTGGATCCTCAAGGAGAAGCAGTTAAAGGGGCGGTTCATCGTTTAGGTTACACAGAAGTAGAAGAAATCCGGATTGGTAAATATTTTGAGATGAAGGTTGCTGCAAGTGATAAGCCAGTCGAAGCAATGGTTGAAGAAGTATGTGACAAGTTATTAGCGAATGTCAATATGGAAACGTATCGCTATGAAATTCAAAAAATGGAGGAAGCTTAACATGAAATTTGCTGTCATTGTTTTTCCAGGTTCGAATTGTGACCTTGATTTACTATGGGCGATCAAAGATGTGATGGGCGCAGAAGCAGAATATGTTCGTCATGATGCAACTAGTTTAGCGGGATTTGATGGGGTACTTCTTCCAGGAGGCTTCTCATATGGTGATTACTTACGTTGTGGTGCGATTGCTCGTTTTTCAAATATTATGAATGAAGTGATTCGTTTTGCTGAAGAAGGGAAGCCGGTATTTGGTACATGTAATGGTTTCCAAATCTTAACAGAAGCGGGTCTTTTACCAGGCGTGTTAAAAAGAAATGACTCTCTTCATTTTATGTGTAAGACAACACCGATTCAAGTCGTGAACAATCAAACACGTTTTACAACAGAATATGCAGAAAATGAAATCATTCAATTGCCAATCGCGCATGGCGAGGGTAGTTACTACTGCGATGAAACAACATTAGCTGAATTAAAAGAAAATAATCAAATTGTTTTTAAATATGTTGAAAATGTCAATGGTAGTTTAGAAAACATTGCGGGGATTACGAATAAAGCAGGCAATGTTTTAGGCATGATGCCTCACCCAGAGCGTGCGATGGAAGAATTATTAGGATCAGTTGATGGCAAGCGTTTCTTTGCTTCGATGCTGAAGAATTTTGGAAAGGTGACGGAATAGATGATGAAAGTAATGGAGCCAACTCCTCAAGAAATTAAAGAAAAACGAATTTATGCGGAATGGGGCCTAACAGACGAAGAATACCGTATGATTTCAGAAGATATTTTAGGTCGCTTACCAAATTATACAGAAACGGGTCTTTTTTCTGTCATGTGGAGTGAGCATTGTTCTTATAAAAATTCAAAACCAGTTTTAAGAAAGTTTCCAATTACTGGCCCACAAGTCTTACAAGGACCGGGAGAAGGCGCTGGGATTGTTGATATTGGTGACGGACAAGCGGTTGTATTTAAAGCTGAAAGTCATAACCATCCATCTGCGGTTGAACCTTACGAAGGCGCTGCAACGGGTGTTGGGGGAATTATCCGTGATATTTTTAGTATGGGAGCCCGTCCGATTGCGATGTTAAATTCTTTACGTTTTGGTGAATTAGACAACGATCGAACAAAATATTTATTTGAAGAAATCGTTGCCGGAATTGGTGGCTATGGGAACTGTATCGGTATTCCAACGGTCGGCGGTGAAATTCAATTTGATCCTTGCTATGAAAAAAATCCATTAGTTAATGCAATGTGTGTTGGTTTAATTGACCATAAAGATATCCAAAAAGGTCAAGCCAAAGGTGTCGGTAACTCAATTATGTATGTTGGAGCCAAAACAGGACGCGATGGTATCCACGGAGCGACTTTTTCTTCAGAAGAATTTACTGAAGGTGAAGAACAACAACGTTCAGCGGTTCAAGTGGGCGATCCATTTATGGAAAAACTATTAATGGAAGCTTGTTTAGAGCTGATTTTAGATTACAGTGATTTATTAGTTGGGATTCAAGATATGGGAGCGGCCGGCCTTGTTTCATCAAGTTCAGAAATGGCTTCAAAAGCAGGTTCTGGTTTAAAACTTTATCTAGATGACGTGCCACAACGCGAAACGAATATGACCCCTTATGAAATGATGCTTTCTGAATCACAAGAACGGATGCTAATTTGTGTGCATAAAGGTCGCGAACAAGAAGTCGTTGATTTATTTGAAAAATATGAATTGGATGCCGTAACCATTGGTGAAGTAACCGACGACGGTTTGTATCGTCTATACCATCGCGGACAAGAAGTAGCGAACTTACCAGTTGATGCTTTAGCAGAAGATGCACCAACCTATTACAAACCTTACGAAGAGCCTGCTCGAATCAAAGAATTTGCGGAGATGGCTAATTTTGTTCCAGAAGTGACGGATGCGACACAAACTTTAATTGATTTGCTACAACAACCAACAATCGCTTCGAAAAAAGTGGTTTATGAAACTTATGATAGTCAAGTGCGAACAAATACAGTTGTTCGCCCAGGTAGTGATGCGGCTGTCTTGCGTGTTCGTGGTACAAATAAAGCATTAGCAATGACAACTGATTGTAATAGTCGTTATTTGTTTTTAAATCCAGAAATCGGTGGTCAAATTGCAGTGTCTGAAGCAGCTCGTAATATTGTCGCTTCTGGTGGTCGTCCACTAGCGATTACCGACTGTTTGAACTATGGTTCACCAGATAAACCAGAAGTTTTCTGGGAGCTGTGGACTTCTGCAGATGGGATTGCTGAAGCATGTCGTGTATTAGATACACCAGTCATTTCAGGAAATGTTTCCATGTATAACGAAACCGATGGACAAGCGGTTTACCCAACACCTGTGATAGGTATGGTCGGTTTAATTGAAGACCTTGCCCATATTACAACGCAAGACTTTAAAGCGCCAGGTGATTTGATTTATGTTGTCGGAGAAACAAAAGCAGACTTTAACGGTAGCGAGTTGCAAAAAATGCAAATTGGTAAAATTGAAGGGAAATTAATGGACTTTGATTTAGCAACAGAAAAGAAAAATCAAGCTTTTGTCTTAGATGCAATCCAAAAAGGTTTGATTGCTAGTGCGCATGATTGTGCAGAAGGTGGTCTAGCAGTCGCGGTGACAGAAAGTGCTTTTGGTAAAGACTTAGGTGTTAACGTAACTTTTGATTTACCTAAAGAAGAACTGTTTTCAGAAACACAATCACGTTTTGTACTTAGTGTAAAACCAGAAAATCAAGTTGCTTTTGAAGCTTTAGCAGGAGATTTTGCAACAAAAGTGGGTGAAGTTACTGCCAGCGGTGAACTAAACATTCAAGCAAAAGATGGCGTAATTCAAACTAAGACACAAACGGCGAAACAACTATGGGAGGGCGCAATTGCATGCCTACTGAAGTAAGAAGTTTAAATGAAGAATGTGGGATTTTTGGGGTGTGGGGGCATAGTGAAGCCTCCCACGTCACCTACTTTGGTCTACATAATTTACAACACCGTGGTCAAGAAGGTGCTGGGATTGTCTCAAATGAAGAAGGCTACCTTAGAGGATACCGTGGTTTAGGCTTACTCTCTGAAGTTTTTGCCGATGAGAAAAAAATTAATAAATTAAAAGGGAATGCAGCGATTGGTCATGTTCGTTACGCTACTTCAGGCAATGGACATGTCGATAATATTCAACCTTTTTTATTTCGCTTTTTTGATGGGCAAGTTGGCCTTGCTCATAACGGGAACTTAACGAATGCGAAAACGTTGCGTCGTGAATTAGAAGAAAATGGTGCGATTTTCCATTCGAATTCGGATACAGAAATTTTAATGCATCTAATTCGTAAAAACCAAGCGCCAACTTTTTTAGAAAGCCTAAAAGCGAGTCTAAAACAAGTTCATGGTGGTTTTGCGTATATTTTAATGACGGAAGATGCTTTATATGGGGCGCTAGATCCAAATGGTTTTCGACCATTGTCTATTGGTTTAATGAAAAATGGCGCTTACGTAATTGCTTCTGAGACGTGCGCATTAGAGGCCATTGGGGCAGCTTTTGTTCGTGATGTGCAACCTGGTGAAGTGGTAATGATTAATGATGAGGGGTTGAAAGTTGATACCTTTACAACTGAAACTCAGCATGCGATTTGTTCAATGGAGTACATTTACTTTGCCCGCCCAGATTCTAATATTGCCGGTGTCAATGTTCATACGGCTCGTAAGAACATGGGCAGACGTTTAGCTAAAGAAGCGGCAATTGAAGCGGATATGGTCATTGGAGTGCCTAACTCCTCGCTTTCAGCAGCCAGTGGCTACGCAGAATATTCGGGAATTCCATATGAATTAGGCTTAGTAAAAAACCAATATGTTGCTCGAACTTTTATTCAACCGACACAAGAACTTCGCGAGCAAGGTGTCCGAATGAAACTTTCAGCTGTACGAGGGGTCGTTGAAGGAAAGAAAGTAATCTTAGTGGATGATTCCATCGTTCGTGGAACAACAAGTAAAAGAATTGTTCAATTACTAAAAGAGGCCGGTGCGAAGGAAGTGCACTTGCGCATTGCTTCACCGCCATTAAAATACCCTTGTTTTTATGGAATTGATATTCAAACGCGCAAAGAATTAATTGCAGCTGATTTATCAATTGAAGAAATGCGCGAGCGTATAGGAGCAGATTCATTGGCTTTTTTAAGTGAAGAAGGTTTGATTGATGCAATCGGTTTGAAATTTGACGCGCCATATACAGGCCTTTGTATGGCTTATTTCAATGGCGATTTTCCCACCCCCTTATACGATTATGAAGCCAATTATCAGGCCTCATTATTAGACAAAAAATCACGTTTTTAAATTGGAGGAATCATAAGTGCCAAATGCATATGCCAAAGCAGGCGTTGACGTAGAAGCTGGTTATGAAGTTGTTGAACGCATTAAAAAACACGTTAAAAAAACAGAACGATTAGGAGTAATGGGAGCATTAGGTGGTTTTGGTGGTTGTTTTGATCTAAGTTTACTTGACGTCAAAGAGCCGGTCCTTGTTTCTGGAACAGATGGTGTTGGAACTAAGTTAATGGTCGCAATCCAGGCTGATAAACACGATACGATTGGGATTGATTGTGTTGCAATGTGTGTGAATGATATTATCGCTCAAGGAGCAGAACCACTTTACTTTTTAGATTATATCGCAACAGGAAAAAACATCCCGACACGCTTAGAAGCCGTAGTGGCCGGTGTCGCAGAAGGTTGTTTACAAGCAGGTGCCGCCTTAATTGGTGGCGAAACAGCTGAAATGCCAGGAATGTACGGAGAAGATGATTATGATTTAGCAGGTTTTGCTGTAGGTATTGCTGAAAAAAGTCAACTAGTTACCGGCGAAAAAATCCGCCCAGGCGATGTTCTGATTGGTTTACCTTCTTCAGGAATTCACTCAAATGGTTACTCACTAGTCCGCAAAATCTTCTTTGAAAAACACGGTCTAACTGGTGAGGATCTTTTAAAAGAAACCAATCTTAGTGTTCACGAAGCTTTACTTGTGCCAACTAAGATTTATGTGAAAGAATTGATGCCACTAGTAAAAGCCGGCTTAGTGAATGGGATTGCGCACATTACTGGTGGTGGTTTTGTTGAGAACGTTCCTCGCATGCTACCAGAAGGCTTAAGTGCTAAAATTCAATTAGGTTCTTGGCCAGTATTACCGATTTTTAAAGATTTAGAAGCTTATGGTGAAATTCCAAAATTAGAAATGTATGAAATCTTTAATATGGGAATTGGTATGATTTTAGCTGTTGCCCCCGAACAAGTGGCTCAAGTTCAAGCGCTATTAAATGAGGAAGCTTATATCATTGGACAAGTGGTTGAAAAAGCAGAAGAAGCGATTGCATTTGTTGAGGAAACATTATGAAAATAGCGGTTTTTGCTTCAGGGAATGGAAGTAATTTTGAAGTGATTGCGCAAGCAGTTGCTGCCGGTCAAATTGAAGCAGAGTTAACCTTGTTATTTTGTGATAATCCAAAAGCATTTGTTTTAAACCGAGGAGAAAAACATGACGTAAAAACGCTCTGTTTTTCTCCTAAAGATTTTAATAATAAAACAGAATATGAAAAAGAATTAACTAAAATAATGCTAGAACATCAAATTGATTTAATTGTTTTAGCGGGTTATATGCGTATTATTGGACCGACATTACTGGATGCTTTTCCCAATCGAATAATTAACATTCATCCGTCTTTACTCCCGAGTTTTCCTGGTTTGCATGGGATTAAAGATGCCTATGATTATGGTGTGAAAATTACAGGGATTACGATCCATTATATTGATGCAGGAGTTGATACGGGACCAATTATCGCACAAGCAGCCACACCGATTTTACCAGAAGATACGCTTGAATCTTTAGAAGAGAAAATTCATCAACTTGAACACCACTGGTATCCAAAAGTACTAGCTGATATTACCCGAAAAAAGGAGTCTGACCGAAAATGACTAAACGCGCTTTAATTAGTGTTTCAGATAAAACAGGCATCGTTGCCTTTGCTCAAAAATTAATTGATTTAAACTTTGAAATTGTATCAACTGGAGGCACGAAGGTTGCTTTAGAAGCAGCAGGAATTCAAACAGTTGGAATTGAAGAAGTGACGCAATTCCCCGAAATGATGGACGGGCGAGTAAAAACACTTCATCCAAAAATTCATGGAGGACTTTTAGGTAGACGTGATCTACCAACGCATATGAATGCGATGACCGAACATGACATTGTGCCAATCGATTTAGTTGTTGTCAATTTATACCCGTTTAAAGAAACGATTTTAAAGCCAGATGTAACGCACGAAGAAGCAATTGAAAATATTGATATTGGTGGCCCAAGTATGTTACGTTCAGCTGCAAAAAATCATGCATTTGTAACAGTCGTCGTTGACCCAAGTGATTATGACCTTGTTTTGTCAGAATATCAAGAACAACAAGCGACAAATATTACTACTCGCCAACGTTTAGCCGCTAAAGTTTTTCGTCATACGGCGGCTTATGATGCTTTAATTGCCAATTATTTAACTGAATTTGTAGAGGAAGCAGAACCAGAAAAGTTAACCTTGACGTATGAGTTAAAACAAACGTTACGCTATGGCGAAAATAGTCATCAAAATGCGTCGTTTTACCAAGATGCTTTACCTAGTGGATTTTCGATTGCCCAAGCGAAACAATTACACGGTAAAGAATTATCTTATAACAATATTCGCGATGCCGATGCGGCAATTCGTATTGTTCGTGAATACGAGCACCCAACGGCGGTTGCGGTGAAGCATATGAACCCTTGTGGTTTAGGTAAAGGAGCGACCGCTTTAGATGCTTACTTAGGTGCGTATGAAGCAGATCCGGTTTCAATTTTTGGTGGTATCGTTGCTTTAAATCGTCCAGTCGATTTAGCTACAGCGGAAGAAATGAAAAAAATCTTCTTAGAAATTATTATAGCGCCAGCTTTTGATGAAGATGCCTTTGCGTTATTAGCTAAAAAACAAAACCTTCGTTTATTAACGTTAGACTTTGCTGGAGCCAATCAAGTGAAAAAAGAGACCGTTTCAGTATTAGGTGGGCTATTGGTACAAGATATCGATAACGTGGCTGAAGAAACACAAGACTGGCAAGTTGTAACAAAAAGACAGCCAACAGCAGAAGAATTGGATGCCTTAACGTTTGCTTGGAAAGCAGTCAAACATGTGAAATCAAATGCGATTTTACTAGCAAACCAAAGCGAAACAGTTGGAATTGGTGCAGGTCAAATGAATCGGGTAGGCTCTGTAAAGATTGCGATTGAACAAGCCGAAGCAGCTGGCAAAATCGCTGGTGCTGTTTTAGCCAGTGATGCCTTTTTCCCGATGGATGATAGTGTTAAATACGCAGCTGAACATGGTATTAAAGCCATCATCCAACCTGGCGGAAGCATTAAAGACCAAGATTCAATAGCGATGGCTGATAAGTATGGCGTGACAATGCTCTTTACAAACATTCGTCATTTTAAACACTAAAAAGTAAAAGTTTTTTTAAAAGGGAGATTCATATGAAATTATTGGTAATCGGTAGCGGTGGTCGAGAACACGCGTTAGCTAAAAAACTTTTAGAAGATCCAAAAGTCGAACAAGTTTTTTGTGCCAAGGGCAACCCTGGAATGAAACGCGATGGTGTAGTAACAGTAGATATTGCCGAAGATGATCATGAAAATTTGATTCGTTTTGCAAAAGAAAACGCGATTGAGTGGACTTTTGTTGGCCCAGAAATTCCATTGTTAAATGGCATTGTTGATGACTTTGAAGCAGCTGGCCTTAAAATATTTGGTCCCAACAAAGCAGCGGCTATGATTGAAGGATCAAAAGAATTTGCTAAAGAATTAATGGTGAAAATGGCAATCCCAACAGCCGATTATGCTTCATTTTCGGACTTTGAAGCTGCAAAAGCCTATGTATTAGAAAAAGGCGCACCAATTGTGATCAAAGCTGATGGGTTAGCGGCTGGAAAAGGTGTCGTGGTTGCACAAACGGTCGAAGAAGCAGTCCAAGCTTTACGCGAAATGCTAGAGGAAAATAAATTTGGTGAAAGTGGCGCGCGTGTCGTGATTGAAGAGTTTTTAGACGGCGAAGAATTTTCTTTGTTAGCCTTTGTGGATGGTGATCGCTTGTACCCAATGGTGATTGCTCAAGATCATAAACGAGTATTTGATGGCGATTTAGGACCAAATACAGGCGGAATGGGCGCTTATACACCTGTTCCACAAATTCCTCAAAGTATGGTCGATGAGTCGGTTGAAAAAGTTTTGTATCCGACGATTCAAGGGATGATTGCCCAAGGAACACCTTACCGCGGCATTTTATATGCAGGTTTAATTGCAACTAAGGAAGGACCAAAAGTCATTGAATTTAATGCTCGTTTTGGCGATCCAGAAACACAGGTCGTTTTATCACGCTTAGATAGTAGTCTAGCCGATATTATTACGGCTTTAATTCATCATGAAGAACCAACAATTGTTTGGAATAACCAAGCGAGTGTCGGCGTGGTTGTTGCAGCGAAAGGTTATCCTGAAGCTTATGAAAAAAACATGGTTCTACCTGAAATAACAGATGAAACGGTGCAAGTTTTTTACGCTGGCGTAGCAGAAAAAAATCAGCAACTAGTTGGGAACGGTGGCCGGATTTTTCTAGTTGAAGCGAGTGCACCAACGATTGTTGAAGCACAGCAAAAAGTTTATGAAGCATTAAAAGTTGCTCAAAACGCTTCTCTTCATTTCCGTCAAGATATTGGATCAAAAGCCTTGAGTTAGTTATTTAAATAAAACTTCGCGAAAGACTCCTTCTTTGGCGAAGTTTTTTTAGTTTAAAAAATGAATGTTTTATTCGGACTGTGGTAAAATAAATCTATCGAATAAGAAAGGACGATGAAAAAATGAAAAAAATTAAATTTGGCCCAACAGCGCAAGAAGTACCGGCTGTTGTTTTGGGTTGTATGCGCATTCGTTCCGCTGATAATGCGCAAGAAATAATTGAAACAAGTGTTGATCAAGGAATTACTTTTTTTGATCATGCTGATATTTATGGTGAAGGACTTTGTGAAGAAATCTTTGGTAGCGCTTTACAGAAATCTACTTTAAATAGAAATGATTTATTTATTCAATCAAAATGTGGTATTGTACCAGGTAAAATGTATGATTTTTCTAAAGAACATATTATTGAATCTGTTGAAGGAAGCTTAGCTCGCTTGCAAACGGATTATTTAGATGCCTTATTATTGCATCGTCCCGATACTCTTTTTGAACCAGAAGAAGTCGCAGAAGCCTTCTATCTGTTAGAAAAACAAGGAAAAGTAAAATACTTTGGTGTAAGTAACCAAAATCCAGGTCAAATTAATTTGTTGAAATCAGCGGTTAGTCAGCCGTTAGTTGCTAATCAATTACAATTTGGTATTAAGCACACAGAAATGATTGATCAAGGGTTGCACGTGAATATGAATGATGGGTTTGCAATCGATCGAGACGGGGGCATTTTAGAATACTCACGTCTAAATAAGATGACGATTCAAGCATGGTCGCCTTATCAATATGGTTTTTTTGAAGGTGTTTTTATTGACTCACTTAAATTTCCAGAGTTAAACAAAACGTTGAAAATACTTGCAGAAAAATACAATACAACACCAACAGGACTAGCATCTGCTTGGATTTTACGCCACCCCGCTCAAATGCAAGTTATTTTAGGGACGATGAATAAAAATCGAATGATAGAAGTGGCGAAAGCTTCTGAAATTGTTTTGTCGCGTGAGGATTGGTATGCGATTTATTTAGCAGCAGGAAACCAATTACCATAAGGGTGAAATAATAAAACACGAACATTCGAGTGGTTATGTTTTGAATTATCTTTATTTTAGTTGCTTTTTTCTTGTAAATCGTCTAAAGTAGTTTGGGCGTTGAAAAACGCTTAAATATCTTTAATAAGAAATCTGAGAGGATGTTTTTTGATGTTTGATATGCAAGTTTTTGATTATGAGGATATTCAGTTGGTTCCTAATAAGTGTATTGTGAATAGCCGTTCGGAGTGTGATACGACTGTCACTTTAGGGAAACATTCTTTTAAAATGCCAGTGGTTCCTGCCAATATGCAAACGATTGTTGATGAATCAATTGCAGAATTTTTAGCTGAAAACGGTTATTTCTATATCATGCACCGTTTCGATGAAGAAAGTCGCATTCCTTTTATTAAAAGAATGAAAGAAAAAGGTTACATTTCTTCAATCAGTGTAGGTGTAAAAGATTATGAATATGGTTTCGTTGAACAATTAGCATCAGAAAACGTGATTCCTGATTATATTACAATAGACATTGCTCATGGGCATTCAAATTCAGTAATTCGTATGATTCAACACATTAAAAAAGTAATTCCTGAAACATTTGTCATTGCTGGAAATGTTGGCACGCCAGAAGCGGTTCGCGAATTAGAAAATGCTGGTGCGGATGCTACGAAAGTCGGTATTGGCCCAGGTAAAGTTTGTATTACGAAACTAAAAACAGGATTTGGAACAGGTGGTTGGCAATTAGCTGCTTTAAGATGGTGTGCCAAAGCAGCTCGTAAACCAATTATTGCGGATGGTGGTATTCGTAACCATGGTGATATCGCGAAATCGGTTCGATTTGGTGCGTCAATGGTTATGGTCGGTTCGCTATTTGCAGGTCACGAAGAATCACCAGGCGAAACAAAAGTTGAAAATGGTGTTGTTTATAAGGAGTACTTTGGTTCAGCTTCTGAATTCCAAAAAGGTGAAAAGAAAAATGTTGAAGGTAAGAAGATTTGGGTAACACACAAAGGTTCTTTAAAAGATACCTTGGTTGAAATGCAACAAGACTTACAATCTTCCATTTCTTATGCAGGTGGGAACGACTTAGAAGCGATTCGTAAAGTAGATTATGTAATTGTGAAAAATTCAATTTTTAATGGTGATACAATTTAACTAAAAAAGCTAGAAAAGGATAGATTGCCTTTTCTAGCTTTTTTTTAAAGGAATATTGCTTTTCATTTATCTGCTATAAGTTGCCAGTATCTAGATTATGTAAATTAGCTTTATTCTTGTTTGCATAAATTATGTTTTTTTCAATAAGTTGACATCGGCTAGAAAGAAGTCTATAGTAATAGATGAATTAAATAATTGTTAGGTGAGGCTCCTATAAAGAAATAAGCTGCTGCCGCGAAAGAATCGAGAGACTCTTAGTTGGTTGAACAGGAATAATCGCGAAGGTTATTCATAATGTAGCTGATGAACAATAAGTTGTTTGTCTACGCTTTATAGTGCTAAAGCTCAACGATGACTATGGATTGTTTGACGCATACTCATTGTTGAGTGTGCGTTTTTTTGTTGAGCAAAACCAGAAAGGCGGTAAACAAATGGATTGTCCCAGTCCCCAGATAAATAAAAAAATGACCCAAATGCTAGGAGGATGTCAACTTTCATTCCTAGCATAAATTCGAGGAGGAATGAACATGATGAAAAAGACAGATTTTAAAGAACAAGAGTTAAAAAAATTAGCGCTTCTTTCTGAGCGTGAGTTGTATATGGAACTAAGAACGTCGGCACAAGGACTTTCAAAAGAAGATGCCTTAGAACGTTTAGAAGAATTTGGTCCCAATAAAGTAGATGCAGAAAAACCAACCCCACCATGGTTAATTTTTCTATCAGCATTTAAAGACCCCTTTGTTTTAGTGTTGCTTGGTTTAATGCTTGTTTCAGCTTTAACGAAAGACTATGAAGCAGCAATCGTTATGAGTTTGATGATTTTAGCGAGTGTTATTATCACTTTTATTCAAGAGTACCGCTCACAGCAAGCGAGCGAGGCGTTAAAAGAATTAATTGAGAATACGTGTGCCGTTACTAGAAATGGTATTACTGAAGAAATTCCGATGGATGAAGTGGTACCAGGAGACATCGTAACACTCGCTACAGGAGATATGATCCCAGCAGATGCCGTTTTGATTTGGACGAATGACCTCTTTATTAACCAATCGTCTTTAACGGGTGAATCAATGCCTGTTGAGAAATTCGTTGAAGCGGGGATTGAAAAAAACGATCAAAACATTTCAGCAATCGATATGCAAGATTTGGTATTTATGGGAACGGATGTTTTGAGTGGTCAAGGTAAAGCAATTATTTTAAAAACAGGACAAAATACCTTTTTTGGAGATATTGCTAAAAACGCAACCAAAAGTCGTGGGAAAACTTCTTTTGATCAAGGGTTGATTAAAGTGAGTAAGTTACTCTTGCGAATGGTTGTTGTCTTATTTCCAATTGTTTTTTTATTAAACGGCTTAACCAAAGGCGATTGGACGGCAGCATTTTTCTTTGCGATTGCCGTTGCAGTAGGGTTGACTCCTGAAATGTTACCGATGATTGTAACAAGTAACTTAGCTAAAGGTGCGATTGCATTATCAAAACAAAAAGTTATTGTAAAAGAATTACCTTCGATTCAAAATTTAGGTAGTATGGATGTTCTTTGTACAGACAAAACAGGTACGATTACTGAAGATCGCGTTGTTTTAGTGCAACACTTAAATCCTTTAGGAGAAAATAATCAAGATGTACTAGATTACACGTTCCTAAACTCTTCTTATCAGACGGGTTGGAAAAACTTAATGGATATTGCCGTAATTAATTATTATGAAGAAAATGAAAGAGCCTTGCCTTTTAAAGAAATCCAAAAAATTGATGAAATCCCTTTTGATTTCTCAAGAAGAAGATTGACAGTCGTTGTAAAAGCAGACGAGCATCAATTGATGATTACTAAAGGAGCCGTTGAGGAAATGGAAGCGGTGTGTTCTTATGTAGAAATTGATGGCGTCGTTCAACCAATTACTGATTTACTACGCGAGCAAATGCGCAAAGTGAATAGAGTATTAAACGAACAAGGGATGCGCGTTTTGACGGTAGCGGTAAAAAAAGATGCGCACAGTGATGCAGTCTATTCAGTTGCAGACGAAAATGAAATGACAATTATTGGCTTTATGGGCTTCTTAGATCCAGCGAAAGCCTCTGCTAAAACAGCGATTCATTCCTTGCATCAACATGGGGTAACAGTCAAAGTATTGACTGGCGATAATGAAATTGTAGCAAAAAAAGTATGTAATGATGTTGGAATCGAAGTCAACGAATACTTGTTAGGTACACAAATTGATGCGTTAACAGACGAAGAGTTAAAAAATCAAGTTGAACAAATTCACTTGTTTGCAAAATTAAATCCGATGCAAAAATCACGTATTATCGAATCTTTACAGTCAAAAGGCCATACAGTCGGTTTTATGGGTGATGGGATTAATGATGCTCCGGCACTCCGCACTGCTGACGTAGGGATTTCAGTTGATACAGCAGCTGATATTACAAAAGATGCCAGTTCAATCATTCTTTTGGAAAAAAGCTTAAATGTTTTAGACCATGGGGTTGTTGAAGGTCGAAAAGTATTTAGTAATATGATGAAATATATTAAAATCACCATCAGTTCAAACTTCGGTAACGTCTTTGCGATTTTGGCGGCGAGTGCTTTTTTACCGTTCTTACCAATGCTTTCGATTCAATTGTTAATTCAAAACTTAGTCTATGACATGGCTCAACTAACGATACCGTGGGATAACGTTGATGAGGAAGAATTAGCAACACCCGTTAAGTGGCGGATTAGAGGATTACTTAAATTTACCATTTTTATCGGTCCAGTGAGTAGTATTTTTGATATTATAACCTTTATTGTGATGTGGAATGTATTTTCTGCGAATACAATTGCAGAACAAGCTCTTTTCCAGACAGGGTGGTTTATGGTTGGATTAGTGACTCAAACTTTAGTTGTTCCGATGGTTCGGACAAGAAAAATTCCATTTATCCAAAGTCGCCCATCAATGCCAGTTGTGTTAGCAAGCCTTGCTGTTGTTCTGGTTGGGTTTACGATCGTAAGTACACCATTAGCGAACTTTTTTGAATTTACCTCATTACCAACAAGCTATTGGTTCTGGTTTGTTGGAATCGTAATAGCTTACTTATTGGCTTTAGAAGGGGCAAAACGAATTTATATTCGTGTAACTGGTGAATGGTTATAATCAATAAAAGATAAAACAGCTTTTACGAAATCATTCTTTTATTAAATAAAAGGAGCAGATTACTTTTTTTAAAAAAGAAAATCTGTTCCTTTTTTTATTTTATCTGTTGTAGTTTTTCGAAAACTTTAGTCATCGATAGGGTTTTCACATGAGATTGTTCGTCGACAAAAACAGCAAGTTTAACGCTCTGTGTATGATTGGCTAGCCATTCTGTATTATTATTTTAGGTTAAAAATGAAAACGATTTATAAAATGTGATGCATTTCACTAACGAACCTTTTACGTATCAACCTTTTTTTAAATGAAATAAGTTATAACTTTGAAACTTATTACTTGTCTTTATCGAATAAAAGTGATAATTTAATATTGTGATTGGCAATAACAGTGATACAGAATAAGTCGCTGTTGCAATTTACCAACTAGAAAGAATTGAATTAAGAGAGGAAAGTGTGACAAGATGGCAAAGAAAAAAACAATTGACTTCCAAGCGTTACTTGACAAGGCACATTCGGATTTTCCAATGTATCAAGCATTAGATAAAGATGGGAACGTTGTAAACGAAGCATTAGTTCCAGATTTAACAGACGAAGAATTAGTAGAGTTGATGACTCGTATGGTATGGTCACGTGTACTTGACCAACGTTCAACTGCTTTAAACCGCCAAGGTCGCTTAGGTTTCTTTGCACCAACTGCTGGGCAAGAAGCAAGTCAATTAGCAAGTCATTTTGCTTTTGAAAAAGAAGACGTATTATTACCAGGATATCGTGATGTACCACAATTAATTAAACATGGCCTACCATTATCACAAGCGTTCTTGTGGTCACGTGGTCACGTTGCAGGTAACCTTTACCCTGAAACATTACAAGCTTTACCACCACAAATTATTATTGGAGCACAATACGTTCAAGCAGCGGGCGTTGCTTTAGGACTTAAAATGCGCAATAAACCAAACGTTGTCTTCACTTATACAGGTGACGGTGGTTCTTCACAAGGGGATTTCTACGAAGGAATTAACTTTGCTGGAGCATATAAAGCAAATGCAGTGTTCTTTATTCAAAATAATGGTTTTGCGATTTCAACTCCTCGTGAAAAACAATCTGCTGCTGTTACTTTAGCACAAAAAGCAGTTGCTGCAGGTATTCCAGGAATTCAAGTAGATGGAATGGATCCACTAGCAATCTATACAGTAACTAAAATGGCACGTGATTGGTCAATTGCAGGAAATGGTCCTGTTTTAATTGAAACAATGACTTACCGTTATGGTCCACATACATTATCAGGGGATGACCCAACTCGTTACCGTTCAAAAGATATGGACGATGAATGGGTAGCAAAAGATCCATTAATTCGCTTCCGTAAATATTTAGAAGCAAAAGGATTATGGAATGAAGCAAAAGAAGAAGCAGTTATTGAAGCAACACGTGAAGAAATTAAAGTAGCGATTGCTGAAGCAGACAAGCAACCAAAACAAAAAGTTTCTGATTTCTTAAAATCAATGTTTGAAGTACAACCACAAAGCATTAAAGAGCAAATTGAAATTTTTGAAGCGAAGGAGTCGAAATAAAACATGGCACAAAAAACGATGATTCAAGCAATTACCGATGCACTTGCTTGTGAATTAGCTGATGATAAAAATGTAATTATGTTCGGTGAAGACGTAGGTAAAAACGGTGGGGTTTTCCGTGCTACTGAAGGCTTACAAGAAAAATTTGGTGAAGACCGCGTATTTGATACACCATTAGCAGAATCAGGGATCGCTGGTTTAGCGTTTGGTTTAGCATTAGAAGGTTACCGTCCAGTTCCTGAACTACAATTCTTTGGTTTCGTTTTTGAAGCAATGGATGAAGTAGTTGCACAAATGGCGCGTACTCGTTACCGCATGGGTGGCACTCGTCAATTACCAATTACGATTCGTTCACCATTTGGTGGTGGGGTTCATACACCAGAATTACACTCAGATAACTTGGAAGGCTTAATTGCTCAATCACCAGGTATCCGTGTTGTTATCCCATCAAATCCATATGATGCAAAAGGATTGTTAATTGCTTCAATTAGAAGTAATGACCCAGTTGTTTTCTTAGAACATATGAAATTATACCGTTCTTTCCGTGAGGAAGTGCCAGAAGAATCTTACGTTGTTCCATTAGACAAAGCTGGAATTACACGTGAAGGAAAAGATGTTTCAATTATTACTTATGGTGCAATGGTTCGTGAAGCAATCAAAGCAGCCGATGTATTAGCAAAAGAAAATATTGATGTTGAGATTATTGACTTACGTACAGTTGCTCCATTAGACATTGCAACAATTATTGCTTCTGTTGAGAAAACAGGCCGTGTTGTTGTTGTACAAGAAGCTCAAAAACAAGCTGGCGTTGGCGCACAAGTTGCAGCTGAAATTGCTGAACGCTCAATTCTTTCATTAGAAGCACCAATTGGTCGTGTTTCTGCTCCAGATACTGTTTTCCCATTTGGTCAAGCAGAAGGTGCATGGTTACCGAATGCAAAAGACATCGAAGAAAAAGTAAGAGAAATCGCAAACTTCTAATCAAAGAAGCGAGAAAGGGAGATATTAAACATGGCATTTCAATTTAAATTACCAGATATTGGTGAAGGGATTGCAGAAGGCGAAATCGTTAAATGGTTCGTCAAAGTAGGCGATACAATCAATGAAGATGATACATTATTAGAAGTACAAAATGACAAATCAGTAGAAGAAATTCCATCTCCAGTTACTGGGGTAGTTAAAAATATTTTAGTAAGTGAAGGCGTTGTAGCGAACGTTGGTGATGTTCTAGTTGAAATTGACGCACCAGGCCATGAAGATGACGCTCCAGCAGCTGCTGCACCTGCTGCACCAGTAGTAGAGGCAAGTGGCGAAGGGGTCTTCCAATTTAAATTACCAGATATTGGTGAAGGAATTGCAGAAGGCGAAATCGTTAAATGGTTTGTTAAAGCAGGCGATACAATTAATGAAGATGACACATTATTAGAAGTGCAAAATGACAAATCAGTAGAAGAAATTCCATCTCCAGTTACTGGAACAGTGAAAAGTATTTTAGTTGCAGAAGGCGTTGTAGCGAACGTTGGTGATGTTTTAGTTGAAATTGATGCACCAGGCCATAATTCCGCACCGGCTAGCGCACCAGCTGCACCTGTAGCACAAGCGTCAGCAGCATCAACACCAGTAACAGCCGCAGCACCAGCCGCTCCAACGGGTGTCCCAAGCAAGCGCGTTTTAGCGATGCCTTCAGTTCGTCAATTTGCGCGTGAAAAAGAAGTTGACATTACTTTGGTAACGCCAACTGGTAAAGGTGGCCGTGTAACAAAAGCGGATATCGAAACATTCTTAGCAGGTGGCGCACCTGTTGCAGCTCCAACAGCGTCTGCTCCAGAAGCAGCAGCTGAAGTGGCGGCAGCACCAGTTCAAGAAACAGCGGCACCAAAAGCAGCACCAAAACCATTCGTGTCAAATGTTGCGGAATTAGAAACACGCGAAAAAATGACACCAACACGTAAAGCAATTGCTAAAGCGATGGTTAACAGCAAACACACCGCACCACATGTTACGTTACATGATGAAGTGGAAGTTTCAAACCTTTGGGATCAACGTAAGAAATTTAAAGACATTGCTGCAGCAAACGGCACAAAACTTACTTTCTTACCATATGTTGTAAAAGCTTTAACGGCAACAATGAAAAAATTCCCAGTGATGAATGCGTCAATTGATGATGCAACGCAAGAAATTGTTTATAAAAATTACTATAACATTGGTATTGCAACAGATACTGATCACGGCTTATACGTACCAAACGTGAAAGACGCTGACCGTAAAGGATTATTTGCAATTGCGGATGAAATTAACGGAAAAGCTGCTTTAGCACATGAAGGTAAATTAGTAGCAGAAGATATGCGTAACGGTACTGTTACAATTACGAATATTGGTTCTGTTGGTGGCGCATGGTTCACACCAGTAATCAACTACCCAGAAGTAGCGATTTTAGGTGTCGGTACAATTGCACAACAACCAGTAGTCAATGCAGAGGGCGAAATCGTTGTTGGTCGCGTAATGAAATTATCATTAAGCTTTGACCACCGCATTGTTGATGGAGCGACTGCTCAAAAAGCAATGAACAACATTAAACGTCTGTTAGCAGATCCAGAGTTACTATTGATGGAAGGATGATAAACAAATGGTAGTTGGAGATTTCGCCTTAGAATTAGATACAGTTGTAATCGGAGCAGGACCTGGTGGCTATGTAGCTGCCATCCGTGCTGCTCAAATGGGACAAAAAGTAGCAATTATTGAACGTGAATACATCGGTGGCGTTTGTTTAAACGTTGGTTGTATTCCATCGAAAGCTCTAATTGCAGCTGGTCACCATTATCAAGAAGCGTTACACTCACAAATGTTTGGTGTGACAGCTGATAACGTGACACTTGATTTTGCACAAACACAAGATTGGAAAGATAATGGCGTTGTTAATAAATTAACATCAGGTATTAGCTTCTTATTGAAAAAAAATAAAGTTGAAGTCATTGAAGGGGAAGCATTCTTTGTAGATGATCGTACTTTACGTGTAATTAAAGAAGATTCTGCTCAAACTTATGAGTTCAATAACGCTATTATTGCGACTGGTTCTCGTCCAATTGAAATTCCTGGATTTAAATTTGCTGGACGCGTACTTGATTCAACAGGCGGTTTAAACTTAAAAGAAGTGCCTAAAAAATTAGTCATTATTGGTGGCGGTGTAATTGGTGCAGAACTAGGTGGTGCGTATGCAAACCTAGGAGCAGAAGTGACGATTTTAGAAGGTTCTCCACAAATTTTACCAACTTATGAAAAAGACATGGTGAAAATCGTTGAAGAAGACTTTGCTAAAAAAGCAGTAACAATCGTGACAAAAGCGATGGCTAAAGAAGCAATTGACAATGGTGATAGCGTAACGGTTAACTATGAAGTTGATGGTAAACAAGAAAGTATCACGGCTGATTACGTAATGGTTACAGTTGGTCGCCGTCCGAATACGGATGATATGGGTCTAGAACAAGCAGGTGTTACAATTGGTGAACGCGGCTTGATTCCAGTAGACAAACAAGGTCGTACAAATGTTTCAAATATTTATGCGATTGGGGATATTGTTCCAGGTGCTGCTCTTGCTCATAAAGCAAGTTATGAAGCAAAAGTTGCGGCAGAAGCAATTTCTGGTAAAAAAGTTGAGGTAGACTACAAAGCAATGCCTGCTGTTGCCTTTACAGACCCTGAGCTTGCCTCTGTAGGCCTTACAATTGCTGAAGCAAAAGACCAAGGAATTGAAGCGAAAGCAATTAAATTCCCATTTGCTGGTAATGGCCGTGCGTTGTCATTAGGTAAGACAGAAGGATTTGTTCGCCTAGTTACAACAATTGAAGATCATGTCATCGTTGGGGCGCAAGTTGCAGGTGTTGGTGCTTCAGATATTATTTCTGAATTAGCGCTAGCCATTGAATCTGGTATGAACGCAGAAGATATCGCCTTAACGATCCATCCACACCCATCATTAGGTGAAATCGTGATGGACGCAGCGGAACTAGCTTTAGGTCTGCCAATTCACGCTTAAGATAAATGAACTTATAAAAGACGTTTTCCTTTTGGGAGGAGGCGTCTTTTATTTTTTTTACGATAAAAGTATGATAAACTAAAAGTAGTAAATACTAAAAAGGACGTATGAATAAAATGAAAGATTATCAGTACCCCCTTGACTTAGAGTGGTCAACCGAGGAAATGGTTCAAGTAATGGCGCTTTGGCAAGCACTGGAACAAGCTTATGAAAAAGGAATTGACAATCAACAATTTTTAGAAAAATATCAAGCATTTAAAAAAGTGGTTCGTAGCATTGGAGAAGAACGCCGACTGGGTCGTGAGTTTGAAGAAACAGCAGGGTATTCTTTATACCAAACACTTCAAAATGCCAAGAAAAATGAAAAGAAGATTTTAAAAATGAAAGGTTGAGAAAAGTGCAAATTTTAATTAGTGAAGTGAAAAGCTGGCTACTTGAAGCGGGTGAACGCTTAAAAGAAGCTTTGTTAGACGAAAAATTACAAGTCGATACAAAACTGAGTCGGACCGATTTAGTGACGAACTTAGACAAAGAAATTCAAGACTTTCTAGTAGGTAAGATTATGACCTTTGATCCAAAAGCTAAGATTTTAGGTGAGGAAAATGGGCAAGATAAACTTGAAGATTTTTCAGGACGTGTTTTTGTGATTGATCCGATTGATGGAACGATGAATTTTGTTTTAGAAGGCGAAAATTTCTGTATTATGGTTGCCATCTATGAAGAAGGGAAAGGGGTTTTAGGTTTTATTTATGATGTAATGAAAAATGAGTTCCTTTGGGGCGGACCTTCAATTGGTGTTTACGTTAATGAAGAGCGTGTTCAACAAACCAAATATCTTTCTTTAGAAGAAGGCTTACTTGGCGTAAATGCTAAAATGTATACTCATAATATTGGTAATTTACAAGCAATTGGTGATGTTTCGATGGGGATTCGGATGTGTGGCTGTGCGGGAGTCGAATTTATTCATCTGGCTTTAGGACGTCGTGCCGGCTATATTTCAAATCTTGCACCTTGGGATTATGCAGCAGGGCAAATTCTGGTTGAAACACTAGGGATGACGGTAACGAAATTTGATGGCGAATCTTTAAATCTCGATGAAAGAGAATTTTGTGTCGCTGCTGGACCCGCAGCTTATACACAAATTTTAAAGCTATCGTTAGAAAATAAAGAAGGCTACTAAATATTTGGATCAATAACTTTTTTTTGTATCAGAATTGTTGTATAATAATCGGTTGAGGAGTACAAATTCGTGCTCCTTGATTTTTTAATCAAAGGAGAAAGTATGTTTTTAAAATACAAACCAACTTGGATGATTGAAGCGATTTATCAAATCACGCCAGATCAATTCAAAGAACAAGGAATCAAAGCGGTCTTTGTCGATCTTGATAATACGCTGATTGCTTGGAATAATCCTGATGGAACGAAAGAGTTAAAGCAGTGGTTACAAACAATGAAAGAGGCTGAAATTCCTGTAATTGTAATTTCAAATAACAGCCATGCCCGAGTTAAGAAAGCTTTGCAATCTTTGCAACTTGATTTTATCTCGCGCGCGTTAAAACCATTTCCAAGAGGGATTCATCAAGCGCTAAAAAAATTAGACTTAAAGCCAACAGAAGTAATGATGATTGGTGATCAAATTATGACGGATATTAAAGCAGCAAACAGTGCAGGTGTTAAAAGTGTTTTAGTAAAACCAATTGTGACAACCGATGCTTGGAATACGAAATTTAACCGTTTTATGGAAAGAAAAATTATGAAACATTTACTCGCAAATAATCCTGAAATGAAATGGCAAGGAGAATTAAAATGACGGAGAAAATTCAATGTATCGGCTGTGGCGTAACGATTCAAACAGAAGATAAAAATAAACTTGGTTTTACACCAAAATCAGCGCTAGAAAAAGGCCTTGAGTCAGGAGAAGTCTATTGTCAAAGATGTTTTCGCTTGCGTCACTACAATGAAATTCAAGATGTTTCGTTAACGGATGATGATTTTTTACGTTTATTAAATGAAATTGGTGAAAAAGAAGCTCTAATTGTGAACGTCGTTGATATTTTTGACTTCAATGGTTCACTGATTCCAGGCTTACATCGTTTTGTGGGCAATAATCCTGTTTTATTAGTTGGCAACAAAGTCGATATTTTACCTAAGTCGTTAAAAGCTTCAAAATTGACACAATGGATGAAAGAGCGTGCACATGAAGCGGGTTTGCGCCCAGTCGATGTCTTATTAACAAGTGCTAAAAAAACGAATGAATTAGCTAGTTTACTGGATGCAATTGAAAAACATCGACAAGGCAAAGATGTTTATGTCGTGGGTGTAACAAACGTAGGAAAGTCTACTTTAATTAATCAAATTATTAAACAAACAGCGGGTGTTCAAGAATTGATTACGACTTCACGCTTTCCAGGGACAACGCTAGATAAAATTGAAATTCCATTAGATGATGGGCATTTTTTAATTGATACGCCAGGAATTATCCACCGACATCAAATGGCGCATTACTTAGGTGACAAAGACTTAAAAATTGTTGCGCCACATAAAGAGATTAAACCAAAAACATACCAATTAAATGCTGAACAGACACTGTTTTTAGGTGGCTTGGCCAGGTTTGATTTTATCCAAGGTGAAAGAAGCCCGTTCGTTGCCTACTTATCAAATGATTTAGAAATCCATCGGACAAAGTTAGCAAAAGCGACGGATTTTTACGATAAGCATGTGGGCGGATTATTGCAGCCGCCTCGTCCAGAAGAGGTCAAAGCGTTTCCGGAATTGGTCCGCTATGAGTTTTCAATTAAGGAAAAAACCGATATCGTGTTTTCTGGCTTAGGCTGGATTACAATTACAAATCCATGCGTTGTCGCAGGGTGGGCTCCAAAAGGGGTTGCCGTATTAAAAAGAAAAGCATTAATTTAAGGGGTATAAAAAATGGAACTAAGAGGAAAACAAAAGCGTTTTTTAAGAAGTGAAGCACATCATTTGAAACCAATCTTTCAAATTGGTAAAGGCGGATTAAATGATGCGATGATTCACCAAATTGGCGAAGCGTTAGAAAAACGTGAATTGATTAAAGTGACTTTATTACAAAATACCGACGAAGTGCCAGAAGAGGTTGCAACTGTTTTAGAAAAGCAATTAGCTTGTCAAGTTGTTCAAATTATTGGGAAAATTCTAGTCGTATATAAGCCGTCGTCAAAAGAGAAGTTTCAAAATATTTCCACTCAAGTTCGTGGAATTTAAATTGTAGGTGTGGTTCATGAAAACACAGAAGGATCAATTTATTGAGACAAAAGAGCAAAAAATGCCAATAAAATCGTTTAAAAGAAAACAAGTTGGAATTTTAGGTGGGAACTTTAACCCAATTCATGTTGCCCACTTAATTGTTGCTGATCAAGTTGGTCAAGCGCTTGGTTTAGATGAAGTTCGTTTAATGCCTTCTTTTTCATCTCCACATGTGGATGAAAAAGAAACCATTGATGCGACTCATCGTTTAAAAATGATTGAATTAGCGATTCAAGATAATCCTTTGCTTCATGTTGAAACCATTGAGTTACAAAGACAAGGAAAAAGTTATACTTACGATACAATGGTTGCTTTAGTTGACCAAAACCCTGATACCGATTATTATTTTATTATTGGTGGTGATATGGTTGATTATCTGCCAACTTGGTATCGTTTAGAGGAATTGTTTACTCTAGTTCAATTTGTTGGTGTAAAAAGGCCGGGATACCCTGTTGAAACGAATTATCCAGTCATTTGGGTCGACATTCCTTGGCTTGATTTGAGTTCAACCATGATTCGTAACAAAGTTCAAGAGGGCTGTTCAGTGAATTACTTCCTACCTGATCAAGTGATAAACTATATCAAGGAAGAAGGGTTGTATCTTGGAACAAAGTAAAGAAGGACAAATATTTTCCGAACGAGCTACGTTACTTCAAAAAATCAAAAAAAATATGAGTGAAAAAAGGTTTAACCATGTTCTAGGAGTCGAAGAAACAGCAGTTGCTTTGGCTAAACGGTTTCAAGGAGACCTTTTAAAAGCACGCATAGCCGCACTTGTGCATGACTATGCGAAAGAACGTAGCGACGAAGAGTTTCGGCAAATCATACGAACTCAGAATTTTGATTTGGAATTACTAAATTGGAACAATGCAATTTGGCATGGAGTAGTTGGCACGTATTTCATTGAAAAAGAGTTAGGGATTTCGGATAAAGAAATTTTACAAGCAGTTGCCTACCATACAACTGGAGCAGCTAAAATGTCCTTGCTTGATAAAATCATTTATGTGGCGGATTACATTGAGCCAGGACGCGATTTTCCTGGTGTGAACGAGGCACGACAACTTGCAGAAATTGATTTAGACCAAGCGGTAGCATTTGCAACCAAACAAACTTTGAAACATTTAATTGAAAAAGAACAAGTAATTTACCCAAAAACAATCGAGACCTATAATCGTTGGGTCGCCAAATTTCAAGGAGGAGATTCTCATAGATAGTCAAAAGATTTTAGAAATAGCAGTAAAAGCAGCTGATAGTAAGCGTGCTGAAGATATTATAGCGTTAGAAGTGAAAGAAATTTCATTACTAGCCGATTATTTCATGATTTGTTCCGCCAATACGGATCGCCAAATTTCAGCCATTGTCGATGAAATTATAGAGCAAGAAGAAAAAGCGCAAGTTGAAGTGAAACGAATTGAAGGAAAAGATGGTGGTAAATGGATCTTGATTGATCTAGGTGAAGTGATTGTTCATGTATTTAATACAAATGAACGTGCTTTTTACAACTTAGAGAAGTTATGGTCAGATGCACCATTCGTATCATTAACCGAATGGATTGTTGATTAATTATGGCGTATGAAACATTTGCTTTTGTATACGATGAAGTCATGGATACAAGTCTTTATCAACGTTGGCTTGATTTTTCAATCAGACACCTGCAAGATAAAAAACAAGTATTAGAACTTGCTTGTGGGACTGGAGCTTTAGCGGTGGCGTTTGCAAAAGAAGGTTTTGAGGTAACCGCACTTGATTTATCAGAAGAAATGTTAATGATTGCAAGTGAGCGTGCCCAAGAAAGCGAAGTAGAGATTCAATTTGTTATCGGTGATATGCTTGATTTAGCTGAGGTAGGGACTTATGAAGCCGTCACTTGTTTTTCAGACTCAATTTGTTATATGGAAGATGAAATCCAAGTGCAAGAGGTTTTTGATGGCGTTTATAAATTACTAGAAGAAAATGGGATTTTCGTATTTGATGTGCACTCAACTTATCAGATGACGGAAGTTTTCCCTAATTATAGTTATCATTATCAAACAGATGATTTTGCTTTTTTATGGGATAGTTATCAAGGCAAAGAAAAATACAGCATCGAACATTTTCTCACTTTTTTTGTCGAAAATGAAGAAGGTCTTTTTATTCGAGAAGATGAATTGCATCAAGAAAAAACGTATCCCCTAGCTACCTATCAAATGATGCTAGAAAATGCAGGGTTTCAAAAGATCGCAACCTATGCTGATTTTATTGATAGCGAACCAAACGAAAAAAGTCGTCGCTGGTTCTTTGTTTGTCAAAAATAAGATTCAAGGAGATAAAAGTGAAGTCCTCTTTTATCTCTTTTTTGTTAGAAGGTGAAAAAAATGAAAGCTTGCGGCTTAATCGTTGAATATAATCCGTTTCATAATGGGCATTTATACCATGTACAAAAAGCGCGTGAACTTTCACAAGCAGAAATTATCGTAGCAATCATGAGTGGTAATTTTCTACAAAGAGGGGAACCGGCGATGATCGACAAGTGGCAACGAGTGCAAGCTGCTTTAGCAAATGGGGTCGATTTAGTTGTTGAATTACCAGTAGAATGGGCCGTGCAAGCAGCCGATTATTTTGCATATGGCGGTATTCAAATATTAAGTGCCCTCGGTTGTCAGTCGGTGTGTTTTGGAACAGATGCCACGAGTTCATTTAATTACAACGAATTTGGTGAACAATATCATGCGCAAAAAGAAAAAATTGATGCCATGTTTAAACAAACTGATTCAAAAAATTTATCTTATTCGCAAAAAATGGCGCAAATTCTACCAGTTTTTTTCCCTCAATTAGGGACAGGAAAATTTTCACCAAATCATATTTTAGGGATGAGTTATGCGTACCAAAATGCTCATTTAACTAAACCAATGGAACTTATTGCTTTGCCACGAAAAAATAGTCAATACCATTCATTGGAAATGGTAGGTGATATTGCTAGTGCGACAGCCATTCGCCAAGGTCTTCGTCAAGGTTTGGATGTGAGTCAGGTAGTTCCAGCTGCAACACAAAAAGCAATAAAGGACTATACGGTTGACTGGTCAGATTATTGGACCATTTTACGATATAAAATTATAAGTAGTTCAATAAGTGAATTAAAAGAAATGTATCAAATGACAGAAGGACTCGAATATCGATTGAAAAAATATATTCTTGAAGCGACGAGCTGGAGTCATTATTTGTCTTTGCTTCAAACAAAACGATACACAAAAACGCGTATTCAACGCCTATTGTGTTACGTACTTTTAAATATTAAAACAACCGAAATGACACAAGCTTGGCAACAAAAGTCGATTCAATTACTTGGTTTTACACCAGCGGGAAAAAAATATTTAAAAACAATTAAAAAGGAGTCTTCCTTGCCGATTATTTCAAAAGTTGATGCAAAAATCGTTGAAAACTACCCTTTGATGATTCGAAGTAACCAAATTTACCAAATGGGGCATTCGAACATCCCTGAACAAATTTTCGGACGATTTCCAATCCAGTAATATTTTTGCTGAAAAATACTTCACAGATTGGCTTTAGACGAGTATAATAACAAAGGAAGTTTGACCAAATTGGTTTACTTAGACAAGAAAAAAAGGAGAATGAATCATGGGACGAAAATGGGCAAATATTGTCGCTAAAAAAACGGCAAAAGATGCAAACAATAGTAAAGTATACGCAAAATTTGGAATTGAAATTTATGCGGCAGCAAAATCAGGTGACCCTGATCCCCATAGTAATCAAAAGTTGAAATTTGTTATTGATCGTGCAAAAACCTATAACGTGCCAAAACACATTATTGACCGTGCAATTGAAAAAGCAAAGGGCTCAAGTGACGAACAATTCTCTGAGTTACGTTACGAAGGATTTGGTCCGAACGGTTCAATGGTAATTGTTGACACCTTAACAAATAACGTTAACCGAACAGCCGCTGATGTACGGGCTGCATATGGTAAAAACGGGGGGAACATGGGTGTTTCTGGTTCTGTTGCTTATTTGTTTGATAATACTGCTTTATTCGGGTTTGCCGGTGAAGATGCAGATGAAATTTTAGAATATTTAATGGAAAAAGAAATTGACGTGCGTGATGTTGAAGAAGAAGAAGGTCAAATCATTGTTCACGGAGAGCCTGAAGATTTTCATGCGATTCAAGAAGCGTTAAAAGAAAAAGGAATTGAAGATTTTTCAGTAGCAGAAATGCAAATGATTCCGCAAAATGAAGTTACGCTAACAGGAGACGACTTAGTTAAGTTTGAGAAAATGATTGACGCGTTAGAAGACTTAGAAGATGTGCAGATGGTTTTTCATAACGTTTCTTTGGAAGATGAAGCGTAAATCAAAAAAGTTGAAAGAGGTTGGGCAAAAGCCGCCTCTTTTTTAATTGTAACAATTAAAAGAAAGCGTTTTTTTATTAAGGGATAATGCAATGAGATATGTTATAATAAAGCATCAATAAAAACGGTAAGGAGGAATAAGATGAGCGAAGGGACCATATTAATTCCATTTGATCGTATATTAAGTGGTTACGATAAAATTACGGAAATTTCAGTTTCAATTAATGATTGCTCGAAGTTGTGCCAACGATATCAACACTTAGGAGTACAAGGGTATCGTTTAGGTGATTTTCGCGGAGTTACCTATTTAAATCGTTATTTGAATTGCTCGGTAACACAAGCACCGATGCTAATCTATCGCGATAAATATTTAATTCCTTTAGTTTTTCGCCAATCAGAAGACACGTTTCGTTTGTTTGAAGAAAGCTTACGTTTAGAAGGCTTCTTCTACTTATTGGATTGGTTTTTAGCCAATCGTCCAGCAGCGATTCTTGTAAAAGATACGCAAAGTACCAATCGTTTAACAAGCACTCGTGAAAAAATAATCGATACCGCCTTTTTAACGTTTCGTTTGGCTGAAATTTTAGATGGTGCGGGCTTTCCGTTGAGTAAATTTACACGATTAGAAGAATTTGTGGATTGGAATCGAGTCAATCGCTTAATTGATAATGGCGGGATTGGACGTCATAGTCGTATTTTTGATGAGGAAAATCAGCAAAATATGTCAGAATTAGCCGTTATTTTAAAGATAATTCAATTAAAATACCCAACGACTTTAGCATCGTTGGCTTAAAAAAGGAGCATGCTTATGAAATCAGAAGAAAATGATTTGTTTGAAAGAAGTAAGCAAGGCTTCTTACAACTTGTTTTCAGTCGCTTTGGGATTGTTTTATTTTTGTTACTTGTTCAAGTTTGGCTGATATTTGGTTTGTATCAGTACATTACCGTCAATTATGCGCATTTATTTTATTATAGTTTTATTGTCTTTTCGATAGTAGGCTATTTAATTTTATTTAATAGCAAAAGTGATAACAGTGTAAAATTGACTTGGATGTTAATTTTTACTTTATTACCGGTTATAGGTATTTTATTTTATTTTTATACCCGTTTAGATTTTGGGCACCGTCTTGAAAGTAGTCGTTTAATTCAAATAAAAGAAGCGTCTAGAGAATTAATTAAGACAAAAGAAGAAGTGAAAAAAGAGCTAGAGGAACGACCAGATTTAAAAGGACTAGCAACTTTCATAAACCAAGCAGGGAATTGTCCCGTTTACCATAATGGTGAAGTGACTTATTTTTCTTTGGGAGAAGAAAAATTTGCGGATTTATTACAAGAATTAAAAGCGGCAAAACATTTTATTTTTATGGAATACTTTATTGTAGCAAAGGGCGAAATGTGGGGACAAATTTTAGAAATTTTAATTGAGAAAGCGCAAGAAGGTGTTGAAGTGCGTTTTATGTATGACGGCTTTTGTGAATTCTCTTTACTTCCTCGTTCGTACTCGAAAGAATTAGCCAAATACGGCATTAAATGTAAAGTGTTTGCTCCAATTCAACCTTTTATCTCAACAGTTTATAATTTTCGAGATCATCGTAAAATTTGTGTCATTGATGGACAAGTCGCTTATACGGGTGGTGTAAATTTAGCCGATGAATATATTAATAAAATTGAACGTTTCGGTCACTGGAAGGATACAGCCGTAAAAATTCGCGGAGGTGCCGCTCAAAGTTTTACACTGATGTTTTTGCAAATGTGGGCGTTAGATAGTAATACGACAGACTTTGAAAAGTGGTTAAAATTGTCTGAACAAGAAGGAATAAAAGCTCATGGGAAGGGTTTTGTCCTACCCTATGGCGATTCGCCGCTTGACGGAGAGCGCGTGGGTGAGATGGTTTATTTTGATTTGTTAAACAAAGCCCAATCGTTTGTGCAAATCATGACTCCTTATTTAATACTAGATGGTGAGATGGAGACCGCATTGACTTTTGCGGCTAAAAGAGGCGTAAAAGTTCAAATTATTTTACCACATATTCCTGATAAAAAATATGCCTTTGCTTTAGCCAAAAGTCATTATGCCACCTTGATTCAAGCCGGCGTTGAAATTTACGAGTATACACCTGGATTTGTCCACGCCAAAAGTTTTGTAGTTGACGGCTATAAAGGGACAATTGGTACAATTAATTTAGATTATCGAAGTTTTTATCATCATTTTGAATGTGGCGTTTATTTAGAAGATGTTCCTGCTATTGGTGAGATGGTCAAAGATTTTAATCAAACCCGAGCATTAAGTCAACAGGTGACGCTAGAAGATGTTTATCGTGAAAAGAAAAGTACTCGTTTATTAGGCTGGTTTTTGAAAATATTTGCGCCACTCATGTAAAAAAACTCGTTTCACTTGAACACACTGTGTAAAAGTGAAACGAGTTTTTATTCATATTTATTAAGCCCCAGATAAAGAACGTGTGCAAGCTTCTTAATAGATTGTTTCAGATTATTTATAATCAGCCATTTCCGTGGTTAAGTTCTTTAAAAAAGGGCTCTTTTGCTCAGGGACAAAAACGGTCAATTCATGCATCGCGCGGGTGGCAATGGTATATAAAATCAAGCGATCTTGAGGAGTGGAGAAGTTATAGCCAATGTCCCAGGCGAAAACACTATCAAACTCTAATCCTTTGGCTAAGAAAGCCGGTATGATCATGACTGGTCGTTTCATATAATCTTCTTCAGACGTAATTAATTGAATTTTTTCTTGACTCTTTTCATCGAGAGCGTCGTATAAAGCTTGACACTCGGCACTCGTTTTTCCAATAATCGCTAAACGCCAATAGGGATGATTTTTACGAGTGATTTCAATTTCATTTAATAGTAAGCGAATTCGCTCTTTTTGATTGTTTGCTTGATAAATCGTTGGTTTTTTCCCGTTTCGTGCGGTTGTTCGAACTTGTTCTTCCTGAGATAAGAAATGATTCGCAAAATCGGTAATTTCTTTTGTCGAACGGTAACTAGTTGTTAACTGGTAGCGTGCGACTTCTTCATTTGGGAAAAGTTGGTCTAGTGATTGAACAATCGTTTCATTTCCAAAGACTTTTTGATTTAAATCGCCACACAGACTTATGCCAGCTTTTGGATAAAGTGTGCGTAGTAAAGCAACTTGAGCTGGCGGAAAATCTTGCATTTCATCAATAAAAATAAAACGCGCCTTTTGTTGGATATTCACTGGAAAAAGACTTTGTGTTAATAAAAAGAATAGCAAGCCATCTTCTTGACGAAGCTCTTTTTGCCGTAAATCACTTTTTAAGTTGGCCAAGTGCTCATTCCACGTTGTACAATCTAAGTCAAAGTCAGCTAGCTTTTGCTCAGAAACTTGAGATAAGAAGTGTAGATATTGCTTTGGTCGATTGATAAAACGATATCTTTTCACACCAATTGTTAAGCTGCGGAATTTTTTTCGAACAATTTGTTGACGGAACTTCTTTAATAAGCGTCTTTCATTTTCTTCGCTTGACTCTTGATGAGGATCTTCTTCAAATAACTGGTGAAGTAATTCTTCTGCTTCTTCTTTTACCCAAGCCTTTCTAAGTTCGTCTTTTTCAAGTCCCCCAATTTTTTTTAGGAGCTTTGTTTGAAGTAGTTGACTTCTTTGATATAAAGGTAGATTAGGATTTGTTTCTTGGTACCAATTACGAATTTGTTCCTTACTAATATAAGTCGTTCCTTTAATTTTTAAATCTCTAAATAATGGTCCAAAAGCAGTGATTTTTTCAATGTAATTTGGTAGTAAATGAACGAGAGCCAAACTATTTTTTAGGCGTTGAATCCGGTCGTCAGTACCAGTTAAAAAGTGTGCTTCTTCTGCGACTTCTTTTTGAACTTGATAGGCTGGTAATAGCTGTTGCAAAAAGTCATGGAAGGTTCGAGTTGGTACTTCGCTTTCTCCCAGAGATGGTAAAACTTGTGCAATATAATCAGAAAATAAATGGTTAGGTGAAAACAGTAAAATTTGATCGTCTTCTAACCATTTTCGGTTTCGATACATTAAGAAGGCAATCCGTTGTAACAAAGCGGATGTTTTTCCACTCCCGGCAATTCCTTCAATTAACAAGTATCGATTTGTTGTGTCACGAATAATCGCATTTTGTGCTTTTTGGATCGTCGACACAATATTTTTCATTTGGCCAGAAGAAGCTTCATCTAAAATTTCTAATAAGAAATCATCATTGATAACTTCCGAAGTATCAGCCATTGAAACAAGTTCACCATCTTGAATTTTAAATTGACGTTTACCAAGTAATTCGACTTCAAACTGGTCCGTATCCGTTGCATAAAAAGCCGGACCAATTTCTCCTTCGTAATACAAGTTTGCAATGGGTGCACGCCAGTCAATAATAATCGTTTCTTCTTTTTTGTCTCTTAATGAGGCAATCCCTAAATAAAGTGTTTCTGGATTTTCGATGCCTTCTTTAAAATCAATTCGACCAAAATAAGGTGTCTTTTCCATCACGGTTAGTGCGTGAATTCGCTTTGCTTGTGCTTCGGTCGTTTGATAACGAATCATTAAATCTTGTTGATGTTGTTGATATTCTACAACGGATTCATAAAAAGCTTCTTCAGAGCCAGCATTAATCCGTTTTTCAGCCACTTCTTTTAGCTGTTCTTGCAAATCTTGTGAACCTTGTTGCTGTTGTGCTTCAAGCATTTCTTTTTCATTGCGGATTCGTTGAATGTTTTTTTGTAGTTGTTTTTTTTCATAATCGCGAGTAGTCATCTGATCGGCCCCCTCTAAAAATTAGACTTTAAAATTATAGCATAGAAAAATTAAAAAAGATAAAAAAACAAAAGATTCTTAAATCGTCATGAGAATTACGCTGAAAGAGAAATTTTGAATAGGGTTCTGTTCACAGAGCAAAATGATATCTTTTTAAAAGAAAACGGCGTAAACTAAAGAAAAGACAACAAGACAATGAAAGAAAAGGAGCGATTGAAGATGGGAGTTATAAAATTAAAACGAGCCTACACCGATTTGTCAAATGAACAAGGTTACCGTGTATTAGTGGATCGGCTTTGGCCACGCGGCATAAAAAAAGAAACGCTGGCTCTAGATTTGTGGGAAAAAGAACTAGCGCCTACGAATGCGTTGCGCCATGAATTTAACCATATTCCTGAAAAGTATGAATGGTTTAAAAAAGAATACCGTCAAGAGTTGAAAAATAACCCTGCATTGCCAGCATTTATTAAACAAGTACAGTCGTGGTTGGAAACAGCCGATGTCATTTTAATTTATGGTGCAAAAGATGAAGTACATAACCAAGCGGTGGTGCTTAAAGAGTGCCTCGAAGAAATGTTTGAAAAGTAAGAGCTAGCGACTTTTATAAAAATAATTTGTTATAATTCTATTTTTTGTAAATGCGTCCTATCGTAAGCTACGCCGTTTGTTTTAATCGTCTTTTAATTATGAAAAGCAAGAATATCGCATTAAATAACGAGTTTTCTTATTACTAAAATAAAAGAGGAATCCTGACCATCGATATATTTGCCTTTTAATAAAAAAAGACTTGCATTTTTTCAAAAGAGGTGCTTAAATAAAGCCATAGTTGATTTATGAAAAAGACACCTGCATTTGAGAGTCTTCAATCAGAGAGGGAAAGCTAGGCTGAGACTTTTCCAGAAGAAAACCAAAGAATGACCACTTTTTCAAACCTTTGTTGAAACAAAGGCGGGTAGCCCGTTAACGCATGGAAGGAATACATTTTTTGTATTTGAATTTAGGTGGAACCACGATGATACGTCCTAATGTCGATTATTTGACATTAGGACTTTTTTTGTTGCAAAATTGCTTCTAGCAAAACAGGAATTTGTGACAAGAACAATCACGCAAACAGGCCCTGTCATCTAAAGTAAAGAGGAGTCAACCGTCAAAATCTAAGGAGGAATTTTAAATGATTAAAGTTACATTTCCAGATGGCGCGATTCGCGAATACCAAGCTGGAATCACAACCAAAGAAATTGCTGAGGGCATTTCAAAAGGTTTAGCCAAAAAAGCCCTTGCTGGAAAATTCAATGGGGAATTAATTGATTTAGAGCGCGAGTTAGAAGAGGATGGCGCAATTGAAATTGTTACGCCTGACCATGAAGCAGCTTTAGGTTTACTACGCCATTCAGCCGCGCATTTAATGGCACATGCAATGCGTCATTTATACCCTGAAATTCATTTTGGTGTCGGTCCTGCAATTGATTCTGGTTTTTATTATGATACCGATAATGGCGAAAATCCAGTAACAGCGGAAGATTTGGCCGCCATTGAAGCAGAAATGATGAAAATCGTGAAAGAAAACCACCCAATTACTCGTCGTGTCTTATCCAAAGATGCCGCATTAGAGTTATTTGCTGGCGACCCTTACAAAGAAGAGTTAATCAATGATTTACCAGCTGACGAAGTAATTACGGTTTATGAACAAGGGGACTTTGTTGATTTATGTCGTGGTCCGCACGTCCCATCCACCGGTCGCATTCAAATTTTCCAATTACTTTCGGTTGCCGGTGCGTATTGGCGTGGGAATTCCGATAACCATATGATGCAACGTGTTTATGGTACAGCCTTTTTTGACAAGAAAGACCTGAAAGCATTTATTAAGGCGCGTGAAGAAGCGAAAGAACGCGATCACCGTAAATTAGGAAAAGAATTAGATTTGTTTATGCTGTCGCCAGAAGTTGGTGCGGGACTACCATTTTGGCTACCAAAAGGCGCGACAATTCGTCGTACGATTGAACGTTATATTACGGATAAAGAAATTAATCTAGGCTATCAACATGTGTACACACCAATTATGGCCAACGTTGAATTTTATAAAACTTCTGGTCACTGGGCACATTACCATGAAGATATGTTTCCACCAATGGATATGGGAGATGGCGAGATGCTTGTCTTACGCCCAATGAACTGCCCACATCATATGATGATTTATAAAAACGATATTCACTCTTATCGTGAATTGCCAATTCGAATTGCCGAATTAGGCCAAATGCATCGTTATGAAAAATCGGGGGCATTATCTGGTCTACAACGTGTTCGCGAAATGACATTAAACGACGGCCATACCTTTGTTCGTCCGGATCAAATCAAAGAGGAATTTAAACGCACCTTAGATTTAATGACTTCGGTTTATGCCGATTTCAATATTACTGATTATCGTTTACGTTTAAGCTATCGTGACCCAAATAACACCGAAAAATATTTTGATGATGATGCAATGTGGAATCATGCCCAAAAAGTTCTGAAAGAAGCAATGGATGAAATTGGATTAGAATACTTTGAAGCAGAAGGAGAAGCGGCGTTTTACGGGCCAAAACTTGATGTACAAGTAAAAACCGCATTAGGTAACGAAGAAACATTATCGACCATTCAACTTGATTTCTTATTACCAGAACGCTTTGACTTAACTTATGTTGGTGAAGATGGTGAAAATACGCATCGTCCAGTTGTTATTCACCGTGGGATTGTGTCAACAATGGAGCGTTTCGTGGCTTATTTAACCGAAGTTTACAAAGGCGCGTTCCCAACGTGGTTAGCACCAATTCAAGCAACAATCATTCCAGTATCAGTGGATGCACACTACGATTATGCTTCGGTTGTTAAAGAACGTTTGCAAGCAAAAGGGATTCGTGTAGAGCTTGATGATCGTAATGAAAAAATGGGCTATAAAATTCGTGCTTCTCAAATGCAAAAGATTCCTTACCAAATTGTGGTAGGAGATAAAGAAGTCGAAGAAGCAACGGTTAATATTCGTCGCTATGGTTCAAAAGAAACGCGCGTAGAGTCTTTAGACATGTTTATTGATGCGATTGTCGCTGATATTGCTAATTTTAGTCGCTAATAAAAAAGCTTGAAGGAAGGAATTAGACCGACCTTCAAGCTTTTTTGTTCATTTTAAAGGTAAAAGTTTACAAGTAGGGAAAGAATTCCATTAGAGAAAGGCTAAAAAAAGTGAATGACTTGAGTTTTCTGAAAAAATATGCTATATTTCTTATTGTAATGATACTAGAGGTGAGTGAGGGTTGTTTTTCCCTCACTCTTTTTATGGCATGAAACAAGAATCTCGTTACAAGAATTAGAGGAGGGATCACAATTTGAGTACGGTTGTGGAAACTGTTACAGCATTAGTAACACCTATTTTAGAGGCGGAAAATTTTGAATTAGTTGAGGTAGAGTTTGTAAAAGAAGGTAAGAACTGGTTTTTACGTGTGTTCATTGATAAAGAAGAGGGTATTGATATTGAAGAATGCGCCTTTGTGAGCGAACGTTTGAGTGAAAAACTGGATACAATTGAACCTGATCCAATTCCACAAGCCTATTTTCTTGAGGTTTCTTCTCCAGGTGCGGAACGTCCTTTGAAAAAAGAAACAGATTATGAAAAAGCAATTGGAAATTACATTCATGTTTCTTTATATCAAGGTGTTGATGGCGAAAAACAATACGAAGGTTTTTTACAGTCTTTTGACACAGAAGAACTGGTACTGAAAGTTCGCATTAAAACTAGAGAAAAAGAAATCACATTTGATCGAAAAAATATTGCGCTTGCACGCTTAGCCATTCAATTTTAATCACGGAGGAAATCAAGAAAATGAGTAAAGAAATGTTAAATGCTTTAGATGCTTTAGAAGCAGAAAAAGGGATTGCCAAAGAAATCGTGATTGAAGCATTGGAAGCGGCTTTAATCTCAGCTTATAAACGTCACTATGGTCAATCACAAAACGTTGAAGTTGTTTTTGATCAGAAAAAAGGCAACATTCATGTTTATGCGGTAAAAGAAGTCACGGAAGAAGTGATGGATTCGCAATTAGAAGTCTCTTTAAAAGACGCGATTTTATTGAATCCAGCTTATGAAATTGGTGATAAAATCCGTTTTGAAGTAACGCCAAAAGATTTTGGTCGAATTGCGGCTCAAACAGCCAAACAAGTTATTTTACAACGTGTTCGTGAAGCAGAACGCAATATCATTTACAATGAATTTAGTGCGTATGAAAACGACATTATGCAAGGGATTGTGGAACGTCAGGACAATCGTTATATTTATGTCAACTTAGGTAAAATTGAAGCAGTGTTATCAAAACAAGACCAAATGGCCAATGAATTTTATCAACCGCATGACCGTATTAAAGTTTATGTTTCAAAAGTAGAAAATACATCAAAAGGCCCACAAGTTTTTGTTAGTCGCAGTCACCCAGATTTGTTGCGTCGTTTATTTGAACAAGAAGTACCTGAAGTCTATGATGGCACGGTTGAAATTGTTAGCATTGCTCGTGAAGCGGGTGATCGTTCGAAAGTCGCCGTTCGCTCTTTTGACCCTAATATTGATCCTGTAGGAACTTGTGTTGGACCAAAAGGCCAACGTGTTCAAGCATTAGTGAATGAACTAAAAGGCGAAAACATGGATATTGTAGAATGGAATGAAGACCCAGCTATCTACATTGCGAATGCTTTGAACCCTGCTGAAGTTACAGATGTTATTTTTGATACAAGTAATCCAAAAGCTTGCACCGTTGTTGTGCCAGATTATCAATTGTCTCTTGCAATTGGAAAACGTGGTCAAAATGCACGTTTAGCTGCAAAATTAACGAGCTTTAAAATCGACATTAAATCAGAATCTGATATGAAAGATTTTTATGCGCAATTAGAGCAAGAAGAAGCAAATGAAACAGATGATGAATTGATTATGGAAGAAGTAAACATGACGGCAGATGATTATGAAAATGTCGCTTTTGATGAAGAACAAAACTAGGGGGAAGCTTGAATGAAAAAAAGAAAAATTCCTTTAAGAAAATCGGTTGTTTCCGGTGAAATGTTCCCTAAAAAAGATTTACTAAGAATTGCAAAGTCAAAAGAAGGTGTTGTTTCGATTGATCCAACTGGAAAAGCACCTGGTCGAGGCGCGTATATTGCGATTGAACCAACTGAAGCACAACAAGCTTGGGATAAAAAAATCTTGGATCGCGTACTAGAAACAAAAATTACAGATGCTTTTTATGAAGAACTATTGGCATATGTTTCTCATCAAAAAGCTCGTCGCGAGTTATTTGCCAATGAATAAAGAAAAAGCGTTGAATTTGCTCGGTCTGGCGATGCGAGCGGGTAAATTAATAACAGGTGAAGAGTTAACTCTAAAAGACATTCGTGTTCAAAAAGTCCAATTGGTTTTTGTTGCCAATGATGCCAGTGAAAATACACAAAAAAAGATTAAAGATAAAAGTTTATATTACGAAGTTCCTTGCTTTGCTTGCTTTACGTCAGCTGAATTGAGTCAAGCAATTGGAAAAAATCGAATGGTTGTGGGAGTGAAAGATCCCGGCTTTGCCAAGAAGATGAAGGAACTATTATTAGGTTAGGAAGGTGATTGCATGACGAATAAAAGAGTCTATGAAATTGCAAAAGAATTAAACAAATCAAGTAAGGATATTATTGATAAAGCGCACACTTTGGGAATTGATGTGAAAAACCATATGGGTGTTGTTTCAGAATCACAAGAAAGAGTCTTGCGCCAAGCTTTTACAAGTAAAGGCAATGATACTCAAAGAAAACCACAAGAAAAGAAATACCAAACACAAAGAAATAACCCTAATTTCCAAAATCGGGCAAAACCAAGTAACTCAAATCACGCAGGTGCTAGAAACGACGCACCAAAAAATAATGAGCAACGTGGCGGAAACCAACAACAAGGCAACCGTCCTAATACGCAAGGCGGAAATCGCCCGACAAATCAAGGGAACACGCAAGGAGCCAATCGTTCGGCTAACCAGAACACAAATCAAGGACAAAAACGAAATAATAACCAAACCACTAACCAAAACCGTGAGAATCGACCAACACAAGGGACGGCGCAAGGGACAACACAAGAGCGTAGTAACAACCAAAATCGTTCAAACCAAAATCGCGGTAACCAAGGTGGCAATACAGGATTTGGTAATCGTAATCAAAATTCCCGTTATAATAAAAAAGGGAAAAAAGGACGTCAACAGCAACAACAAGCACCAAAACCAGCTGTACCTGCACGTAAATTCCGTGAATTACCAGAAGTTTTGGAGTACACCGATGGAATGAACGTTGCTGATATTGCGAAGAAAATTTATCGCGAGCCAGCAGAAATCATTAAAAAGCTATTCTTATTAGGTGTGATGGTGAATCAAAACCAACCATTAGATAAAGAAACGATTGAATTATTAACAACGGATTATGGAATTGAAGCGCAAGAAAAAGTTCAAATTGATATTGCAGATATTGATAAGTTTTTTGAGCCAGAAGAAGCAAACGAAGAAGCACTGGTGTCTCGTCCTCCAGTTGTAACAATTATGGGGCATGTAGACCACGGGAAAACAACGTTACTTGATACACTAAGAAAATCACGCGTTACAAGCGGAGAAGCTGGTGGAATTACGCAACATATTGGGGCGTATCAAATTGATATTGATGGTAAACCAATTACATTCTTGGACACGCCAGGACACGCGGCCTTTACAAGTATGCGTGCTCGAGGGGCGAGTATTACCGATATTACAATTCTAGTCGTTGCAGCAGATGATGGAGTAATGCCTCAAACAATCGAAGCGATTAACCATGCGAAAGCGGCGCACGTTCCAATTATTGTTGCAGTAAACAAAATCGACAAACCAGCAGCGAATCCGCAACATGTCATGCAAGAGTTAAGTGAACATGGCTTGATTCCTGAAGCATGGGGTGGCGATACCATTTTTGTTGAAATCTCTGCGAAATTTGGACAAAATATCGAAGAGTTGCTTGAAATGGTCTTATTAGTAGCAGAAGTAGAAGATTTAAAAGCAGACCCAACACAACGCGCAATCGGAACAGTGATTGAAGCTCGTTTAGATAAAGGTAAAGGGCCGGTTGCCACTTTACTTGTTCAACAAGGAACGTTAAAAATTGGTGACCCAATTGTTGTGGGGAACACGTTTGGTCGTGTCCGCGTGATGACGAACGATTTAGGTCGTCGTGACAAAGAAGCTGGACCAGCGACACCAGTTGAAATTACAGGATTAAATGATGTGCCACAAGCAGGTGATCGTTTTGTTACTTTTGAAGATGAGAAAACAGCTCGTGCAGCAGGTGAAGAGCGTGCCAAACGTGCGTTACTGGAACAACGCGGTAGCAATACTCGTGTAACCTTAGATAACCTCTTTGCTAGCTTAAAAGATGGTGAAATTAAAGACGTTAACGTTATTATTAAGGCAGACGTGCAAGGAACAGCAGAAGCTTTAGCTGCTTCTTTACAAAAAATTGATGTCGAAGGTGTTCGTGTAAATATTGTCCATTCAGCAGTAGGGGCAATCAATGAAAGTGACGTGACATTAGCCGCAGCAAGTAATGCAATTATTATTGGCTTTAACGTGCGACCAACACCGCAAGCAAGACAACAAGCTGAAGCAGAAAAAGTAGATATTCGTTTACACCGTATCATTTATAAAGCGATTGAAGAAATTGAAACAGCCATGAAGGGGATGCTTGATCCTGAATTTGAAGAAAAAATTACAGGACAAATGCTTGTTCGTGAAACTTATAAAGTTTCAAAAGTGGGCACCATTGCTGGGTGTTACGTGACAGAAGGCTTTATTCGTCGTGATAGTGGTGTTCGTGTGATTCGTGAAGGCATTGTAATCTTTGAAGGCCAGTTAGCTAGCTTGAAACGCTTTAAAGATGATGCCAAAGAAGTTAAATTAGGTTTTGAATGTGGGGCAATGATTGAAAAATTCAATGACTTGAAAGTTGACGATGTAATTGAAGGTTTCATTATGGAAGAAATCAAACAAAAATAATGCATAAAAAGAACATTAGAGGAGGTTTTTTCGATGGCTAATTACCGTGATCGCCGTGTCGCGCAAGAAATTTTAAAAGAAGTAAACCAAATTCTTCGAAAGAAAGTTCGAGATCCTCGCGTCGAAAATGTAAATATTACCGATGTTCATGTCACTGGTGACTTACAACAAGCGACGATTTATTACAGTATTTTATCCGATTTAGCTTCAGATAAAAAAGCGGCTCAAACCGGTTTAGAAAAAGCAACCGGCTTAATTCGCCGAGAATTAGGGAGTGCGTTATCAATTTACAAAACACCTGAATTAATTTTTGAAATTGATGAATCGGTTGAATATGGAAATAAAATTGATGAAATGATTCGGAACTTACATAAAGATTAATGAAAAAGAAACAGTTTCAGCCTTGGCGCTGGTGACTGTTTCTTTTTTTAGAAAATTTACTGAAAAACATGCTATAATAGTTCAGTTGAAAGTATTGTAAAGGTGTGAAAAAAATGGATGGAATCTTACCATTATGGAAAGAACGTGGCATGACTAGTCATGATTGCGTATTTAAACTAAGAAAAATCTTGCGTACAAAAAAAGTGGGGCATGGGGGTACCCTTGATCCTGATGTAGATGGCGTTTTACCAATTTGTATTGGCAAAGGAACCAAAGTAATTGAGTTTTTATCCGATTCTGGAAAAATTTATGCTGGGGAAATTACGCTTGGCTATAGCACGACGACGGAAGATGCTTCTGGCGAAATCGTCGAACAAATGTCACTAGAAAAGCCTTTTTCAAATGAAGAAATTGATGCAGCGATGCAACGTTTAACGGGGGAAATTACTCAGATCCCACCAATGTATTCAGCCGTTAAAGTTAATGGGAAAAGATTGTATGAATATGCTAGAAATAATGAAGAAGTAGAACGCCCACAACGTCAAGCGTTCATCACTTCTTTTCAACGAACGAGCGAACCGATTTGGGATGCGGAAAAGAAAACGCAAAAATGGCGCTTTGAAGTCGAATGTGGGAAAGGGACTTATGTCCGGACATTATCGGTTGATACAGGTAAAGTACTTGGAGTCCCAGCACATATGTCTGATTTAACACGTTTAGCGAGTGGTGGATTTTCAAAAAAACAAGCACTCACTTTAGATCAAGTGGCACAGTTAATGGAAAAAAATCAAATGGATCAAGCGTTATTACCGATAGAATTTGTAGTAAAAGATTTCCAACGAGTTGATTTATCAGAAGGCCAATGGGTAAAAGTAAAAAATGGCGCTCGCCTGATGTATCAAGAGTTAGGGTTGCTTGCAATGCCGAGTGCACATCTGGCTGTTTTTTATAAAGACTATTTGGTGAGCATTTATGAAAAACATCCAAGCAAAAATGGCGTATTAAAACCTTTAAAAGTTTTACGTACAGCGTTAGAAGAAGAGGAGTAAGTCAATGGATATTATTGAAATTCGTCATCCATATCATATATCTGAAATCCCGAATGAGCCAGTGGTTTTAGTTTTAGGTTTTTTTGATGGCGTTCATAAAGGGCATCAAAAGGTCATCGAAGAAGGGCGGAAAATTGCAAAAGAAAAAGGGTTAAAACTAGCATTAATGACTTTTAATCAACATCCATCAATCGTGTTTCAAAAAGCAACAAATGAACGAATGCGTTATTTAACTAGTTTGGATCAAAAAAAACGTTTGATGGCCGAATTAGCGATTGATTATTTGTATATTATTGAATTTACTTCCGATTTTGCTAGTTTGAAACCACAAGCTTTTGTCGATCAGTATATTGTTGGTTTGCAAGCCAAGTATGTCGTTGCTGGTTTTGACTATACTTATGGTCCTAGAGAAATTGCGAATATGGCTCAACTACCTAATTATAGCCAGGGACGATTTGAAATTGTGACGGTTCCAAAAGAAACCCTTGATGGGGTAAAAGTAAGCTCAACACGAATTCGCGAAGAATTAGATGCTGGCAATATGGAATGCGTAAAAAACTTACTCGGATATTTTTTTGAAATTGAAGGAACCGTGATTCATGGAGATGCTCGAGGTCGGACATTAGGGTTTCCGACCGCAAACATAAAAACGAAGAGTAGCGTCCGTTTACCCAAAGAAGGCGTTTATATTACCGAAATTAAAGTTGGCGATCATTGGTATCCCTCAATGGGTTCGATTGGGCGCAATGACACGTTTGAAAAAAATCGGCCAGTTACAGTTGAAGTTAATATTCTAGATTTTCATCAAGATATTTATGGTGAACAAGTTACGGTTCGTTGGTGTCACCATTTAAGAGATCAAGTTGCATTTAATGGCGTTGAAGCTTTGATTGCACAACTTAATCAAGACGAAAGAGAAACGCGGGCTTATTTTTCGAGTTAACCAACCGAACGACAGAATGATCATTTAGGCTTGTAGAGCTATGGAATTTAATATTTGCTAGAGAAAGGAAAAAGCGATGAAATTTGTAATGATTATTGGTCCTCAGGCCGTTGGTAAAATGACTGTAGGACAAGAATTAGCTAAAAAAACAAGTTTAAAGTTATTTCACAACCATATGACGATTGAATTGCTTGAACCTTTATTTGGTTTTAGCTCGGAGTTGTGGCAGCTATCCGATTTATTTCGATATGAAATTTTTAAAAAGATGGCTGAAAGCAAAGAGGCAGGTTTGATTTTTACTTATGTCTGGGCATTTGATTTACAAGCCGATTGGGATTTTGTGAATCGAGTAACTGCGCTATTTGAGTCAAAAAATGCGACCGTATATTTTGTAGAACTAGAAGCCGATTTAACCGAACGACTTGAGCGAAATAAAAGTCCGCATCGTTTGGCGCATAAGCCAACTAAAAGAAATATTGAACGGTCTGAAAATGAGTTGAAAAAAACGATAGAAAACCATCGCTTGCATTCGTTTGAAGGCGAAATTAAAAATAAAAATTACTTAAGAATTAATAACACCCATTTAGAAGCACAAGAAGTGGCCGACTTAATTATCGATAAATTTCATTTGTGATTGTCGGCTTGGCAAAATCAAAACATGAACTCGTATGCTCCATCTACCTATTAAAAATAAAGAATACTTTTTAAGTTGATCTAGGAGGGAAATATGCAAATAAATTATAAAAAAATCTATCCTTCAGTTTTGGGTGATTTGATTTTAACCAGCGATGAGAAAAGCTTAACCGGCTTGTATTTTGGCGAACAAGAATGGCAAAATCAAAAAGAACCGTTAATTTATAGCGAAGAAGAAACAGAAGTGTTGTCCAAAGTAACTGCTTGGTTAGACGACTATTTTAATGGCAAACAACCACCGATTGATTTCCCATTAAAAGCGAACGGTACGCCCTTTCAAAAATTGGTTTGGCAAAAAATTAGCGCTATTCCGTATGGTAAGACAACGACTTACGGACAAATTGCAACTGAAGTAGCGCAAGATTTGAAAAAAGAACGAATGTCAGCGCAAGCAGTTGGAGGGGCCGTCGGAAGTAACCCCATTTCAATTATCGTGCCTTGTCATCGTGTTATTGGTAAAAACGGGAGTGTGACAGGTTATGGTGGTGGCATTTCACGTAAATTAACCCTCCTCGATATTGAAAAAACAGATCAGAGTACTTATTTTGTGCCGAAGTCGTTAGAAAATGATTAATGTTCGGATTTTAACTGTTTTTAACAAGTAATTAAAATCATTTATTTGTTTTTTATCAAAAAAACGAATAAAAAACTGTTATTTTCTATTTAAATTCACATAATAATATGGTAATCTATTGCTGTTAAGAAATTAACAAATATGATTAAGGGGTGCGTTATGGAACGAATTTATCAAGGAAAGACAAAAGATGTTTATTTATTGGAAGATGGCAATGTACGCTTGTTTTTTAAAGATGAAATGACTGGTAAAGATGGCGTATTTGATCCAGGTGAAAACCAAATTGGCTTAACAGTGGAAGGGTCAGGTCGCTCAGGGCTTGCTGTTAGCCAACATTTTTTTGAACGATTAAATAAAGAGGGCGTTCCAACCCATTTCTTAGGCGCCAATTTAGATGAGAAAACAATGGATGTAAAAAAAGCAGTTGTTTTTGGCAATGGAATCGAAGTCATTTGTCGCTTTAAAGCAACAGGAAGTTTTGTTCGTCGTTATGGCCAGTATGTAGAAGAAGGTGCTGACTTAGGTGGGTTTGTTGAAATCACACTAAAAGATGATGAGCGTCAAGATCCAACAATTAATGAAGACGCGCTTGTCTTGTTGGGGATTTTAAAAGAAGGCGAATATGAAATTATTAAAGAACAAACAAAGAAAATTTCAGAAATTATTAAAAAAGAATTAGCTGACAAAGGGTTAGAATTATTTGATATTAAACTCGAGTTCGGCCGTGGTGAAAAAGCGGGAGAAGTCATCTTAATTGATGAAATTTCTGGTGGAAACATGCGTGTTTTTGACGGGACCACTCCTGTTCATCCGTTAGATTTTGGTAAGTATTTATTTGCGTAAAGTAGATTGATTTTCACTGTTTTCAACAAGAAGCGATGTGTTTTCTCTCTTTAATGAGAAAATACATCGCTTCTTGTTGTTTTGTGTTATAATCTTTTCTGGAGAACGACCTACAGCAAGAATGTCAAGGAGTTACGAATTTGAATAAAATAATACAAACGCCACCTAAAAATATTTCAGCTTATATTCATATCCCGTTTTGTGAGCATATCTGCTACTATTGCGACTTTAATAAAGTTTTTTTGGAAGGTCAGCCAGTCGATGAATATATTGAAGCGCTATTAAAAGAAATGAAACTGACTTTGGCGAATCAGCCCATTTCAGCTTGCGATACCATCTATATTGGCGGTGGGACCCCAACATCGCTAAATGCTAAGCAGCTTGATCGATTATTAAGTGGCATCCATGACGTGTTGCCTACGCAGACGACAAAAGAATTCACAATTGAAGCCAACCCAGGTGACTTAACACAAGATAAATTAGACGTGATTAAAAATCATAAGCTTAATCGTTTATCGATGGGGGTGCAAACATTTGACGATCGCCTTTTGAAAAAAATTGGTCGTAAGCATTCCGCTCAAGATGTCTATGACACACTCGAATTGATTAAGAAAAATCAATTGACGAATGTAAGTATTGATTTAATTTATGCTTTACCTGGTCAAAGTATTGAAAGTTTTCGCGATACATTAACGAAAGCTTTAGCGTTTGATTTGCCTCACTATTCCCTTTATTCTTTGATATTAGAAAATAAAACAATGTTTATGAATTGGATTCGACAAGGGCGAATGGTCTTGCCGAATCAAGAATTGGAAACACAAATGTTTGAAGAAGCAATTGAAGCGATGGAACAAAGTGGGCACCATCAATACGAAATTAGTAATTTTGCCAAACGTGGACTAAAATCGCAACATAATCTAATTTATTGGAATAATGAACAATATTTTGGTTTTGGTGCCGGTGCAAGTGGTTATCTAGGAAATGAACGTTATAAAAATTACGGGCCTATCCAACATTACTTGAAACCACTAAGAGAAGGGCGTTTGCCAATTTATGAAACAGAAAGAATCTCTGAAAAGAATCAAATGGAAGAAGAAATGTTTTTAGGTTTAAGAAAAATTGAAGGTGTTCATTTAGAAAAATTTAAGCAGCGATTTGGACAAGATTTGACGAACGTTTATGAAAAGCCACTTTCAGAATTAATTGCACAAGGCTTAGCTGAAATGGATGAAACGTATTTTCGTTTGACCAAAAAAGGGCTATTTATTGGGAATGAAGTCTTTGAAAAGTTCTTGTTAACAGATGAATAAAAATGGATTAGCACTCTTGTCAAAAGAGTGCTAATTTTTTAGGTAAAAATCTTGACAACTCCTGAAAATATGATATATTTATAATCGTATTAGCACTTAAAACAAAAGAGTGCTAATAAGGGGTGATAAATTTGTTAACACAAAGACAAGGAGATATTTTAAAGTTAATTATTCAACACTATACGACAACTGGACAACCAGTAGGCTCAAAAACCTTAATGGAAAATGGCATTTCAGCAAGTTCGGCAACGATTCGAAATGAAATGAAGCGATTAGAAGAAGAAGGATTACTAAGTAAAACTCATTTTTCTTCCGGTCGAGTGCCATCAATGCAAGGGTATCGCTACTATGTGGATCATTTGTTGCAACCAGCACAAGTTTTGCCGACGGAGATTCAAACGATTCGGCAAGCGTTTGGTCAAGAGTTTCATGAAATTAACGAGATCATTCAAGAGTCTGCCGATATCTTATCGAGTTTGACCAGTTATACGGCGTTATCGCTAGGTCCAGATGTAAGTGAAAGAAAATTGACAAGTTTTAAAATTATCCCTTTGAATCATCGGCAAATTATTGCGATTATCGTTACGGACAAAGGAAACGTTGAAAATCAAGTCTTTACACTACCGCCAAACATTCATAGCGACGATTTACAAAAGATGGTCAATATGATTAATGATCGCTTGGTTGGTCAGCCGTTAATTACTGTTTATCAACGTTTACGTACAGAAATCCCTATGATTTTGCACAAATATTTTCAAACGACAGAAGGGATTTTGGATTTATTTAATCACTTGTTAGGTCATTTATTTGAAGAGAAGATTTATGTGGGTGGCCGAATGAATTTAATTAATTTTGGGGCCATGCAAGATAAGGGGCAATTTGAATCCATTTATTCTTTCATGAAAAATTCCGATGAGTTAACACAATTGCTTGCGCCACGCCACTCGATGATTCAAATAAAAATTGGCGCAGAACTTGGAAACGAGTTGCTTGATAATATGAGTTTAATTCAAGCCAATTATGAGATTCATGGTCATGGTAAAGGAACCATTGCACTATTGGGTCCAGCCAATATGCCTTATTCAAAAATGTTTGGCTTGATGGATGTTTTTAGTCAAGAATTAGCAATGAAGTTAGCTGACTATTACCGAGCGTTAGACTCGACAGGTGAGTAACGATAGAAAGTTTCGATAAGAGAAGGGAAGTTCGTCAATTGTCAGAAAAAGAAGAAAAAGAATTAGTAGAAGAAACGCCCGTTAAAGAAGTTGCAGATGAGCAAGTTATTGAAGAGTTGGCAGAAGAAGTTGTTTCGGAAACAGAAGAATTGCAAAAAAAACTCGACGAAATGGAAGATAAGTTTTTACGAGCTTCAGCTGAAATGGCAAATATTGTTCAACGCAATCGCAACGAACGAGAATTGCTTCAACGTTACCGATCGCAAGATTTAGGCAAAAACCTATTGCCAGTGATTGATAATTTGGAACGTGCACTAGCAGCGGAAGTGACCGAGGAAGAAAGCCTTAGCTTGAAAAAAGGTGTTGAGATGGTCCTTGAAAGTGTCCAGCATGCTTTAAAAGAAGAAGGGATTGAAGAAATTCCGGCAAAAGGAGAAGTTTTTGATCCGAATGTTCATCAAGCGGTTCAAACTATTCCGGCAACAGAAGACTATCCGACAGATACGGTCGTTGAAGTTTTGCAAAAAGGGTACAAATTGCATGACCGTGTTTTACGAGCAAGCATGGTCATTGTAGCACAATAAAAATACATAAATTTAAAGGAGATTTTTAATATGAGTAAAATTATTGGTATTGACTTAGGTACAACAAACTCAGCTGTTTCTGTTTTAGAAGGCGGCGAAGCAAAAATTATTACAAACCCAGAAGGAAATCGTACAACGCCATCTGTTGTATCATTCAAAAGTGGTGAGATTCAAGTCGGAGAAGTGGCAAAACGCCAAGCAGTAACTAATCCGCATACTGTATCCTCAATTAAACGTCATATCGGTGAAGCAGGTTATAAAGTAGACGTTGATGGGAAAACTTATACACCACAAGAAATTTCTGCAATGATTTTACAATACTTAAAAGGTTTTGCAGAAGAGTATTTAGGTGAAAAAGTTGAAAAAGCGGTTATTACTGTTCCAGCTTACTTCAACGATGCACAACGTCAAGCAACAAAAGATGCAGGTAGAATTGCTGGTTTGGAAGTTGAACGTATTGTAAACGAGCCAACAGCAGCAGCATTAGCTTATGGTTTAGATAAAACAGACCGCGAAGAAAAAATCTTAGTATTTGACCTTGGTGGTGGTACATTTGACGTTTCAATTCTTGAATTGGGCGATGGTGTCTTTGATGTATTGTCAACAGCCGGCGATAACCATTTAGGTGGCGATGACTTTGATAATAAAATCATTGATTACATGGTAGCAGAGTTTAAAAAAGAAAATGGTATTGACTTATCTGCTGATAAAATGGCAGTTCAACGTTTGAAAGATGCTGCTGAAAAAGCGAAAAAAGACTTATCAGGCGTGACAAGCACACAAATTAGCTTACCGTTTATTACAGCCGGAGCAGCAGGTCCATTACACTTAGAAATGAACTTAACTCGTGCGAAATTTGACGAATTAACAGCTGATTTAGTTGAAAGAACAAAAATTCCAGTTCGTCAAGCTTTGAAAGATGCTGGCATTTCTCAATCTGAAATTGATGAAGTAATCTTAGTTGGTGGTTCAACACGTATTCCTTCAGTTGTTGAAGCGGTTCGTAAAGAAACAGGAAAAGAACCAAATAAATCAGTAAACCCTGATGAAGTAGTTGCAATGGGTGCAGCGATTCAAGGTGGCGTAATTAGTGGGGATGTAAAAGACGTTGTATTGCTTGACGTAACACCATTATCTTTAGGAATTGAAACAATGGGTGGCGTATTTACACGTTTAATCGATCGTAATACAACGATTCCAACAAGCAAATCACAAGTATTCTCAACTGCTGCGGATAACCAACCAGCCGTAGATATTCATGTATTGCAAGGGGAACGCCCAATGGCTGCAGACAACAAAACTTTAGGTCGTTTCCAATTAACAGATATTCCAGCAGCACCACGTGGTATTCCTCAAATTGAAGTAACGTTTGATATCGATAAAAACGGAATTGTGAACGTGTCAGCGAAAGATTTAGGCACACAAAAAGAACAAACAATTACAATTAAATCATCTTCAGGTTTAACAGATGAAGAAATCGAACGCATGGTGAAGGATGCAGAAGCGAATGCAGAAGCGGATAAAGCACGTAAAGAAGAAGTAGATTTACGAAATGATGTTGATTCTTTATTATTCACTGTGGATAAAACATTGAAAGAATTAGAAGGAAAAGTTGACGCAGAAGATGTTCAAAAAGCGGAAGCTGCTCGTGATGAGTTAAAAGCGGCAGTTGAAGCAGACAACATTGAAGAAATGAAAGCAAAACGTGACGCTTTGAATGAAATCGTTCAAAACTTAACGGTTAAATTGTATGAACAAGCCGCTCAACAACAAGCGCAACAAGACCCTGAAGCTGCACAAGGTGGAGCCGATGATGTCGTTGATGCTGATTTTGAAGAAGTCGATAACGACTAATGATGTAACTTGTGAAGGAGCCAAAGTCTATTTACTTTGGCTTTTTCTATTGAAATATAAAACAAGCATCTCAAATTCTGATTAAAAAAATTAAATGATGTTGCTACTGCTAAATTTATGCTAGAATACATAAGATGAATAAGAGATTAAAAGTGGGGGTAGCCAATGGCAACAAAACGTGATTATTATGAAGTCCTTGGAGTTCAAAAAGGCGCTTCAGATGATGAGATAAAAAAAGCTTATCGAAAATTATCAAAAAAATACCATCCGGACATTAATAAAGAAGCGGATGCCGATGAGAAATTTAAAGAAGTGACAGAAGCTTATGAAATTTTAAGTGACGCACAAAAACGCGCAGCCTATGACCAGTATGGGCATGCAGGAACAGATCCGAACTTTGGCGCAGGTGGCTTTGGTGGCGGGTTTGGTGGCTTCTCAGGTGGTGGCGGCTTCGGTGGTTTTGAAGATATCTTTGAATCATTCTTTGGTGGTGGCGGTGGTCGACGGGTAAATCCGAACGCACCTCGTCAAGGGGATGATTTGCAGTACACCATTAATCTATCTTTTGAAGAAGCGATTTTTGGTGTAGAAAAAGAAATCCAGTATAAACGCGAAGAAACGTGTCACACTTGCCACGGTAACGGGGCAAAACCGGGAACAGAACCGACAACATGTCACAAGTGTCACGGTTCAGGAACGATTAACGTCGAACGTCAGACACCACTAGGACGAGTGATGAGCCGTCAAACTTGTGACGTTTGTCATGGAAGTGGAAAAGAAATTAAAGAGCCATGTGCAACTTGTCATGGAACGGGTCATGAAAAGAAAACTCATAAAGTGAAAGTCAATGTTCCTGCAGGCGTTGAAAATGGCCAACAAATGCGTTTGGCAAACCAAGGGGAAGCGGGTGTAAACGGCGGCCCTTATGGAGACTTGTACGTAGTCTTTTATGTCGAAGAAAGTTCCATTTTTGATCGGGAAGGTTCAGAGATTTATTATGAATTGCCTTTAAATTTCGTTCAAGCTGCTTTAGGTGATGAAGTGAATGTTCCGACAGTTCATGGAGAAGTGAAACTAAAAATTCCAGCAGGCACGCAAACAGGTACAAAATTCCGTTTACGTGGCAAAGGAGCGCCACGATTGCGTGGTGGTGGTACAGGTGACCAACAAGTAACCGTGAAGTTGATTACACCGAAAAACTTAAGCGACAGTCAAAAAGAGGCGTTACGTGCATTTGCAAAAGCAAGTGGACATGAGCCACAAGAGCAAAATCAAGAAGGTTTCTTTGATAAAGTGAAAGATGCATTCGGCGGTAGCAAAAAGAAATAGCATAAATAAAGGATGAATAATTACAAAAAAGACTAAGGAAAAAGCGTTATTTCCTTAGTCTTTTTGCGAAGAGCGAAAAGGAATCGACACAAAATTTGTGAAGATCCCTTTTTTTAAAACTTAAATATTTAAAACTTTATTTAAAAAGTCTTTTGTTCGTTCATTTGTTGGGTGATTAAAAATTTGTTCCGGTGTACCATCTTCTAAAAAGTTTCCGCCATCAATGAACATTACGCGATTAGCTACTTCTTTGGCAAATCCCATTTCATGTGTCACGATAACCATGGTCATCCCTTCTTTGGCGAGTCGTTTCATTACGTTTAGAACGTCACCGACCATTTCTGGGTCCAAAGCGGAAGTCGGTTCATCAAAAAGCATGATATCAGGTTGCATGGCTAAAGCGCGAGCAATCGCTACTCGTTGCTTTTGCCCGCCAGAAAGGCTGTCAGGAGCAACGTCTTTTTTATCGGCTAGACCGACGCTATCGAGAAGTTTTAAAGCGAGTGCTTCTGCTTCTTTACGAGACATTTTTTTTAAATCCATAGGTGCTAGAATGATATTTTCTAAAACAGAAAGATGGGGGAAAAGATTAAAGTGTTGGAAAACCATCCCAATGTGTTGGCGAATTTGATTTAAATTTGTCTTTTCACCTGTTAAATTTTCGCCATCAATTAAAATAGAGCCTGCTGAAATTTCTTCTAAACGATTTAAACATCTTAAAAAAGTTGATTTTCCTGAACCGGATGGGCCGATAATGCACACAACGTCTCCTTCGTTAATCGAAACGTTGATATCATTTAAAACAGTATTTTCACCGTATTTTTTGACTAAATTTTGTACTTTGATTTTTTCTGTCAATTAATTCACCTTCGTTTCTAATTTTTTTGCAAGTTTTGTTAGTGCAGTAATAACGACAAGGTACATAATCGCAATAATCAGATAAACGTGTGTTGTTTGCATTGTACGAGCGACGATGATTTTACCAGTTTGTAACAATTCAACGACACCAATCACAGAAATAATCGTCGTATCTTTCAATGAAATAACAAATTGGTTAATAAATGAAGGAATCATGATTTTAATGGCTTGTGGTAAAATAATTTTTTGCATTGTTCGCATGTAAGGAAGTCCCAGACTGCGGGCTGCTTCCATTTGCCCAGCAGGGACAGCGTTAATTCCTCCTCGCACGATTTCAGCAATATAAGCACTCGCGTTTAAGGTTAAAGTGATGATAGCTGCAGTAAAATCAGGGATAGTCATACCAATTGCATCAGAAAGTCCAAAGAAAATGAAAAGTGCAAGGACCATCATTGGGATTCCACGAATGATATCGACATAAATTGAAGCAATTACACGCAAAGGTTTAATAGGGGAAACACTCATCAAGCCGAAGATAATCCCGACAATTAAAGCTAGCGCAAACGAAATGAGTGCAAGTAGCATGGTTTTACCAAGACCAACTAATAAAATTTTGTAGTTGTTTTTTAGTAAACCAGAAAAAGTTGATTCGTCTACGGTTTTTACTTGTGGGTTCCCATCTTGAATATAGCGTGCTAAAATTTCTTCATACTCACCAGTTCGTTTCATTTCAGCGATTGCTTCGTTGAACATTTCAATTAATTCAGGATTTTGTCCTTTTTTTACAGCAAACCCATATTGTCCACCTGAAACACGATCAATTGGTGTTTCTATTTTTTGACCTTGGGCAATCGCATAGCCAATTACTGGATAATCATCCATTAAAGCGTCGATGGCACCGACTCTTAAAGCGTCGTATAATTGATCTGCGGCGTCGTAGTATTTAATGGTATAGCCATATTCGTCTTTATGTTCTTCCAGGTAATCGGCACTTTCAGTTCCAACTTTGGCACCAACTTTTTTCTTTTTTAAATCTTTGTAACTTTCAATTGAACGATTTCCTTCTTTGACAGCTAATTGAATCCCGCTATCAAAATAAGGAGTAGAAAAATCGAAAGCTTGTTTTCGTTGTTCGGTAATCGTCATACCGGCAATCATCGCATCTGCTTGATTACTTTCGACGGCTTGAACGGCACCTGAAAAACCAATATGATTAAATTGAACATTAAAACCTTGCATTTCAGCCGCTCGTTTTAATAGATCGACATCAATCCCAACATATTCTTGTTGGTCATTTTTGAATTCAAATGGTGCAAAAGCCGAATCACTAGCAATCAAATAAAGTTCTTTTTTAGGAGTAATTTTTTTGAAATCCTGTGTATTCGTATCGTTATTTTTAACGATATAAGTATCAATGATCTTGTCGTATTCGCCACTTTCTTTTAGTGCTTTTAAGCCGGCGTTAAACATGGTTAGTAATTCAGTATTTTCACCTTTTTTAACAGCGAAACCATAGGAATTACCTTTTTCAGGTTGGCCAATTAATTTAAATGCTTCGCCTTGGTTGATGGCGTAACCCAAAATAGGAAAATCATCAAAAATAGCAGTCAATGTGTCGTTTTTTAAAGAGCCATATAAACCTGTTGCATCTTCGTAAACTTTGATTTTATAGCCATACTCAGCTTGGTTTTCTTCTAAAAACGTCGCGCTTTCAGTACCAACTTTAGCGCCAACGGTTTTTCCTTTTAAATCTGCATAACTTTTAGTAGTCTCGTCGTCTGTTTTGACGGCCATTTGAATTCCGCTATCAAAATAAGGGTCAGAAAAATCAAACGTTTTTTTTCGTTCTTCCGTAATACTCATGCCGGCAATCATGCCATCGAGTTGGTTTGATTGGACACCTTGGATGGAAGAGTTGAAACCAAATGGGCGGAACTCTGCTTGGAAACCTTGATTTTTAGCAATCGCGTTAAACAAATCAATGTCAATTCCGACATATTCGTTTTGTTCATTTTGAAACTCAAACGGTGCGAAAGTGACGTCCGTTCCGATTTGATAAATTTTATCTTCTGCCAATACTTTGGTTGTGGAAAATAGTAAGCCACATACAAAAATTGAAAAGAGTGAAAGGGTGGCAATAAGTCTTTTCATGTGATGAATCCTCCTTCATAAACTATATTTTTGAATTATAACGTATGAAAAAGAGGTTAGGCAAGAGAATCGTCTTTTTATGAGAGAATTTTCTCCGTTTTCGTAACAAACGATGTAATAAAATATAACATTAATTAAAATTTAAAAGATCCCGTTAAAATAATCAGTAAAAAATGACGAAAATATGTTCGTGTGGTAAAATAGTTTTGTTGAAAGCCTGAACAGAAAGTGGGGAACCATATGATAGAAAAAGATATCTCTCGTCAATTTCAACTAAAATCAAAGTATCAACCAGCTGGTGATCAACCACAAGCAATCGCAGAACTCGTAGCTGGTGTTCAAAATAAAGAAAAAGCACAAATTTTACTTGGAGCAACTGGAACCGGTAAGACGTATACCATTTCAAATGTTATTCAGCAAGTAAATAAGCCGACACTGATTATGGCGCACAATAAAACTTTGGCCGGTCAATTGTATAGCGAGTTCAAAGAGTTTTTTCCAGAAAATGCGGTCGAGTATTTTGTTAGTTATTATGATTATTACCAACCAGAAGCTTATGTACCATCGAGTGATACTTATATTGAAAAAGATTCAAGTATTAATGATGAAATAGATAAATTACGCCACTCAGCCACCTCTGCTTTGTTAGAAAGAAACGATGTGATTGTGGTGGCTTCTGTTTCTTGTATTTTTGGGTTAGGGTCGCCAATGGAATATCAAAAACAAGTCGTTTCTTTAAGGACAGGGATGGAGATTTCCCGCGACCAAGTCTTAAAAGCGCTAATTGAAATTCAATTTGAACGCAATGATATTGATTTTCAGCGGGGGCGATTTCGTGTCCGTGGGGACGTTGTGGAAATTTTTCCGGCTTCCAGAGATGAACGTGCTTTGCGTGTTGAGTTTTTCGGCGATGAAATTGATCGAATTCGTGAAGTGAATGCTTTGACAGGAGAAGCGATGAGTGAAGTCGATCATGTCTCGATTTTCCCAGCCACACACTTTGTAACGGATGAAGAACATTTGGAAACAGCCATCACGGCTATTCAAGCAGAATTAGAATGGCGTTTAAGTATTTTAAGAGAAAATGAGCAACTATTAGAGGCGCAACGACTGGAGCAAAGAACAAACTATGATATCGAAATGATGCGTGAGATGGGCTACACTTCAGGTATTGAAAACTACTCGCGTCATTTAGATGGTCGAAAAGAAGGCGAGCCACCCTATACGTTAATCGACTTCTTTCCAGAAGATTTCTTAATTGTCATTGATGAATCGCACGTGACGATGCCGCAAATTCGCGGGATGTACAACGGTGACCGTGCTAGAAAGCAAATGTTAGTCGATTATGGTTTTCGCTTGCCGTCTGCTCTAGACAACCGTCCATTACAATTGGCTGAATTTGAACAACATGTGCATCAAATTATTTATGTTTCTGCCACGCCAGGTCCATATGAATATGAACAAACCGACCGCGTGATTCAACAAATCATTCGTCCGACAGGTTTGTTAGATCCGATTATCGAAGTCCGACCAATTATGGGACAAATTGATGACTTGGTTGGTGAAATTAATGATTGTGTTGAAAAAAATGAACGAGTTTTTATTACGACACTGACAAAGAAAATGTCTGAAGATTTAACCGATTATTTAAAAGAGTTAGGAATCAAAGTCAAATACCTGCATAGCGATATTAAGACTTTGGAGCGGACGGAAATTATTCGCGATTTGCGTTTAGGTGAATTTGATGTTTTGATTGGCATTAATTTGCTGCGTGAAGGATTAGATGTTCCCGAAGTGTCCCTGGTTGCGATTTTAGACGCAGATAAAGAAGGCTTTTTAAGAAGTGAGCGTTCATTAGTCCAAACAATTGGGCGAGCAGCTCGAAATTCAAAAGGGAAAGTCATTATGTACGCCGATCGTATCACGGATTCAATGGAACGAGCAATGAATGAAACCGCTCGTCGTCGAGGAATACAAGAAGCATATAATCAAGAACACGGAATTGTTCCAAAAACAATTATCAAAGAGATTCGTGATTTGATAAAAATCTCTAAAGTGGCGGAAGACTCAGAAGAATATGTTGGAACAGATTATAATCAGTTGACAAAAGCTGAGAAAGAATTATTTATTTTAAAATTAGAAGCAGAAATGCGCGCAGCAGCTAAGGCGCTTGATTTTGAAAAAGCAGCAACCTTGCGTGACACTGTATTAGAATTAAAGGCAAAATAAAAGGGAGTAATAGCATGGCAAATGATAAAATAGTTATTCGTGGAGCGCGTGCACATAATTTAAAAGATATAGATGTTACCATTCCTCGTGATCAGTTAGTTGTAGTTACAGGGCTTTCGGGTTCTGGAAAAAGTTCTTTAGCTTTTGACACCTTATATGCAGAAGGGCAAAGACGTTATGTCGAAAGCCTATCTGCATATGCTCGTCAATTTTTAGGCCAAATGGAGAAACCGGATGTTGATAGTATTGACGGTCTAAGTCCCGCTATTTCAATTGATCAAAAAACAACAAGTAAAAACCCGCGTTCAACAGTTGGAACGGTGACTGAAATTAACGATTATCTACGATTGTTATACGCACGTGTTGGTCATCCGATTTGCCCGAATGATGGGATTGAAATATCCAGTCAAACAGTAGAACAAATGGTCAATCAAGTCTTAGCATTACCCGATAAGAGCCGCATCCAAATTTTAGCACCGCTTGTTAAACAAAAAAAAGGGCAACATAAAAAGATTTTTGAAATGGTTCAAAAAGAAGGGTATGTACGTGTTCGTGTTGACGGAGAATTGTTTGACATTAGTGAGGTTCCTGAGTTAGATAAGAATAAAAAGCACGATATCGGGATTGTTGTGGATCGAATCGTGATTAAAGAAGGTATTCGCTCAAGGTTATTTGATTCGTTAGAAAGTGCACTACGACTAGCAAATGGCTATGCCCTAGTTGATGTAATTGGGCAAGAAGAACTCTTATTTAGCGAGCATTATGCATGTCCTTACTGTGGTTTTACAGTTGGCGAACTTGAACCGCGTCTATTTTCGTTTAATGCCCCATTTGGTGCTTGTTCTGAATGTGATGGTTTGGGAATAAAATTAGAAGTTGATATTGATTTAGTTGTTCCAGACCAAGGAAAGACGTTAAGAGAAGGAGCGATTGTGCCTTGGAACCCAATTAGCTCACAATATTACCCACAGATGCTAGAACAAGCATGCCAAGAATTTAATATTGATATGGATACCCCCTATGAAGATTTACCAGAAGAACAAAAAGAAATCATTTTATACGGCTCAAATGGGGAGACGTTCCATTTTCATTATGAGAATGATTTTGGTGGCGTCCGTGATGTAGAAGTTCCTTTTGAAGGCGTTATGACGAATATTAAACGCCGCTATCATGAAACAAATAGCGATTTTACACGTGAACAAATGCGTTTGTATATGACTGAATTGACTTGTCACTCATGCCAAGGTTATCGTTTAAATCCACAAGCGCTTAGTGTTAAAGTTAACCAGGCACACATAGGAGCAATTAGTGCAAAATCAATTGAGCACGTGTTAGATTTTATAACGAATCTAACATTAACGGAGCAAGAAACAGCAATTGCACGCCCAATTATCAAGGAGATTCATGACCGTTTATCTTTTTTACAAAACGTTGGCTTGGACTATCTAACATTGAGTCGTTCTTCAGGAAGTTTATCGGGAGGGGAGGCACAACGAATTCGTTTAGCAACGCAAATTGGTTCAAATCTGTCGGGAGTTTTATATATTTTAGACGAGCCTTCCATCGGGCTACACCAAAGAGACAATGACCGCTTGATTCAATCATTGCAAAAAATGCGTGACCTAGGCAACACGTTGATTGTTGTGGAGCATGATGAAGATACGATGCGTGCGGCCGATTATTTGATTGATATTGGGCCAGGAGCTGGACATGCGGGCGGTGAAATCGTTGCAGCGGGTACACCAGAAGACGTGGCGAAAAATCCCAATTCGATAACCGGGCAATATTTATCGGGCAAAAGAAAAATCCCGATCCCGGAAAAACGACGTAGTGGCAACGGACAAGCCATTAAAATTACTGGCGCAGCTGAAAATAATTTGAAGAACCTCTCAGTTGAATTTCCGTTAGGAACCTTCATTGCAGTGACTGGGGTTTCTGGATCAGGGAAATCAACCTTAGTGAATGGTATTTTAAAAAAGGCATTGGCTCAAAAGATGAATCGAAATTCTGCTAAGCCAGGTAAATTTAAAAAAATAACGGGCTACAAACAGATTGAGCGCTTAATTGATATTGATCAAAGCCCAATTGGACGCACCCCACGAAGTAACCCCGCTACTTATACGAGTGTTTTTGATGATATCCGTGATTTATTTGCTTCAACAAATGAGGCAAAAGTACGAGGGTATAAAAAAGGGCGTTTTAGCTTTAACGTAAAAGGCGGCCGTTGTGAGGCATGTAAGGGCGACGGAATCATTAAAATAGAAATGCATTTTCTGCCAGATGTCTATGTTCCTTGTGAAGTTTGCCAAGGAAAACGATATAATTCTGAAACTTTAGAAGTTCGTTATAAGGGCAAAGATATTGCTGAGATTTTAGCTTTAACTGTTGAGGATGCCGTTGAGTTCTTTAAAGCAATCCCTAAAATCCAAAGAAAACTGCAAACGATTGTTGATGTAGGTTTGGGGTATGTTACTTTAGGGCAACCAGCGACGACTTTGTCAGGTGGAGAAGCACAACGAATGAAGCTTGCCAGTGAACTACATAAAAAATCGCACGGAAAAAGTCTTTATATTTTGGATGAACCAACAACAGGCCTTCATTCAGAAGATATTGCGAAGTTATTAACGGTGCTTGAACGTTTTGTTGATCAAGGAAATACTGTTTTGGTTATTGAACATAATTTGGATGTCATTAAAACCGCCGACCACCTCATTGATATTGGCCCTGAAGGTGGTGACGGAGGTGGGATGATTATAGCAACGGGTACACCAGAAGAAATTGCCGCAGTAAAAGAAAGTTATACGGGGCAATATTTAAAAAAAGTATTACATCCATCCTAAAAAGAAAAAAAGTTACCATAATTACTGTCACTCAGACTGTGGACAAAGTACCTCGATTTTTAATCGAATCGTACTTTGTCTTTTTAATGGTCTTTTTTTACTAAACTGTTAAATAAAAAGAAAAAAACTAGATATGATACGCCTGGAATGTTATAATGGTTTAATTGATTAAGAAGGAGTGATAACAATGGCTGAAAGTTTAGAATTAGTCATCATCACTGGAATGAGCGGCGCAGGAAAAACCGTTGCTATCCAAAGTTTTGAGGATATGGGCTATTTTTGTATTGATAATATGCCACCTAACTTGGTACCAAAGTTTTGGGAATTAGTTAGAGAATCTGGGAAGGTGACGAAAATTGCTTTAGTTGTTGATTTGCGTTCGCGTTCATTTTTTGAAGAAATCCAAAATATGTTAGTAGACATTGAAAATACAGCTTTTATTGATACTCGTCTTTTATTTTTAGAAGCATCAGACAGTGAATTGGTCTCACGTTACAAAGAAACAAGAAGAACGCACCCATTGGCAATGGATGGTTTAGTAACCGAAGGAATTCGCAAAGAAAGAGGTATTTTAGCAGAACTAAAAACACGTGCCTCAATCGTGATTGATACAACAAATTTAACACCAAGACAACTAAGAGAACAAATTAATCAAGAATTTCGTTCGTCCAAAGAAACCGGCTTTCGTATTGAAATGGTTTCCTTTGGATTTAAATATGGTTTGCCGATTGATGCAGATATTGTCATGGACGTACGTTTTTTACCAAACCCACATTATATTGGAGAATTGCGTCCTCAAACCGGCTTAGATCAACCAGTCTATGATTATGTGATGAGTTTTCCCGAAACAGAAAGTTTTTATCAAAAATTTAATGATTTATTACTTAGCATTATGCCTGGTTACATTAAAGAAGGTAAAAGTAGTTTGACCGTGGCGATTGGTTGTACAGGTGGACAACACCGCTCGGTTGCTTTAACAAAAAGGATTGAAGAGTCTTTAGCACAAAAATACAAAGTGAATACCACCCATCGCGACAAAGACAAGCGGAAAGAGACGGTTAATCGCTCATGAAAATGAAAACCTACCGGATTAGAAAGCCTAAAATTGTTGTAATTGGTGGTGGCACCGGTTTGCCTGTTCTTCTTAAAAGCTTGCGCCATGAAGGGGTAGATATTACAGCAATTGTAACGGTAGCCGATGATGGTGGCAGTAGCGGTGAGCTGCGAGAGTCTCTAACGACTATCGCTCCACCTGGTGATTTACGTAATGTTTTGGTGGCATTATCAGATATGCCTAAATTTTATTCGGATATCTTTCAATATCGTTTTAAAAAAGAAGATAAGTTTTTAGCTAACCATGCTTTAGGAAATTTAATTATTGCTGCAATGGCTGAAATGCGTGAAAGTACGTACGAGGCCATTCAATTATTAACGAAGATGATGCACGTGAATGGCAATGTTTACCCATCAAGTGATGAACCACTTGTACTACATGCGGTGTTTAAAGACGGGACGAGCATATCGGGCGAATCTAAAATTGCTGCCGCTCGCAAAACGATTGACCGTGTCTACGTGACGAGCCAAAAAAATGGTTGTCCGCCAAAAGCTTCTCGTAAAGTAGTCTCCTCAATATTAGAAGCGGATTTAATTGTGCTTGGACCAGGTAGCTTGTTTACGAGTATCTTACCAAATTTAATGATTCCTGAAATTGGTGAAGCACTAGCCGAAACAAAAGCTGAAATCGCTTATGTCTGCAATATTATGACGCAAAAAGGGGAAACTGAGCACTTTACAGATACGGATCATGTTCGAGTATTGCATCAACATTTGAACAAAAAAGTAATTGATACCGTTTTGGTAAATACAGAAAAAGTTCCTGAAGGATACATGGATTTTGAAGTTTATGATGAATATTTAGTTCAAGTTGCGCATGATTTTCAAGGGTTAAGAGACGAGGGGTGCCGCGTTATTTCGACGGATTTCCTTGAATTAAGAGACGGTGGCGTCTTCCATGATGGCGATAAAGTGATTGAAGAGTTGCTACGCCTAGTATCTAGTGCAAAAGGATGATTTAAAGGAAGTGATGAAATGTCTTTTGCGGCAGAAGTAAAAAAAGAACTGACCACTTTAGAGGTGCATCGTGAACACGCGAAAGCCGAATTAGCCGCTTTAATTCGTATGAATGGTTCTGTTAGTATTACAAATCAACAACTCGTATTAAACGTACAAACAGAAAATGCAGCGATTGCTCGTCGAATTTATTCTTTATTAAAGGATCATTATCAGGTTAGAAGTGAATTGCTTGTTCGACGAAAAATGAAACTAAAGAAAAATAATGTCTATATTGTTCGATTAAAACAAGAAACAAGAGAAGTCTTAGATGATTTAGGAATATTAGAAGGTATGATGGTTCATAGTCATGTTTCAGATGAAATTATGGGGAACGTTCAAAAGATGCGTTCGTATTTAAGAGGGGCGTTTATGGCAACGGGTTCCGTGAATAACCCTGAAACAAGCCGTTACCATTTAGAAATTTACTCAACTTATGAAGAACATAATCAAGATATTTGTGATATGCTAAATTATTATAATTTAAATGCACGAACCTTAGAACGAAGAAATGGCTATATCTCTTATTTAAAAGGGGCCGAGCAAATTGCTGATTTTTTAACATTAATTGGAGCAACCAATTCAATGTTAAAATTTGAAGACGTTCGAATTGTACGAGACATGCGCAATTCAGTCAATCGCATTGTAAACTGTGAAAATGCCAATATGAACAAAACGATTGACGCGGCTTCCAGACAGATTGAAAATATTCAATTTATCGAAAATCGAGTGGGGTTGTCTGCATTACCAGATAAATTACAAGAAATTGCAGAGTTAAGGTTAGAAAATCCAGAAGTTAGCTTGAAGGAACTAGGTGAAATGATTCCTTCTGGTGCCATTTCAAAATCCGGTATTAACCACCGAATTCGGAAAATTAACGAATTTGCCGATAAATTACGGGAGAGTATGAAATGATAAAGTAAGATTTCTTTGCGTTTTATCATGGAACACTATGCACCCATATTTGTTTGTGGTAAGATATTTTTATTGAAAAATCGTGAAAAAGAGAGTGTATTTACATGGAACAAAAGAAATTTATCCCTATTTTATTAGGTAGTGATATGAATGTTTATGGAATGGCAAAGGCTTTTCATGAAGCATATGGCATTCAAAGTGTTGCCTATGCAGACCATATTTTAGCACCAACAAAATATAGCAAGATTGTGACTGTGCACACCATTTCAGGCTTTTCGCAAGACCCAGTCTTTACTGATACTTTAGTTCAGTTAGCTAAATCAGTTTATCAAGATCCTAAAGTTAAATATTTATTAATTCCTTGTGGCGATGGCTATGCAGAATTATTATCAAAAAATAAAGAAATCTTAGCACCTTATTATACTTTTATTGCCAATGATTTTTCTTTATTTAAGCAATTAGTAAACAAAGTCGCATTTTATGAAACTTGTGATCAATATGACCTGCCGTATCCTGAAACATTGATTATTAGTCAAACGTCTTTAGTAAATGGGAAATTTGTCGGAGAATTGCCGTTTTCATTTCCCATTGCTTTAAAACCAGCTAATAGCGTTGAGTGGCTTTCAATTGAATTTGAAGGACGAAAAAAGGCGTATGTTATTCAAGAACGCGCTGAGTTTGAAGAAGTTATTCAAAAAATTTATGAAGCTGGCTATCAAAGTGAAATGATTGCTCAGGATTTTATCCCTGGCGATGATAGCTACATGCGTGTGTTAAACGCGTATGTAGACCAGAATCACCAAGTTCGCATGATGGGGCTAGGACATCCTTTATTAGAAGATCCAACTCCTGGTTCGGTTGGGAATTATGTTGTGATTTTACCCGATGAAAATCCTGCTCTTTATCAGTTAATGGAAAAGTTTTTAAAAGACATTCGCTATGTTGGTTTTGCGAACTTCGATATGAAATACGATGTACGTGATGGTCAGTATAAACTTTTTGAAATTAATTTACGACAAGGTCGAAGTAGTTATTTCTTAACATTAAATGGTCTAAATTTAGCAGAAGCAATCACCAATGATTTAGTTTTCCATAAACCTTTTGTTCAAACAATTTATGGGAAAAAAGAAACACAGGACTCGAAAATATGGTTAGGAGTTCCTAAGAAAATCTTTTTGAAATACGCAAAAGAGAATGATGATAAAAAAAGAGGCATCGCACTACTGGATGCTGGCAAAGTTGGGACGACACTTTTTTATACAAAGGATAAATCCCTTCGCCGATACTTATTAATGAAACGTGCTTTTTATAATTACCATGAACGTTTCAAAAAGTATTTTCAAGTGAAAGAAGGTTAATAATGGAAAACTTTTTTAGTATTCTAGGTGGCATGGGAACGATGGCAACCGAAAGTTTTATTCATTTGCTAAATCAAAGAGTGAACGCTCACTGCGATCAAGAATATTTAAATTATGTTTTATTTAATCATGCAACCGTTCCAGATCGTACTGCCTATATTCTTGATCCAAGTCAGCCAAACCCGTTACCTTATTTAATTGCTGATATTGAAAAACAAAATTTACTAAACCCAGCTTTTATTGTTTTGACTTGTAATACCGCGCATTATTTCTTTGAAGAACTACAAAGTCGCACGGCTATTCCTATTTTACATATGCCAAAAGAAGCAGTAAAAAAAGTTCGTGAGCAGTTAGAAACTGGCAAAGTTGCTTTTTTAGGAACAGAAGGAAGTCTTAAGTCTGGAATCTATGAAAATGAATTAATTCAAGCTGGATTGGAAGTTTATTTGCCGGATGCTTCTTTGCAACAAAAAATCAACTATTTAATTTATCATGAAATAAAAGAAAATAGTCGTTTAAATAAAGATTTGTATTTTGAAATTTTAGCTGAGGTAAAAAAAGCAGGTTGTAGTCAAGCAATTTTAGGTTGTACCGAACTGTCTTTGATTGAAGCGCAATTTCCAAATCATGGTTATACAGTCGTTGACGCGCAATCAGTCCTGGTCGATCGAACAATTGAGGAAGCTTTGGCACTAAGAAAATAAATATAGGACGTGGTTGACCATTCATAAAAAGCCTGATTGATTCCAGAGTGCTTAGGTAATGGTGAATAACCAACGTCTTATTTTTATTTTTACTATTCAAAAAACAAAAAAAGGCACGAAGTTTTATATTTACGTATGATATAATGATATTACCAAAAAAGGAAGGAGCGGTCCTCAAATGAATTGGCTGCATATATTTAGTTTTGAATATTGGCGACAATTTTTTTCTACAGACCTGTTATCAAGTCCTCTAATTATTAATTTATTAGACATTTTGGTTGTTTGGTTTATTATTTATAAGCTTATTCAATTATTGAGGAAAACAAAAGCGATCCAATTGCTAAAAGGTGTGGCGGTCTTCATCGCAATTCGAGCGGTTGCTGAAATTATTGGCTTACATACTCTTTCTTGGTTGATGGATCAAGTGATTATTTATGGTGTAATCGCTGGGATTGTCATTTTTCAACCAGAAATTCGCCGAGGCTTAGAACATTTAGGCCGAACACCGATGTTTACAACAAGTAAGGCGAAACGCGACAATGGCGAACAAATTATGAGTGCTTTTGATAAAGCTTTGCAGTACATGGCAAAACGTAAAATTGGCGCACTGATTACAATTGAAAAAAACACGTTGCTAGATGAGTATATTGAAACGGGGATTCCTTTAGATGCAGATATTTCAGCCGAATTATTAATTAATATTTTTATACCAAATACACCATTACACGATGGAGCCGTAATTGTTCGCCAAGATAAGATTGCGGTGGCGTGTGCGTACTTGCCTTTATCTGAAAGTCTAATCATTCCAAAACATTTTGGTACGCGTCACCGAGCGGCTGTAGGTGTTTCAGAAGTAAGTGATGCGCTGACTTTAATTGTCTCAGAAGAAACGGGTGAGGTAAGTATCGCCTATAATAATCATCTTTATTCAAATTTATCACAAGAAGAATATTTGTTAATGCTAAAAGAAGCATTTGTACTAGAAGAAAAAGATCAAGAAAAGAAGAATTTCTTTGCTACGATTTGGCAAGAATTTAATAAAGTCAATCGAGGTGATAAGTAATGTTTACTAAGGAACGGCAATCCAACTTATTGTATGGCATTTTGGCGTTGTTGTTTAGTGTGTTACTTTACTTTAACGCAAATGGTTCAAGTGTTTCTAATCCAATTACGTCACCGAGTACGCTTGAAGAAACAATAAGTGATGTTGTTATTCAGCCGATTTATGATACTGAAAAGTACTTTGTCCAAGGTTATCAACCAACGGCGACGGTTCGACTAAGCAGTTTGAATCGGATTTTATTAAATGGTGAAGCCAATGAAGAAACACGCTCTTTTCGAGTGGTTGCTGACTTAACGGGTTTAACAGAAGGGACACATGTGGTTCCTTTGAAAGTTCAAAACTTAACAACCGGCGTGACCGCATTGATTGACCCAACGAGCATTACTGTTACAATCGAACAGTTAGTGACTAAAAAATTTCCAGTTGATGTTCACGTTGCAGATGAAAACTTAGCTACAGGGTATGAATTAACGGAGATATCAAGTTCGCCAATGGAAGTCGAAGTAACGACTGGTGATCAAAGCATGGAAGAAATTAAAAAAGTAACAGCCAATCTAGAAAATTTAACGGACTTAGATAAGCGTTTGACAAAAGAAGTATCCGTAAATGCGTTAAATGATAAAGGCGAAATTATAAATGCTGTTTTATCACCGAATAAAGTCAAAGTAACATTAAATGTAAAAATGCCAAGTAAGGAAATACCTTTATATATAGAGCAAACAGGGATTGTTCCTGAAGACGTGCAAGATTTTGAATATGAGTTAAATCAATTAAGTGTCGTATTATATGGCTCTTCAGAATTACTTGATCATTATTCTAGTTTGGGCATTCCATTAGATATTACCAATATTAGGGAAAAAACGCAGAAAACGTTAAGTATGCCGGCCATTTCAGGTTTGATTATTCAACCACAACAAGTCGAAGTAACGATTACACCAAATATAATTAAACAAGAAGAACCTGCAAACTCCACCAGTTCCTCGACACAAGCACCTGCTTCGTCGGAGTCGACTGATATTTCAAAAGACAGTGAAACAAAAAAGCTGACAGAAACGGAGCCAAGCACGTCCTCTTCAACATAACTAAAAACTTGAAACACAAAGGAGAAAGAAATAATGGGTAAGTATTTTGGAACAGATGGTGTACGCGGTGAAGCGAATAAGGAATTAACACCAGAATTAGCATTTAAATTAGGTCGCTGTGGGGGCTATGTTTTGAGCCAGCATGAAACTGGTGAAAGAAGACCACGTGTTTTAGTTGGGCGAGATACTCGAATTTCAGGACAATTATTAGAAAGTGCCTTAATTGCAGGTTTGCTATCGGTTGGAATTGAAGTATTCCAATTAGGAGTGATTTCTACTCCGGGTGTGGCGTACTTAACTCGAACACAAAAAGCAAGTGCGGGGGTAATGATTTCAGCTTCACACAACCCAGCTCTTGATAACGGGATTAAATTTTTCGGTAATGATGGCTTTAAATTAGTTGATGAACAAGAATTAGAAATTGAAGCCTTAATTGATGCAAAAGAAGATATCTTGCCTAGACCATCTGCTCAAGGGTTAGGGACAGTAGAAGAATTTCCAGAAGGATTATTAAAATACTCACAATTTTTAACGCAGACGATTACAGGTGATTTAGCCGGTCTAAAAGTATGCGTTGACGGTGCAAACGGGGCAACGACACCAATCGTTAATCGCTTGTTTGCGGATTTGGATACGGAGTTTTATACGATGGGGACATCGCCTAATGGTTTAAATATTAATGATGGGGTTGGTTCAACTCATCCTGAAAAATTAGCTGAGTTTGTAGTTGAAAAACAAGCGGATGTGGGACTAGCTTTTGATGGCGATGGTGACCGGATTATTGCAGTCGATGAATTAGGGAATATTGTGGATGGCGACAAAATTATGTATATTTGTGCTAAATATTTAGCGCAGCAAAAGCGCTTGAAAAAAGATACGATTGTTACGACAGTGATGAGTAACTTAGGTTTCCATAAAGCGGTAGAAGCAATTGGTTTGAAAGATGTCATTACGCAAGTTGGTGATCGCTATGTAGTTGAAGAAATGCGTAAAAATGACTATAACTTTGGTGGGGAACAATCTGGCCATATGATCTTTTTAGACTTTAATACAACTGGCGATGGGATGTTATCTGGGATCCAATTGTTAAACGTCATGAAACAAACAGGTAAAAAATTATCCGAATTAGCTGGCGAAGTGACAATCTATCCTCAAAAATTAGTCAATATTCGCGTTTCGGACAAAGAAGGTGCGATGGAAGTTCCTGCGATTAAAGCAGTTATTGAAGAAGCAGAAGCAGAAATGGCTGGCAATGGCCGGATTTTAGTTCGTCCTTCAGGGACCGAACCATTACTACGCGTCATGGCAGAAGCACCAACAGATGAACTTGTGGAATATTATGTTGAAAAAATAGCAGCAGTTGTTCGTCAAGAAATTGGGTTAAATTAATAAAAACAGTGAGGAATTACGATTCTTCACTGTTTTTCACTCTAAATAAAACAATCAAAAAAACTCGGCAATGACTTGAGGTCACGACCGAGTTTTTTGATTGTTGTTATTTTGTAGATTCTTTTTTCAATAGACCGAAAATAACGCCTGAAACAACGGCTCCTGCTAAAATGAAGATTAAGTAGAGAATTGGTTGACTTAACAACAAGACAACGAAAATTCCACCATGTGGCGCTAATAACTTGATACCAAAAGCACCAACTAATCCACCCGCTAAAGCAGAACCAGCCATAAAGCTTGGAATAGCACGTAATGGGTCAGCAGCCGCAAAAGGAATGGCACCTTCTGTTACAAAAGATAGACCCATGACAATATTGGTTAAACCTGCTTCACGTTCTTGTTGGGTGAATTTGTTTTTAAATAAACGAGTAGCAACAAAGATGGCAAGAGGAGGAACCATTCCAGCAGCCATAACAGAAGCCATCACGACACTACCACCTGTTGCAACGGAAGCAGCCAAAGTACCTGTACCAAACACATAGGCAGCTTTATTAATCGGTCCGCCTAAATCAGCAGCCATCATAATTCCTAATAAAACACCAAGTAAAGCAGCGTTGGTACCATCCATACCACTTAAGAAGTTATTTAAACCATCGTTAATAATTTTCATAGGGACATTAATTAATAACATTAATAAACCAGTGATTAATAGACCAAAGAATGGATAAAATAAAATTGTTTTGATACCATCAAGTGATTTTGGTAAGTTTTTCAATAGTTTTCTTAAGAAGACAATGACATAACCAGCTAGGAAACCACCGACTAGAGCACCAAGGAAACCAGCGCCACCAGAACTAGCTAAAGCGCCGGCTGCAAAACCTGCGACAAGTCCAGGGCGATCACTAATACTCATCGCGATGTAACCTGCTAAGACTGGTAACATGAAGCCAAATGCGGCCCCACCAATTTGGTTAAACCAAGCAGCTTGTGCATGATAAGAACCTAATTGTCCTAGTGAGTCAACGGGTACACCCATAAATTGGTCAATCATAAATGAAATCGCGATTAAAATCCCACCAGCAATTACAAAAGGCAACATATGAGAAACGCCGTTCATTAGATTTTTATAAATTTGTTGGCCAAATGATTCATCCGTTGACGCTTCTTCAACGGCACTACCATCACCATGGAAAAGAGGTGGGTTGCCATTAACCGCTTCGTTAATCAAGCTTTCTGTTTTACGAATCCCATCGCTTACTGGCCGATTGATTAATGGTTTGCCATCAAAACGATTCATCTCAACTTTTTTATCGGCAGCAACAATGACCGCTTGAGCGCGCTCAATATCTTCTTTGGTTAATTTATTTTTAATTCCTTCAGAGCCATTTGTTTCGACTTTAATTTCAACCCCCATTTCAGCCGCTTTTTTCTTTAAGGCATCTGCGGCCATGAAAGTGTGGGCAATTCCAGTTGGACAAGCAGTAACTGCAACAATAAAGGGACGAGGTGTGTCACTTGGTGTTGCTTTTACTTCGGTTGTCTCTGCTTCTTGTTCGACTTCGCTAAATAACGCTTGAACTTCTTCAGGAGAAGCCGCTTTTTTTAATTCAGCAATAAAAGTAGGATCAATCAAACGGCCAGACAAAGCAGCTAAAGCTTGTAAATGCGTGTTATTGGCTCCTTCTGGGGCAGCAATCATGAAGAATAAGAAAGTTGGCTGCCCATCAAGCGCTTCATAATCTAAACCTTGCGCACTTTTGGCAAATAAAACAGCGGGTTGTTTTACTGCTGAATTTTTTGCGTGAGGCATCGCAACACCGTCACCTAACCCGGTTGAAGTTTGTGCTTCTCTAGCTAAAATCCCTTCTTTAAAAACGTCAATGTCAGAAATAATGTTTTTATCAAACAATTTTTGCACCATTTCATCAATTGCTCCGCGTTTATCTGTTGCTTTTAAATCTAGAATCATTAAGTCTTTTAATAATAATTCGTTAATTTCCATTTTCATTCTCCTCAATTTGGGTGATTTTTACTTCTTTTACCAACTCTAAAATCAAATCTTCTTTTGCTAAATCATCTGAAAATGCAGTAGCACTTCCACAAGCAACGCCCCAAACAAAAGCATCAATAGGATCATTCGTTTGTTTATAACGCCCGACAAAACCAGCAATCATAGAGTCGCCCGCACCGACAGAGTTTTTTAAAGGTCTCTTTAAAACGTTTGAACGATAAACGCCTTCATTCGTAAAAAGTAATGCTCCGTCACCGGCCATTGAAATAATGACATGTTGCGCGCCGTCATTTAAAAGTTTTTTTCCGTAATAAACAAGTTCATCGATGGAAGAAATGCTTGTATTGTACATTTCTGATAACTCATCTTTATTTGGTTTAATTACAAGAGGATGGTAAGGAACGGCAGCAAGTAAAGCGTCTCCTGTTGTGTCGATAACAAACTGTGCGTCTTTTTCAATAATTTTTTTTATTAGTTTTTCGTAAAAGTCAGTTGAAAGACTTTTTGGGATACTACCGGCAAGAACGACTAAGTCTTCTTTTGTTAATTGATCGAAAGGTTCCAAAAATCGTTGAATTTCTTCTTCGTTAATGGTTGGTCCAAGTCCGTTAATTTCTGTTTCAAGATCGGATTTTAATTTTACGTTAATACGCGTATCTTGCGAAATTTTAGTAAAGTCCGTTTGAACACCTTCTTGTTTTAACCAATCGTCAATAAAATTTCCGGTAAAACCACCAAGAAATCCCCAAGCCGTCGTATTCGTTTGCAAACGATGTAAAATTCTTGAGACGTTAATCCCTTTACCACCTGGTAGTTTTAAATCCTTAGTCATCCGATTGACTTCGCCCATTTTCAAATGGTCTGCGTGCACAATATAATCAATCGATGGATTTAACGTTACAGTGTAAATCATTTTGTTACCTCCATTATTTTTGTTTGTTTTTCAATTGGTTTCAGCAATTCTTTTGGACAACTATTCGTGATGATGTGTGCTTGATCTAATGAAAGAAATTGCGCGAAACTTCTACGGTTGAATTTTGAGTAATCAGCTAAGACATAAGTATGAGTACCCTGAGTAGCGGCCATTTGTTTTAAGTAAGCTTCTTCGGAATCAGGAGTAGTAAAACCAGCTTGGAGGTCAATGCCGTTAGTACCTAGAAAGACACGATCAAAATACATCTTTTGAACTTGTTGTAAGGCTGTCGCACCGATAATTGCCAAAGTGGAAGATTTAATCGTTCCGCCTAGAATAATTGCTTCAAAACCTAATTCGGTTAAATGAACACCGTGAGAAATCGCATTTGTAACAATCTTTAAATTGGCATCTTTTGGCAAGTAGTTGATCATTTCAAGCGTTGTTGAGCCGGCATCTAAATAAATAATTTCATTTGGTTGAACAAATCGTGCGGCAAATTGCGCGATGGCTTGTTTCTCATCGTGATTTTTTTGCGTCTTTTCTTTTAAAGAAGCTTCATAGGTAAGTGGATCTTTTCTTTGGGCACCTCCGTGAACGCGGATTAAAGCCCCTTGATCTTCTAGTGTCTGCAAGTCTCTTCGTAAAGTGGATTCAGAAATACCTAAGGTGGCGAGCAATTCATGAATAGTAACCATCTCTTGTGCATCTAGTATTTGAAGAATTAATAGATGCCTCTCGGTTGTAAGCATTTACATCCCTCCTTCGAATGTATAATAGCATGGTATGAAAAATAAATCAATCAAAAACAACCAAAATCAATCATAAACAATCATAGCGGTATTTTCAATCCTTTTAGTTAAAAAAAGGATTTGTTTCAAAGGCTATTTTTATTTTCAATGTCTAACAGTCGTTGTTCTCTTTGAGAGTGAAGGAGAAAATGCTATAATTGTTAAGATTGAAAAAAGAAAGGATGTTGGAATTTCATGTCGTCCAAAAAATCATTATTAAACGGAATGAATGAGCAACAAAAAAAAGCAGTACAAACGACTGAGGGACCTTTATTGCTCATGGCTGGAGCAGGTAGTGGGAAAACGCGTGTGTTAACGCATCGTATTGCTTACTTAATTGAAGAAAAAATGGTGAACCCTTGGAACATATTAGCCATTACTTTTACGAATAAAGCGGCTCGTGAAATGAAAGAACGAGTTAGCCAATTACTTGGTGCACAAGGCGATGATGTCTGGGTTTCAACGTTTCATTCAATGTGTGTACGCATTTTAAGGCGCGAAATTGATCGAATTGGTTATGAACGGAATTTTACGATTATTGATTCATCTGAACAGCTAACATTAATGAAAAGAATTTTAAAAGAATTGAACATTGATCCAAAAAAATACGAAGCTCGTGGTATTTTAGCGGCTATTTCAAATGCAAAAAATAGTTTATTAACACCAAAAAAATATGAAGCACAGCAAGGTGATTTTTTTGAGAAAATCGTCGCGAAGTGTTATATACGTTACCAAAAAGAATTGCAATTCAATCAATGTATGGATTTTGATGACTTGATTATGAATACGATTCGTTTGTTTAACGAAGTACCCGAAGTTTTAGGCTATTATCAAAATAAATTTCAATATATTCACGTCGATGAGTATCAAGATACGAACCATGCACAATATACATTAGTCAATTTATTAGCGGCTCGTTTTCGTAATCTTTGTGTCGTTGGAGATGCGGATCAAAGTATTTATGGTTGGCGTGGGGCCGATATGCAAAATATTTTAGATTTTGAAAAAGACTACCCATTAGCTCAAGTAATTTTGTTAGAGCAAAACTATCGCTCAAGTAAAACCATTTTAACAGCAGCGAATCAAGTCATTCAAAACAATCGGAATCGTCGTGCCAAAAAACTATGGACCGATAAAGAGGAAGGCGCTAAAATTACTTATTATCGTGGGGAAAGTGAACGCGATGAAGGGCAATTTATCGTGCGCCAAATTGGACAAGAAATGCAAGCGCAAAATCGTCAATTTTCAGATTTTGCGGTTTTGTATCGAACCAATGCCCAATCGCGTGCCATTGAAGACGCGCTCTTAAGAGCCAATGTGCCTTATACAATGGTTGGGGGCCACAAGTTCTACGACCGCAAAGAAATAAAAGATATTTTAGCTTATTTGAGTGCCATTGCGAATCCAAGTGATTCTTTGAGTTTAGAACGAATTGTTAATGTCCCCAAAAGAGGCATTGGCGCAAGCTCCGTCGAAAAATTACGCCACTTTGCTGCTTTGCATGAATGGCCGCTATTAGAAGCAGCTCAGAATGCTGATCTTGCCAATATTTCTGGTAAAGCTGGTCGTGAATTAAAAGCTTTCGGTGAAATAATGGCAAGTTTCACTCAAATGATTCCCTATTTATCTGTTACGGAATTAACGGAAGAAGTGTTAGAAAAAAGTGGTTACCTGAATGATTTGCGTATCCAAAACACGTTAGAGGCGCAAACCAGAATGGAAAACTTAGAGGAATTCTTAACCGTAACGACTGAATTTGATAAACGATTTAAATTGGAAGCACAAGACAATGAGGCGTCACCAGAAGAAAAACTCGTCATATTTTTAAATGAATTGGCCTTATTATCGGATATTGATTCGTATGAAGAAGTGACTTCCCAAGTAACATTAATGACTTTGCATGCAGCCAAAGGTCTTGAATTTCCGATTGTTTTTTTAATCGGAATGGAAGAAAATATCTTCCCGCTTTCACGTTCATTGACTGAAGAAAAAGATTTGGAAGAAGAGCGTCGTTTAGCTTATGTTGGGATTACACGTGCGGAAGAAAAGCTCTATCTAACCAATGCTTCTTACCGTATGCTATATGGCCGGGCACAATCAAATCAACCGTCACGTTTTATCCGTGAAATCGATGAAGATCTTTTGGTACAAACAAGCGCGCATTCAACAGCCCCTAAAAAAGTTGCCCAGCCGCAGTATTTAAAACCCAAGTATCACCAAACGACTAAAGTTGGCGTTAGTCACAAACAAGCAACCGGTGGCGAAAACCAAGATTGGCGCGTCGGAGATAAAGCCACGCACAAAGTTTGGGGCGTTGGAACGGTCGTTCAAGTGAGTGGGCAAGGAGAAAAAACCGAATTATCAATCGCTTTTGCCCAACAAGGCATCAAGCGCTTATTAGCAGCCTTTGCCCCGATTGAAAAAGTTTAAATTCGCTTTATAAATTAGATTAAGAGGAGTGATTTTTTTGCCGAATAGTGAAGTAAGACAACGAGTTTTTGACTTAAAAAGGCAGTTAAATCAATATGCCCATGAATACTATGTGCAAGATAAACCAACCGTTGAAGATTTTGTATATGACCGCCTATATACGGAATTGGTTGAACTAGAAAAACAATACCCTGAACTCATTGCAGCCGACTCACCTACCCAAAGAGTCGGCGGTATAATTGCCAGTGGCTTTGAAAAAGTCCAGCACGAAATACCCTTGTACAGTTTGAATGATGCCTTTAGTAAAGAAGATTTATTCGCTTTTGACCAACGCGTCACAAATGCATTAGGGCGAGCAGTTGCGTATACATGTGAATTGAAAATTGATGGGTTATCTATTTCGCTTCGGTATGAAGAAGGACAATTTGTTCGGGGTGCCACACGAGGGAATGGTGAAGAAGGTGAGAATATTACCGAAAATTTAAAAACCGTTCGCTCAATTCCAATGACGCTGACGCAACCATATTCGATGGAAGTCCGCGGAGAATGTTATATGCCTAAAGAATCTTTTTTGAAATTAAATCAAGAAAGAGAAGAAGCCGGACAAGATGTTTTTGCCAATCCACGAAATGCTGCAGCAGGTAGCGTTCGCCAACTTGATTCAAAAGTAACCGCTAGTCGAAACTTAAGCAGTTTTCTTTATACAGTGGCTGATGCTGGGACGCTACACGTAACCAATCAAAAAGACGCACTACAAGAATTGGCCGACTTAGGTTTTAAAGTCAATCACGAATACCAATTGTGTCAGACGATGGAGGAAGTTTGGCAATATATTGAACGTTATCATGAAAGACGTAGTGAGCTGCCCTATGAAATCGACGGGGTCGTGATCAAAGTCAATGATTTTCAATATCAAGAAGACTTAGGTTTTACAGTCAGAGCCCCACGTTGGGCGATCGCCTATAAATTCCCGCCAGAAGAAGTCGAAACAACCATCGAAGACATCGAATGGACGATTGGTCGCACGGGAGTCGTGACGCCAACAGCAGTTATGCAGCCTGTTAAAGTTGCAGGGACGACCGTTAGCCGGGCGAGTTTGCATAATCGTGATTATATTGAGCTAAAAGATATTCGCTTAAACGATACGGTCGTCATTTATAAAGCCGGCGACATCATTCCAGAAGTCGCGTATGTCGTTTTTGACAAAAGGCCCAAAGATAGCCAACCTTATCTGATTCCAACGCATTGCCCCATCTGCCACAGTGAATTGGTCCATTTAGAAGAGGAAGTAGCCTTACGCTGTATTAATCCAAAATGCCCAGCACAAATCAAAGAAGGTTTGAACCATTTTGTTTCACGTAATGCGATGAACATCGATGGCTTAGGACCAAAAGTTTTGGAGCAATTGTTTGATAAGGGCTTAGTGAAAGACGTAGCAGACTTATATTTCTTAACCGAAAGTGACTTTTTAACATTAAACAAAGTGAAAGAAAAATCCGCCCAAAACTTTTTAACCGCTATCCAAAAGAGTAAAAGCAATTCGGCAGAACGACTCTTATTTGGTTTAGGGATTCGTCATGTTGGCGCGAAAGCAGCTAAAATATTATTAGAGCATTTTGGCGACATTCCAACTTTAAGCCAAGCTGGAAAAGAAGATATCGCCAATCTGTATTCTATCGGAGAAACCATTGCAAGTAGTGTGACTACCTATTTTAGTAACCATGAGGTTCATGAACTAATGGACGAGTTACGAACAGCTGGAGTCAATCTCGCTTATTTAGGGAAGACAAGCGCAGAATTAAGCACGGTTGTTTCACCTTTTAAAGATAAGACGCTTGTTTTAACTGGGAAGCTAACGCACTTTAATCGTGAAGAAGCCAAAGCTCAAATTGAAAACCTCGGTGGGAAAGTAACCGGCAGCGTGTCGAAAAAAACCGATATTGTCGTGGCAGGCGAAGACGCTGGCAGCAAACGAACCAAAGCCCAAAGTTTAGGAATTACGATTTGGACGGAAGATGATTTGGTGGCTGCCTTAACGAATGAAAATCGTTAAGTAAACCGAGATTCAGGAATAAAAAACGGGCTAAGCATTTAAAGATAGCTAAAATAATGATACAATAGATTGAAAATTAAAATGCAAATGGCATGAAAGGATCGAGGGGATAAAAGTGGCAATTACTGAAAATGAAGTGAAACACGTGGCAAACTTAGCCAAATTATCATTTAATGAAGATGAATTACAAGAATTTACCACTCAATTAGGCAAAATTATTGAGATGGTTGAAACCTTAGAAGAAGTGGATACAACGGGTGTTCCATTTACTTCAAATGTGGTAGAAACGATTAACGTCATGCGTGAAGACGTCGCACAACCAGGGTGGGACCGCGCAGAATTAATGAAGAACGTACCAGAGTCAGAAGATGGCTTTATTAAGGTACCAGCAATTATGGATGATGGGGAGGCCGGCGCCTAATGACTGAATTGTATAAAAAAAGTTTAGTTGAGTTACACAACTTACTTGTTTCAAAAGAAATTACGGCAAGTGACTTAACACACGAAACATTCAATCGAATTAAAGACACAGAGCCAAAAGTGGATAGTTTTATTACTTTAAATGAAGAAAAAGCCTTAGAACTAGCAAAAGCGATCGATTTAAAAGGAGTAACTGAAAGTAATGTTTTAGCGGGGATTCCAATCGGGATCAAAGACAATATTGTCACGAAAGACTTATTAACGACCGCAGCTTCAAAAATGTTATATAACTTTAATCCAATTTACGATGCAACGGTAATGGATAAAATTTATCAAGCTGACATGATTCCAGTTGGTAAACTCAATATGGATGAGTTTGCGATGGGTGGCAGTTCAGAAACGTCTTACTTTAAGAAGACGAAAAATGCTTGGGATCATAGCAAAGTTCCGGGAGGGTCTTCAGGCGGTTCTGCGGCGGCGGTTGCTGCTGGACAAATTCCCGTTTCTTTAGGAACAGATACCGGTGGCTCGATTCGTCAACCAGCTGCATTTAACGGAATTGTTGGAATGAAGCCAACGTACGGACGTGTTTCTCGTTATGGTGTCATTGCATTTGCTTCTTCTCTTGACCAAATTGGGCCATTAACCCGTAATGTTGAAGACAATGCACATGTGTTAAATGCCATTAGTGGCTTTGATGCCAAAGATGGTACGTCAGCAGGACACAGTGTACCTGATTTTACGGCAAAGTTAACGGGTGACATTAAAGGGATGAAAATTGCTTTACCAAAAGAATACTTAGGTGAAGGCATTCAGCCAGATATTAAGGCGGCTATTTTAAAAGCAGCCGATACGTTCCGCGAATTAGGTGCAACGGTTGAAGAAGTCAGCTTACCACATTCAAAATATGGGGTTGCGGTTTACTATATTATTGCCTCTTCTGAAGCAAGTTCAAACTTACAACGTTTTGACGGGATTCGCTATGGTTACCGTTCAGAAAACATCGAAACCTTAGAAGACGTTTATGTCAACTCTCGTAGCGAAGGTTTCGGTACCGAAGTAAAACGTCGCATTATGTTAGGAAGTTTCTCTTTAAGTTCTGGTTATTATGATGCGCACTTTAAAAAAGCCGGTCAAGTTCGAACATTAATTAAACAAGATTTCGATCAAGTCTTTAACGACTATGATTTAATTATTGGCCCATCGGCACCAAACGTTGCTTACGGTATTGGTGAAAATATCAATGATCCAGTGGCGATGTACTTAAGCGATTTATTAACCATCCCAGTTAACTTAGCTGGTCTACCAGGTATGTCCATTCCAGCTGGTTTTTCTGAAGGCTTACCAATCGGTTTACAAATCATTGGAAAACATTTTGATGAAGCAACCATGTACCAAGCGGCTTATGCTTTTGAACAAGCAACTGATTTCCACACGAAAAAACCAGTGATTTTAGGAGGAGATAAATAATGAACTTCGAAACAGTCATTGGGCTAGAAGTCCACGTTGAATTAAAAACGAACTCTAAAATTTTCTCGCCGGCACCAGCTCATTTTGGTGCGGAACCAAACAGCAATACCCACGTGATTGACTGGGGATATCCAGGCGTTTTACCAGTTATGAATAAAACAGCTTTAGAATTTGGGATGAAAGCCGCGTTAGCATTAAATTGCGAAATTTCAAAAGATACGCATTTTGACCGTAAAAACTACTTTTACCCAGATAATCCAAAAGCGTACCAAATTTCACAATTTGATCAACCAATCGGCCACGATGGTTGGATTGAAATTGAAGTCGAAGGCAAAAAGAAAATCATTCGCATTGAACGCGTGCATTTAGAAGAAGATGCAGGGAAAAATATGCACGGCATGGGTGGGTATTCACACGTTGACTTAAACCGTCAAGGAACACCACTGATTGAAATCGTTTCGGAAGCAGACATGCGTTCACCGGAAGAAGCCTATGCGTATTTAGAAGCATTACGTTCAATTATCCAATTTACCGGTGTATCAGACGTGAAAATGGAAGAAGGTTCGATGCGTTGTGATGCCAACATCTCTTTACGCCCTTACGGCCAAGAAGAATTTGGAACCAAAGCAGAAATAAAAAACTTAAACTCACTAAACTTTGTTAAAAGAGGGTTGATTTTTGAAGAAAAACGCCAAGCAAAAGTTCTTTTATCTGGTGGGGAAATTCAACAAGAAACCCGTCGTTACGAAGAAGCAACGGGTCAAACGTCACTTATGCGTGTCAAAGAAGGTTCTTCTGATTACCGTTACTTCCCAGAACCAGACGTCCCACGTTTTGAAATTAGTGATGAGTGGATTGAAAGCATCCGTGCGACCTTACCAGAAATGCCGCAAGCTCGTCGCATACGCTATATTGAAGAACTAGACTTACCAGAATACGATGCCATGGTCTTAACATTAACCAAAGAAATGTCGGACTTCTTTGATGCGACAATTACAGCAGGCGCCGATGCCAAACAAGCATCAAACTGGTTAATGGGTGAAGTCTCTGCTTATTTAAACAGTGAAAAATTAGAATTACACGAAACAAAATTAACGCCTGAAAACTTAGCTGGCATGATTCGCTTGATTGCTGATGGTACAATTAGCTCAAAAATCGCGAAAAAAGTCTTCCGTGAGCTAATTATTAACGGCGGCGATGCAGAAAAAGTGGTAAAGGAAAAAGGCTTAATTCAACTTTCTGATCCAAGTCAATTATTGCCAATCATTAATGAAATTTTAGATAACAATGAAAAATCAATTGAAGACTTCAAAAACGGAAAAGACCGTGCAGTCGGCTTCTTAGTTGGGCAAATTATGAAAGCGACAAAAGGACAAGCCAACCCAGGTATCGTGAATAAGTTACTTCAAGAAGAATTAGCGAAAAGATAGGAGTATCCCATGAAAAAAGCTCGGGTCATTTATAATCCAACCTCAGGGAAAGAATTGGTAAAAAAAAGTTTGCCTGATATTTTAGATGTGTTAGAACAAGCTGGATTTGAAACGAGTGCTTTTGCGACAACTCCTGAACCAGATTCAGCAAAAAAAGAAGCCAAAAGAGCCGCTGAAGCCGGATTTGATTTAATCGTAGCAGCTGGCGGCGATGGCACGATTAATGAAGTCGTCAATGGCATCGCCCCCCTAGAAAAACGCCCACAAATGGCCATTATTCCAGGGGGGACAACCAATGACTACGCACGTGCCTTAAAAATTCCTCGTGACAATATTCGTGCAGCCGCCGAAGTGATTTTGAAAAATCAGACCGTCAAAATGGATATTGGCAAAACCGATAAAAAATATTTTATCAATATTGCCGCGGGTGGTCACTTAACCGAACTCACCTATGAAGTACCTTCAGAGCTGAAAAGTATTTTTGGTTATTTGGCTTACTTAGCGAAAGGAGCTGAGTTGTTGCCTCGGATCAAACCAATCAAAATGCATTTAAAGTATGATGATGGGGAGTATGATGGCAATGCCTCGATGTTCTTCCTTGGTTTAACCAATTCAGTTGGAGGGTTTGAGCAAATTGTTCCAGATGCCAAACTCGATGATGGGAAATTCTCTTTAATCATTGTCAAAACAGCCAACGTTTTTGAAATTATGCATCTCGTTGCTTTAATGATTAATGGTGGCAAACATATCAACGACCGGCGCGTATTATATACGAAAACATCGAAACTTGAAGTCAATTTATCCGAACCAGACAAGCGTTTAATGATTAACTTAGACGGCGAATATGGTGGTGATGCGCCGATGACATTTGAGAATTTACATAACCATATTGAATTTTATGCCGATTTAGATGCCATTCCAGACGAGGCGATTCTAGGCGAATACGAAGAAGTCAGCAAAGAATTCTTAGAAGAAGTCGAACGTTTAAAAGAAAGTAATTACGAAAAACAAACTGAATAGTTGTAAGAAGGAAATAAGAGAGAAACACTTTTGTTTGGCTCTTATTTCCTTTCTTGCCGTCTTTTTGTTAAAATACAAGTAATAAAAACATAAAGGAGCACCAAAATGAATCCAATCAATCTAAAAAAGAACCAAGAATTAGAAGTTGAAATTATTGACTTGTCACATGAAGGCTTGGGGGTTGCTAAAGTCGATACCTATCCGCTTTTTATAGAAAATGCCTTACCAGGTGAGATCATTCAAGCTAAAATTATGAAAGTCGGTACCAAGTTTGGTTATGCAAGAGTTATTGAACGCATCCAAACTAGCCCTGATCGTCAAGAAGTTATTAACGAAAACTTGTTAAGAACAGGCATTGCGCCACTTAGCCATTTAAGCTACGAACAACAATTACTGTTTAAACAAACACAAGTTGAAAAAGTCATGACCAAAATTGCTAAAATGCCTGAAGTTGAAGTTTTACCAACTTTAGGGATGGAAAATCCTATCCAATACCGCAATAAAGCCCAAATCCCAGTGCGCAAAAAAGAGGGCGAACTTGTCACCGGCTTTTACCGTAAAAATAGCCATCAAATCATTCCAGTCGAAGACTTTTATATTCAAGACCCAGCGATTGATGCAGCGATTATCAAAGTTCGCGATATTTTATCACGCTTTGGCATTACGGCTTATAACGAAGAAATGAATGAAGGCTTTATGCGCCATATTGTTGTCCGTCGCGGCCACTACTCACACCAAATGATGATTGTTTTAGTGACCCGTCGTGCCAAATTCTTTAAAGGCCGAGAAATTGCGGCTGTGATTAAAGAACAAATTCCGGAAGTCGTTTCAGTGATTCAAAACGTGAACGAAGAAAAAACTAACGTCATCTTAGGCCCAATCGAAAACGTACTTTACGGCCAAGCATACATCGAAGACCAATTACTTGGCAAAACGTACCGTATTTCAGCTAAATCATTCTACCAAGTCAATACTGTTCAAACCGAAAATCTTTACAAAAAAGCTTTCGAGTTCGCAGCATTAAAACCAACGGATACCGTGATTGATGCATACGCTGGTATTGGTACAATTGGCTTAAGCATTACCAATCAAGTCAAACACGTCTATGGAATGGAAATTGTTGCAGAAGCCGTCAGCGATGCCAACGAAAATGCCAAATTAAACGGCATTGAAAACGCGACCTACTTAGTCGGTAAAGCCGAAAAAATGATGGCCCAATGGCAAAAAGTCGGCATTGAACCAGATGTAGTCTTTGTGGATCCACCAAGAAAAGGCTTAGACGCAAGCTTTATTGAAGCGACTTGCGATATGCAACCAGAAAAAGTTGTTTATATTTCATGCAATCCAGCTACAATGGCCCGCGACTTAGTCTTATTTAAAGAACGTGGCTATGAAGCGAAAGTGGTACAGCCGGTTGACTTGTTCCCGCAGACGCATCACGTTGAGACGGTAGTATTGATGTCAAGGGTGGATAAGTAAGCGTGTAATAAGATAAGTAAATAAAGGCTTTCCGTGATTTGAGATCTGGTTCTAAGCCGGAAGGATAATCGCGGATTTTTACTATGAGGGAAGTTATCCAAGATTGGTGAAATAAAAAAATATCAGCCGAAATAATTGTTGATGTGGTGAGTTGATAAGATGATTGGCAAAACAATGGTGAGTTGATAGAATTGCTGTCAAAAAGTCAGAAAATATTTACACTTAATATTGACTGAGTCAATAAAATGAAGTATAATGAATATTAAGTGGAATTATAGCTCTGCACCAGGAGGTGAGAACTTGATTGGATTAGAATATATTTTAAACCTCTATAACCTTCAACATATAGAACTTGCAGAAAAACTTGGTATTAAAAAACAAAATATAAACATGTGGGTGAAAGGGCGACAGAACATTCCAAAAAAGTATCTACCGATTTTAGAAGAACTTTTTGGAATTGATGTGTCTTACTTTGGACGTGAGCTTACAGAAATTGATCAGTTGGAAATCCAGAAGGAAAAGCTGAAAAGAGATCTGAAGCCTGTAATCAAGAAGCATGAGCAGCAGTTTTCTTTGGGAGAGATTAATGATCTTGTTGAAGTTCCCATTTACGATAAAGAAGAAATGAATGCCATCGAACGAGATATTGAAAAAGCAAAACTCATATCAAGGTTTAAGGCTGCAATGAATGTGGTGGAAAACAACCCATATATGGAGACGTATAAGCTTATGGTAGAACTACTTGAAAAAGTCCAGCATGAATCCGTTCTCCATAAAACGATTGAAGCGTTGGCACACTATTACGAAGTCTTACCTGATTGGGTAAGCAGCGAACCAGAACAAGAAGGCTTTGAAGGTGAAATATTCGAAGTCTTTGAAGATCATAACTATTAAACATTTGAAGGAAAAAGATGACCGAGAAAACAGGAAACATAGGATTTGAAGAAGACCGAGATGAATACGAAGCAGAGAATATCATCTGGGTTCCTAAAGAAGCGAATAGTTTGCCAGCTTTGAAGGAAAAGCTGGTGGAGAATTTTGGACATCTACTATCATAATTAAGACTGTAGTTGAGATGATTAAACCATGGCGAGAGGAGGCGATTATTTGTTTGTAGGAGATACTATGATTAATTCAATTGAAGAAAATAAAAATAGAAATATCGTTTCGATTAGCTCGACCGATATTCTTGAAAATACAATACGTGAACAAATGCCTGGCATATTGGATATTTTGTTAATTGATCGAACGACATCAACTTCGAAGAAGAAAAAAAATATTATATGGGCAAACGAAAATTATGTGAAGTTCGGCTCAAAAGCTTATGCGGCAACTGCTCAGATGTTACCTGAATTAGTTACAGGGCGAATGGGAAATATCATTAAACCGCGTGCTCTCAAATCTAAGGAGATGCAAAAAGAACGAACCAAATCAAAAGCAGAGGTGTTCACACCTACCTGGATTGTGAAGAAGCAAAATGATGAGATTGAAAAAGATTATATAAACGATGATTTGGAAACGTACGTGAAGCGGACTTGGTTAGAGATTACAGCTGGTGAAGCGCCCTATATGGCGACTCGTTATGATATGGAAACTGGTGAAATAGTGCCACTTACTAAACGGGTTGGCTTTGTCGATAGGAAACTTAAACGTATCAATGCAGAAGTTGACGATAAAGCAGAATGGCAACGTTTAGTGGTTGAAGCGTATAAATCAAGCTATGGTTTTGAGTGGAGTGGTGACTCACTTTTACTTGCTAGGGAAAATCTTCTTTACACATACAGAGATTATTATTTTCAAAAATGGCTCGAAGAACCAACTTATGGCTTGTTTGCAAATATAGCGAAAATTATCAGTTACAATCTTTTTCAGATGGATGGTTTGAAGTATATCATCCCATTAACGGAAAAACGCGAAAAGATTCTTGAAGTACAAATGTCACTTTTTGATTATGAAGAGCCAGAGGAACAATGGAGGATAAAGTCAGGAAAACGCGTAAAAATCATGAACTGGGAAACGAATAAAATGGAATTCTTTGACAAAGGAGTTAGGTAGATATGAGTCATAATACGGTTATCAAAACGACTAAAATCATTTATCCACAAATTTACGCTTATACGTTGCCAACTATCCAAGACTATAATGGGTGGGTAAAAATCGGCTATACTGAACGTAAAAATGTTGATGAACGCATTAAGGAGCAAACAAAAACGGCGGCTATTAACTTAGCTTATGACAAATTGTGGTCTGAACCAGCAAAGTTCAATACTTCTGATGATTGGTTTAAGGACAAACAACTGCATACTTATTTGCGTAGGTACAAAAATATTGAACAGCGCACTAATACTGAGTGGTTTTTCTATAATGGGACACCAGAAAAATCCCATGCTGATTTTAATGATTTTCGTAATAATGAGAGAAGTCAGGTAAAGGAAAAATTGCAGTATACCTTGCGAAATGAGCAAGGAGATGCTGTTAATATGACGCTTGATTATGCAAAAAAATATAAAGGTGGCGAATTCTTGTGGAATGCTAAACCAAGATTTGGTAAAACACTCACAACGTATGATTTCATAAGAAAACTTGATGCGTCTAAAGTTTTAATCGTAACCAACCGACCGGCTATTGCAAATTCTTGGTTTGATGATTTTGAAAAATTCATTGCATGGCAAACGGACTATGCATTTGTTTCTACTAGTGATTCCTTGAAAGATCGTCCAGTAATGGATCGAGATGAGTTTACTGCACAGATGATGGATGGTAAGAATAAAATGCTGGCCTTTATTTCGCTTCAAGATTTAAAAGGAGCCATTTCATTTGGCGGAAGCCACGACAAACTAAAATGGGTGAAAGACTTAGAATGGGATTTACTTGTTATCGATGAATCACATGAAGGGGTTGACACTTTTAAAACTGATATCGCGTTTGAAAATATCAATCGTAATTTCACATTACATTTATCGGGGACGCCTTTTAAAGCAGTTGCATCAGGTAAGTTTTCAGATGATCAAATTTATAACTGGACATATGCTGATGAACAAGAGGCAAAAGCCGATTGGGCCATAGAGTCTGAAGAAAATAATCCATACGACAAAATGCCTCGTTTAAGCTTGTTTTCTTATCAGATGAGTCAAATGATCACTGATGAAGTAAATAAAGGTGCAAAAATTGACGGCGAGAACATTGACTATGCCTTTGATCTAAATGAATTTTTTGAAACCAATGATGCAGGGAAGTTTATCCACGAAGCAGATATAAAGAAATGGTTGGATTCTCTGTCTCATAATGAGAAGTACCCGTTTTCTACAAAAGAACTACGCGCTGAATTAAAACACACATTTTGGTTATTAAATCGCGTAGCTAGCGCGAAGGCTCTTGAGAAATTACTTAAGAATCATCCCGTTTTTGATAGCTACGAAATCATTCTTGCTGCAGGTGATGGTAGAACAACTGATGACCAAATCATCAATCAAAAGTCACTAGATCGTGTTAGAGATGCAATTGCAGAAAATGATCGAACTATAACATTATCAGTTGGTCAATTAACGACTGGTGTAACGGTGCCTGAGTGGACAGCAGTACTCATGCTATCAAATATGAAATCACCAAGTCTGTATATGCAAGCGGCATTTCGTGCTCAAAATCCATGGGAGTATGAAGTGAATGGTGAAATGCATCAAAAAGAAAATGCTTATGTTTTCGACTTTGCACCTGAACGTACACTTACTATTTATGATGAGTTTGCAAATAACCTATCCCGTAAGACGACAAACGGTGGTGGGACAACCGACGACCGTAGAGACAATATTAGAACCTTATTAAATTTTTTCCCAGTCATTGCAGAAGATAATGAAGGGAAAATGGTCGAGCTTGATGTGAATCAAGTCTTAACTATTCCAAAGGCAATTAAGGCACAAGAGGTCGTTCGTCGTGGATTCATGTCTAACTTGCTATTCCAAAATATTTCGGGAATATTTGCTTCAGCTGGGGCACGTGAAATCCTAGAGCAATTAAATCCGGTTGATCAAGGGAAAACTGTGCCACGTAAGACGGATGATCCGATTGATGCCAAGGATGTAAAAGTTGATGACATTGGTGAAGTAATTGTTGAACAAGATATAGTAATAGCGACAACAGAAGCTCATTTTGGCGAAAAGATCTATGCAGATATCAAAGCAACAGTTGAAAAAGCAGCAGATGACGCCGCTAACAACTTATCAAATATGGTTGCAACTAGCTTCAAACAAAGCACACAAGATGCTGTGAAAGAACTGGCAAAAGAAAACGGATTAACCGCTAAAGCAGCAGAACAAGTTGTGCAACAAAGTGCTAATGTCATCGCACGTGAAGTTGAAACTGTTCAAAAGCAAGCTGAAATTAAACATAATGAAGCTGAAGCGGAATACAAGGCAGTGGTTGCTGAATCGCATAATGACTCAATCAAGATAGCAGAAGCGAAAGCAAATTACGAAGCCAAGAAACAAGAAATCGAAAAAAACTTCAAGAAAGAAGTTGTTGCGACTGTTGAAACCAAGACTAAGGAATTGACGCAAAAAGCAACTGAAAAAGTGCTTCAAAAAGCGGAAGAGAAGAAGAAGAACACAGTTGAAGAGGATGTTCGAGCGCGCTTGCGTGGCTTTGCTCGTACAATTCCATCATTCTTGATGGCTTATGGTGAGCCTACAACAACGCTTGCTAACTTTGACACGACTATCACAGATTCAGTTTTCAAAGAAGTGACCGGTATCACCTTAGATCAATTCCGTGCTTTGCGTGATACTTATAATTTCTTTGACCCAATCGTATTTGATGAGTCATGTCAGGAGTTCTTGCATAAACGTCAAGAATTGGCTAACTACTTTGATGAAAGTCAAGAAGAGGATATTTTCGATTACATCCCACCGCAACAAACCAACCAAATCTTTACACCGAAAAAAGTAGTAAAGATGATGGTGGATAAGTTGCAGGAAGAAAGCCCAGAAGATTTCAGGAACCCAGATAAGACATTTGTTGATTTATACATCAAATCGGGTTTGTATTTAACAGAAATCGTGAAACGTTTATATGTCGGCTTAGAGAATCAAATTCCTGATAAAGATTCTCGCTTGAAGCACATTCTAGAAAACCAAGTCTATGGATTTGCACCAAGTGAAATCATCTATAATATCGCGCGGAATTTTATTTTTGGATTCGATGAAAATGCGAAAAGTATTGATGATTCCCACATAGTATATCTAGATACAACGGCTTTTGCTCGTGGTGAAGGTGATTTTGAAGCTAAATGTGATGAATTGTTTGGAGGTAATAAATAATGAAATTTGACGTAGTAGTGGGAAATCCTCCGTATCAAGAGGAGGCGAAGGGAACAAGTTCAAGTGAAGATCCAATTTATAACTTATTTTATGACTTCGCAGAAAAAAATGCGCCTAAATATTGTTTAATTTCTCCTGCACGATTTTTGTTCAATGCCGGTAAAACACCGTCAGCATGGAATCAAAAAATGTTGCAGGATGAGCATTTAAGCGTAGTTTTCTATGAACAAGATAGTAATAATGTCTTTTCTGGAACTTCTATACCGGGCGGAATATCTGTAATATATCGAGATGAGTCAAAGAATTTTGGAAAGATAGGCACGTTTGTAAGTTTTTCAGAACTGAAAACCATAAAGGGAAAAGTATGGGAAAAGGCGGAGTCAAGTATCCGTGAAATAATCTATACTCAAAACAAATTTGATTTAGATTCACTTTATTCTGACTATTCAGAGTATAAGGAATTAATTGGTAGCGAAGGAAGAGACAAGCGGTTCAGACAAATTATTATGGAGCGTTTGGACGTCTTTACTGAAACTCGTCAGAATGAAGATGATTTAAGAATTTTAGGGTTAATAAGCAAAGAAAGAAGTTATAGATATATTCCAAGAAAGTATGTAGAGTGGACAAATTGGATTGATAAATATAAGGTTTTTGTTCCATTTTCTAATGGGGCGTCAGGCGCTTTAGGAAAAGAAGCAGCTCGACTTATTAGTAAACCAGTACTAGGATATCCGGGTGATGGTATGACTCAAACATTTATTGGGTTTGGTTCATTAAATACCGAAAACGAGGGAGTGTCATTATTGAAGTATATCAAGAGCAAGTTCTGTCGTGTTTTATTAGGTATCCTGAAAGTAACACAAGGGAATAAATCTGAAACCTGGGAATATGTTCCTTTAGAGGATTTTACGGCGAAATCTGATATTGATTGGACAAAATCAATTCCAGAAATCGACCAACAGTTATATAAAAAATATGGTCTGGACCAAAATGAAATTAACTTTATTGAGAGTAAAGTGAAAGCGATGGATTAAGATATGTTGGGGGTGTAGATTATGTACAGCATTAAAGGGAAACAAGCTGCAAGGATTGAACCGGTCACTTTTTCAGAACTGAATATGACTGAAAATGATATAGAGGAAGTTTTAAGAAACAGTATTGATATGATCTGTGATGAAGAAGAATCTATGCTCATTGTCGGTAGACAAGTTAGAAATGAGAAGAATGGAAGAAGTGATTTGACCGCAGTCGATAACAACGGAAATATTGTACTAATTGAAATTAAGAGGGACCGAAAAGATATTGAACATCGCAAAGAAGCTTTTGAATTTCAAGCAATAAGATATGCAGCTAGTTATGCAACAATAGATAAAATCGATGATTTAGTGAAAAAAGTTTACGCTCCATACATTGAAAAATATAGAAGTGAGTTTGAACCGGGAGAGTTAACCTCATTTGAACTTGGTATTCGTAAGTTAAATGAGTTCCTTCGGGTGAATGATGCACAGAAGAACTTCAATGAAAAGCAAAGGATCATCTTGGTGGCGTCTGATTTTGATGAGCAGACATTGTCGGCAGTTGCGTGGCTTAATAGCAATAATGTTGATATGAGTTGCTATAGATTAACTCCGTACAAGCTGAATGAAGATATATTTTTCTATGTAGAAAAGCTACTTCCGGTTACCAATTACGATGATTATTATGTGAACTTGATGGACAAGTCGGCTGTCACAACAGTAACTGGAGATAAGAAAATCACACGAAGATCACTGCCTAAAATTGACTTAATGCTTGAATGGGGTGTGGTTAAAGAAGGCGACATCATTGTTGCTAAAGGTAGAGAAGATGAAGGAAGGCTTCTATCCAATGGCAATGTAATGGTCAATGGTGAAGAAAAGTCCATGCAAGCGTGGTTGAAAGAAATTTATGGCTGGTCTAGCGTTCAGACTTATGTTTTTGCTGTACATAAAGAAACTGGTAAAACTCTGTCTCAGATTCGTGAAGAGTATATGGCGCAAAAGGAGTCTGGCAGCACTGTAGAATAGAAAATAATAGTTGAGCTTAAAAACTGAATTAAAATTATATGTAGCCGTTTCAAGAAAGGGGGGAGATTTGTCTATGGCAGGTAGTCGTTCATTTACAGACTATGTAAGAAATACATTCGATAATCAATTTTGGGCAATAGCTGACGAATATCTGCGTGAGAATATCAATCCCCTAGATATGAAGCTGTTTAAAGTGCATAAGGCTGGTGAACCAGAAATTATTGACGTACTGGTGGAACATGTATGGGTTGAAGATTTGCCAGAAATGAGAATACAATTTGATGTGGCTATATCCGTTACGTTTGAAATTCCAGAGGCTGATTATCATTATGATGGTTCTGAAGAAAAGAGAATATGGCTTATGGTTCGTTGTCGCGGAGATCTTAGTTGTAATCTAGATGATTTCGAGATTTTTGAAGTTTCCGATTACACTGGGAAAAACCGTGCTAAAAATCCATTAGATGATTCACTTGTTCCCTATATTCAATATGAAAAACTCGATGAAGTGGCTACATCATTTCTTGAAGGATACTACCCGGAAGCCCTTAAAATCACTCAAAGTAAACAGGATCCAGTTTGGGTTAATCCTGAAATTCTTATAGAAAGGCTTGGCTTAACTTTAAAGACTCAACGTATAAGAGAAGATGCTTCGGTATTTGGTCAAATCTATTTTGTTGATACTGAAGCAGAGATGTACGATTCAAAAACTGAAAGCGATATGAGTATGCATATTGATGGAAAAACTATTATTGTTGATCCTAAGATATATTTGCTTAGAAATCTTGGTTCGGTGAATAATACAATCATACATGAATGTGTTCATTGGGTAAAACACCGAAAGGTATTTGAACTGGAAAGGCTATATAATACTTCAGCTTCGCATATTAGTTGTGAAGTGACTGGCGGAGCTATCTCGACTCTTTCAAGAAAGTCTACTGAATGGATGGAGAAGCAAGCCAACCAACTGACACCTAGAATTCAAATGCCAGCAGAACCTTTTAGAATTAAGGCAAAACAGTATGTTGCTAAATTTATGCAAGAATCGAATGCTAGGCACGTAGTTGATGTGATGGAGAAGGTCATTACTGCATTAGAAGTTAGTTTTGGGGTATCAAGGCAAGCAGCAAAGATCCGTCTTGTAGAACTAGGATTTGAAGAAGCGATAGGTACATACACATATCTTGATGGGCATTATGTAAAGCCGCATGGTTTTCGCAAAGGCTCAATCAAGATAAGTCAGACATTTTCTTTAAGTGCTCAGGACGCAGCTGTAGAGCGTTTTATCAATCCTAAACTTCGTGAACTAACTGATGATGGAGATTATCTTTTTGTAGACAACCATTTTGTGTACAATTCTCCACTTTATGTAGAGCGTGATAAAAATGGAAGATTAGATTTAACTGGATATGCCCGTTCTCATATGGATGAATGTTGTCTAGTATTTGATATGAGGATCACAAGTAAAGTTGATAATATTTATCATACCACTTGTTTCTTGAACCGTGAGCCAAGTGATATCACATTTGGTATAAAGTTTCACAATGGATTTGAAAATGCACCTCAAGAACGCCAAATTCAAATGCGAAAGAAAATTCAAGCTGAAGAACTAGACATTCGCAAACAGATGACAGATGACCCTGAACAGTGTATGGATCTTCTTCTTGGATGGCGAAAAATGAATTATACTGATTTAGGTCTTGAAATAGATAGAGACCCCAAAACCATAAGTAGAACGGTAAAGGGGGATACAAAACCAAAGGTCGAGACAGCAGCACTAATATGTTTTGGACTAAACCTACCACCAATTATTAGTATGAAGCTGATGGAGGTATTAGACTGTAAGTTAAATCCTATGAAATATCCGGATCACCAATGGATAAATGAGGCATTATACATGAAATACCCAGAGCCGATATGGGCTGTCCGCGAGTATCTTGAGCCCTACGGGGTAGTAATTTAAAATTTTTTTATCCAAAAATCGGACATGACGTGTCCATTCTATAGAAAAATAAACAGACCTGTTAACAAATAGGGTCTGTTTTTCATATGTTTAATAAAGAAAACTGACGGAAACAGCCCTATTATCAACAGGGGAGAAAAACGCCGGAGTTATCTAAGAAGCCTTTAAGAGGCAGAAATAGATAACTTCGGCGTTTTTTTTGTTGCATAAATTTAGAGGACATAGCGTGTCCATTTTCAAAAAAATATTCATGATACATTTTAAATAGATAAGCAATAGTGCTTTCTAAATAATATCTCAATGTCCGAGATGCGCATTAGGACGGCGGGATGCATAAGAGTTCAGAACACAGTGATAAAGACTGTGTTTGGAATGAAGATGCACCCACCGTGATTTCCTGCGCCCAATTTTGGACGAGTGGAGTCTGTGGTCATCTTCGCCGCAGGCTCTTTTTGTATTCCGCCGTCAATGCCCGGACGGAAAGGAATACTTTATGAAGATTCGAGTTTTATATGAAGACAACATCAAAAACAGTCACAAGAACTACACCACAATTGAAATTCCAGATGGAGATTACAGCGTCATGCTGGATATCGACTATGAGCAACGTCTTGCAGAAGCAAAGCCGGAAAAGAAAGCAGAGGTGAAACGCTGCGAGACTCTACAGGAAATGTTCGACCTCATGAACAACAAGGAATATAACCATTGGCGCCGCTACCATAGGCACCTTGGTAATCCTAAGACACCTTATCGAAAAGATGATGAAGTTGAAATTGATGTCATGGATACTTTCGCTGATAACTCCCAGGAGATAGAACGCAATCACCAAGATGAGTACGAATCTGTCTGCCAATGGATACGCACCGTTCTTGGTAAAAAGCAAGATTGGGCAGATATGTTTATCGCAGTTCGTATGGAAGGTATGTCGATTCGAGAATATGCCAGTTCCATCGGTGTAAGTGAAAACAACATTACTCAGAAATTAAAGCGAGCCACAAAGAAATTACAAGAAGAATATGAAAACCGTCAGATTTGACCTTCTCCCAAGGCTACTAGGTAGGAGGTCAAGACCTCCAAAAAAAAATAAGGAGGTAATTCGAATGGAATTACAAGTTTACAAAAATGCAGAGTTCGGTTCTGTGCGTACTACAACGATTGGCGGCCAACCATATTTTGTAGGTAAGGATGTAGCAAGCATTCTCGGTTATACAAATACCCGAAAAGCATTAATTGACCATGTTGATGAAGAGGATAAGGGGGTAACGAAATGTGACACCCTTGGTGGAAAACAGGATTTGATTATTATCAATGAATCCGGTCTTTATAGCCTCATACTCTCAAGCAAAATGCCAAATGCTAAGAAGTTTAAGCGATGGGTCACCAATGAAGTCCTCCCTGCTATTCGCAAACATGGACTTTATGCAACAGACGATTTAATCGCAAATCCAGACCTTGCCATTGCTGCTTTTACTGCACTGAAAGAGGAACGAGAAAAGAACAAGGAATTGATGGCAGCCGTTGCGATTGGTCAGCAGCAGATTGCCGAGATGAAACCCAAGGCTACTTACTATGATGTGGTTCTTAAATGCAGGGATGCAGTCAATATTTCTGTGATTGCTAAAGATTACGGCTGGAGTGCCATGCGCATGAACGAACACCTTCATGAAAAAGGGATTCAGTTTAAGCAAGGTGATATTTGGCTTCTTTATCAGAAATATGCTCCAAATGGATACACAAAAACCAACACTCACATTTATGAAGATAGCAAAGGTATCCAACATACGAAAGTGCATACCAAGTGGACGCAAAAAGGCAGACTCTTTATCTATGAACAGTTGAAAGCGGACGGTATTTATCCGCAGATTGAGATGGAGGTGTGATATGGGAATCAATAAATTCAATGCAGAGGGGTATCATGACCCAACTCCCCATGAAGCACTTAGCAATATCACCCGTGAGGAAAAGGCAGCAGCAAAAGCTGCCTTTAAGCCCCTTGTCTATATTTGCTCTCCTTTTAGTGGCGATATTGAAAACAACAATAAGCGCACACGAGCATTTTGCCGTTTTGCTTTAGATAAGGGCAATATCCCGCTTGCTCCTCACCTTCTATTTCCTCAGTTCATGGATGACAGCAATGAACAGGAACGTGACCTTGCTATTTTCATGGATATTATCCTGATGGGCAAATGCCAAGAGGTCTGGGTTCTAGGTGATGTGATTTCAAGGGGCATGAGTATTGAAATTGAAAAAGCAAAGAAACGCAGACAGCCGGTTAGATACTTTAATAAAGATTTTGAGGAGGTAGAGTCTCTATGAAGATAGCATACGGCAACAGCCGAATGGATAAAAAGTGGAAAAACACAGACATCAGCTGGGAGGACTTCTGCTCCCGGGTTAAGAACACACAGCGTACCACTGAAACCGTAGAAGAATATCGAAAAATGAGAAAAGGTGGTCAGGATTCCATTAAAGATGTCGGGGGGTTTGTCGGCGGTCACTTAAAAGATGGTAGACGTAAAAAAGGGAATGTTCTATCACGCTCCATGCTCACCCTTGATATGGATTATGGCACAAGTACTATCTGGGAAGAAATCTCTACCTTCTTCCCTTATCAGTGTTGTATTTATTCTACTCATAAGCATACTCCAGAACATCCAAGATTAAGGCTGATCATTCCACTCTTTCGTGATGTGGGAGAAGAGGAGTATGCAGCCGTTAGTCGCATGGTCGCAAAAGAAATCGGCATAGACCTTTTTGATGACACAACCTATGAACCAGAACGATTAATGTATTGGCCGTCTACTTCTAGAAATGGCATTTTTGTGTATGAGGAAAAAGATGGTTCTCTCCTTGATCCTGATGTATTTCTAAGTAAATACGATGATTGGCGAGACACCAGTACTTGGCCCGTATCCTCCAGGCAATCAGAAGTCCTTGACCGCTCATTAAAAGAACAAGCCGATCCGCTTTCCAAGGAAGGTGTTATCGGTACTTTTTGCCGCACCTACTCAGTTAGCCGAGCGATCGATACGTTCTTAAAGGATATATACGAGCCTTCAGCAATGATTGGTCGCTATGATTATATCCCGGCTGATTCCAGTGCCGGTGTCATACTCTATGATGATAAATTTGCTTATTCCCACCACGCAACAGATCCTGCAAGTGGGCGGCTTCTTAATGCTTTTGACCTTGTTCGCATCCATCGATTTGGTCATTTAGATGATAGGGCAACAGAAAGCACACCTCCAAGCAAACTCCCATCCTTTATCAACATGTGCGAATTTGCCATCCAAGACGATGAAGTAAAAGCACAGTTTACGAAAGAGCGGATGGAACAGGCATCAATCGATTTTACGGAGGATAATTGGCAGACAGCCCTTGAACTGGATAAGCAAGGAAAAATTAAGGATACCTTGGATAATATTGTTCTCATCATCCGTAACGATTCAGAACTGGAATCCATTGCTTTTAATAAGCACCGTGATGGAATCGATGCTAGAGACGGACTGCCTTGGGAACAGATGAAGGGCGGCTGGAATGATTCGGATAATGCGGCTCTTAAAGTTTATCTATCTAATAAATACGGCATCTACTCCCCAACCAAAACAAAGGACGCCATACTAGCAGTCGCAGCAGAGCGATCCTATCATCCTATAAAAGAATACCTGGATCATCTACCAGATTGGGATGGAACCGATCGCGTTGAGACCTTACTGATTGATTATTTTAATGCAACAGATAATTCCTATACCAGAGCCGTTACTAGAAAAATGATGGTGGCAGCAGTAGCTAGAATTCTTCATCCTGGTACGAAATTTGACAGCGTTTTAATTCTGAATGGACCACAAGGCATCGGTAAGTCTACCTTCTTTGCAAAACTTGCAGGTGATTGGTTTTCCGATAGTTTAACCCTCACCGATATGAAAGACAAAGCAGGCCCTGAAAAACTTCAAGGGTACTGGATCTTAGAACTGGGCGAACTAGCTGGCATGCGAAAAACCGATGTGGAGGTTGTGAAATCCTTTATTTCAAGATCCGATGATAAATACCGTGCCAGTTATGGGGTGAATGTTGAAAGCCACCCACGTCAATGTATCATTGTCGGCTCTACCAATGCAGAAAGTGGATTTTTGCGAGACATCACGGGTAACCGAAGATTCTGGCCAGTGCGTATTAGTGGTGATGGTAAAAGAAAAGCATGGCAGATGTCCGTATACGATGTAGAGCAGATTTGGGCAGAAACTTTGGTACTTTATGCCAAAGGTGAAAAGCTCTATTTAGAGGGCAGTGATGTAGAGTTGGCAACGAATGAGCAGGCAGATGCCATGGAAAGTGATGAGCGAGAAGGCCTTGTTCGCAGCTATCTCGATACGCTGTTACCCGATGATTGGAATGACATGTCCTTATACGAGCGAAGAAATTACCTAAACGGTAGTGAGTTTGGTGGGGAATCCCGTGTTGGCACGGTAGAACGTACGATTGTTTGCAATATGGAAATTTGGTGTGAATGCTTTGGAAGGGATGCCTCCGCCATGAAGCCTGCGGACTCCTATGCCATTGCAGGCATTATGAAAAAGATTAATGGGTGGAACAAGTACCAAGGGAACAAGAATGGAACAAGTAATTTCCCCATTTATGGTAGGCAACGTTGTTACGAGAAGAATGAGTAAGGTCGTTCCTTGTTCTTTAGTTGTTCCTTATGCTTGTTCTCTTAAAAACCCAGTCATTACCGATGTTCTGGCTTTACTGGAATGAGTAGAACAAGAGTTTTACTACTTAGTAATAAATTAATAAATAGTAGTAGTAAAGCATCGTGAGCGTATGTATGCGCGCGTATAGGAAAAAACGTTAAAAGTTGTGCTTGTTGTTCCTGATGAATTTATGGAGGTCATTTATGCAAGAAAAATATATAGAACAAAAACTGGTAGCGACAGTAAAAAGCATGGGAGGTATTGCCCCGAAATTTGTGAGTCCTGGAATAGATGGCATGCCCGACCGTATTGTGTTACTTCCCATGGGAAGAATCGCCTTTGTCGAATGTAAGGCGACAGGAAAAAAGATGCGACCTTTACAGAAAAAAAGAAAGAAGCAATTAGAGGCATTAGGTTTTCTAGTCTATTGCCTTGATGATGTAGAACAGATTGGAGGGATACTTAGTGAAATACAAGCCACATGAATACCAAAGCTATGCCACTGAATTCATTCTATCCCATCCCATATCGGCTGTATTTCTTGAAATGGGTTTAGGTAAAAGTGTGATTACCTTATCTGCCATCTTTGATTTGTGTTTAGATAGCTTTCTAGTATGTAAGGTGTTAGTGATTGCGCCTTTAAGAGTAGCAAGGGACACATGGCCAGCAGAAATCAATAAGTGGGATCATTTAAAAGGGCTCTCTTACTCGGTGGCAGTGGGAACGGAAAAAGAAAGAATCGATGCTCTCAAGAAACAATCCACGCTATACATTATCAACCGTGAGAACGTGGATTGGTTGGTTCACAAAAGTGGTATTCCTTTTCAATTTGATATGGTGGTCATTGATGAATTGTCATCCTTTAAGTCTTATGGCGCAAAGCGGTTTAAGAGTCTCCTCAAAGTAAGACCCTCTGTAAAAAGAATAGTCGGTCTTACCGGTACTCCTTCCAGTAATGGATTAATGGATTTATGGGCTGAATTTCGAATTCTTGATTTGGGTCAAAGGCTCGGACGCTACATTAGCCATTACCGAAATACCTATTTTAAGCCAGATAAGCGAAACGCACAGATTGTATTTTCTTATAAACCACTGCCAGGTGCGGAAGAGGAAATCTACAAACAAATATCGGACATCACCATTTCTATGAAATCTACTGATTATCTCAAGATGCCTGAATATGTCAGTAATGAAGTGTTTGTCACTTTAAGTGAAAAAGAATGGAAAGTCTATTCAGATTTTAAGGAAGACATGGTGGCTAACTTAGGTGATGAAGAAATTGATGCTGTTAATGCGGCAGTCCTTTCTGGAAAACTGCTACAGATGGCAAATGGTGCAGTATACGATAGCGAAAATAAAGCTCATGTGATTCATGACAAAAAGCTAGATGCCTTGGAAGATTTAATCGAAGGAGCAAATGGGAAACCGATCCTTGTTGCTTATTGGTATAAGCATGATTTAGAACGGATTAAAGAGCGATTTCCGGTAAGGCAAATTCAGTCATCAAAGGATATTGAGGGTTGGAATGATGGCAAGATACCCATTGCGGTTATTCATCCAGCCAGTGCAGGTCATGGTCTTAATCTTCAAAGCGGCGGTTCAACGCTTATCTGGTTTGGTCTGACCTGGTCACTAGAGCTGTATCAGCAAACCAATGCAAGACTTTATAGGCAGGGTCAAAAGAATACAGTTATTGTTCACCACATCATCACCAAAGACACCATCGATGAAGACGTACTGCTTGCACTCACAAAAAAGGAGAAAACTCAAGATGCCTTGATTGATGCGGTAAAGGCGAATTTAGAGGTGATGCGATGACAGAACCTTATCAAGATTTAGCCAATGCCATTATTTTGATGGCTGTTAAGGATTATAGAGATGCCTTAAAGAAACTAAAGAAACGTCCACGTTATGGACCGGCACAAGATTTGAAAAACGAGGTGGAGAGGTTCTTCCGCTCTGATTGGTATAGAGAACTTACCTCTGTTGATGGAGAAATCCTAATCAAAAAGCTACAAGCGGAGGTGAGCGAGTAATGAAAGCAAAAGAATATTTACATCAAGCCTACAGGCTAGATAAAAGAATTCAATCCAACATTGAGGAAATGGAAAGGCTAAGAGAGTTATCGACCAGTGTTTCCTCCCCCAGTTGGGGTGAGAGAATACAGAAGGGGCGGCATACCGATGCTTTGTTTGTCAGATACCTGGAGCGAATTGAAGAACTTCAAATCAAGATTAATGATGAGGTGGATCATCTTGTAGCACTTAAAGCAGAGATTCGAGATGTGATTAATAAAGTAACGGATATCGATGAACGCATGGTGTTACGTTACCGCTATGTTCATAACTTTACCTGGGAGCAAATCGGTGATGAGCTGAATGCTGATAAGAGTACCATTCGCAGATGGCATGGCAATGCCTTAAATCATGTTGTCGTACCTGAGAATCCAATTGTTATTCAAATGTTGAACAGCAATGAGCACTTTTGAGCAGAGATAAGCACCTCATCTTCGTGTTACATTATAATCAGCAAGATAGAATACTTACCAAGCCTTGTGGGATGCGCCCTGCAGGGCTTTTTCTATGCCCAGAAAGCGAGGTGATATGATGCCAAGAAAACCAAAACGACCATGCAGTACACCAGGCTGTCCCAACTTAACCGATGGCCAGTACTGTGAAGACCATCGAGTAGAAGAGCGTAGGCGCTATGACAAGTACCAACGGTCAAGTGATGTTAATAAAAAGTATGGCAGAGCCTGGAAAAGAATCCGTGACAGATATGCACGAGAACATCCCCTGTGTGAGATGTGTAAAGAGGATGGAAGACTAACTCCCACTGATGAAGTGCATCACATCCTCCCTGTCTCTCAAGGTGGTACACACGATAGAAGTAATTTGATGTCCTTATGTAAATCCTGTCACAACAAGATTCATTTAGAACTCGGTGATCGACAGATTCGTAGCTGAGCCAAGGGGGAGGTCAAATCTCTAGACCTCTTATGGCGGACAACGGCCTGGGGCTTCGTGTGTAAAAATCAGAAATCAAAGGGGGTATTAAAGATTTTTAGGAAAGTGGGGTGAAAACATGGCGAAAGACGGTACATCAAGAGGCGGTCAGCGTGTTGGTGCAGGAAGAAAATCAAAGGCTCTAACCGACAAAATTGCTGATGGCAGATTAAACGGGGTTCAAGTACTGCCGGAGCCAGCAGAAATGGAAGGCACGGATGTTCCTCCAGTAAAAGATTATTTAAAGGCGGCTCAGAAAAACGGTAAAGACCTCTGTGCAGAAGATATTTATATCGAAACTTACAAGTGGCTGAAAGATCGTAGCTGCGAAATGTTAGTAAACAACCAGCTAATCGAGCAGTATGCCATGAGTGTTTCTCGTTGGATTCAGTGCGAAGAGTGTATTTCAGAATATGGATTTCTTGCCAAGCATCCAACCACTTCAGCTGCCATCGCATCACCTTATGTTGCGATGAGCCGTGAATACATGAAACAGGTCAACCAGTGTTGGTATCAGATTTACCAAATTGTAAAAGAAAACTGCTCTGTGGAGTTCGGTGGAAGAAGTCCACAAGATGATTTGATGGAGCGCTTATTATCTGCTCGGAAAGGAAAATAAAATGAAAAAATATAGAACGTGTGAAAGTGTATGTAAAGGTCATCCCGATAAACTATGTGACCTTATTTCAGATAGCATTTTAGATGCGTGTTTAAGAAAAGATAAATCTTCTCGTGTTGCTTGCGAGGTGATAGCTACCAAAGGTCACATCATTGTTGCTGGTGAGATCACCTGCTCAAAGAGAATTGATATCAGGGGTGTTGTTCGCAGTGTTCTGACGGATGTGGGCTACAATCCTAGAAAGTTTTTAGTCTTTGTCTACGTCCATCAACAAAGTAAAGATATCGCAGGTGGTGTGGATCAAGCCTTGGAATCTCGTGAGGGTGATACGTCATGGTATTCCATGTTAGGAGCGGGTGACCAAGGCACCGTTTATGGCTATGCCACCAATGAAACTAGTGAGAAACTACCTCTCCCCTTAGTCTTATCCCATGCCATTTGCGAAAAGCTGGATAAGGTGATGAAGAATGGTGTAATCAAAGACATTGGCCCAGATGGTAAGGCTCAAGTGACGGTGGAATATGAAGGTGACAAACCAAAACGAATTAAGACCATCGTTGTCTCCGTTCAACACGGTGCAGATAAAGATCTAGATGTTTTAAGAAATGAAGTCATCTCACAGGTGCTTTGGCCTGTCTTTGAAAAATACCCCTTTGACGATGAGACTGAGATCCTCATTAATCCTAGTGGACGATTTGTTGAAGGAGGACCAGCAGCTGATACCGGTCTTACGGGAAGAAAAATCATGGTTGATACCTATGGCGGATTAGCTGCTCATGGTGGCGGTGCGTTTTCAGGCAAAGACCCGACAAAAGTTGACCGTAGTGGTGCCTATATGGCAAGGGCGATTGCAAAGAATATTGTTCGATGTGGCTTTGCTAAGCGATGCCAGGTAGCGATTTCCTATGCAATTGGAAAAGCAGATCCTGTTGCTCTTGAGATTGATACCTTTGGAACAGGCACGGTGGAAGAAAGTATCCTTTGCCGTGCTGTGTTAGATGTATTCAATTTAAGACCTGCAGCCATTATCGAAAAGCTAAAGCTGACGGATGTTATTTATGCAGATACAGCTACTTACGGCCATTTCAGATATGGATTAAGCTCGTGGGAATTTCTAGATTGCTATACAGAACTAAGGGAGGCGGTAAACAAATATGTTGATTGAAAAGAAGAACACAAAAGACCTCATCCCTGCAACATACAATCCTCGTAAAGATTTGAAACCAGGAGATGCAGAATACGATAAATTAAAACGATCCATTGAACAATTTGGTTATGTAGAGCCGGTTATCTGGAATAAGGTGACCGGCCATGTTGTTGGTGGGCATCAAAGACTGAAGGTTCTCATGGATATGGGCATCACAGAAGTTGAGTGTGTCATCATTGAAATGGACGAAGAAAAAGAAAAAGCACTCAACATCGCACTCAATAAAATCAGCGGTGATTGGGATAAGGATAAATTGGCCCTTTTAATTTCAGATTTACAAGGTGTAGATTTTGATGTTTCCCTAACTGGATTTGACCCTAAAGAACTGGATGACTTATTTAAAGACACGCTGAAAGAGGGGATCCACGATGATGACTTTGATGTGGAGGAAGAATTAAAAAAGCCAGCAATCAGCAAGCTTGGTGACATCTGGACGCTTGGCAGACACAGGCTTATCTGTGGTGACTCCACCAAGGAAGAAACCTATGATGTGCTGATGAATAAAAAGAAGGCAAACTTGTGTGTAACAGATCCTCCCTACAATGTGAATTATGAAGGCACTGCAGGAAAGATTAAAAATGACCATATGGGAAATGATGCCTTTTATCAATTCCTTTTAGACGCCTTTATCAATATCGAAGAAGTGCTGGCAGACGATGCCTCCATCTATGTATTTCATGCCGACACCGAAGGGTTTAATTTTAGAAAAGCTTTCTCGGATGCCGGTTTTTATTTGTCTGGCTGTTGTATCTGGAAAAAGGACTCGCTTGTACTGGGGCGTTCTCCTTATCAATGGCAGCACGAACCTGTGCTGTTTGGCTGGAAGAAGAAAGGCAAGCATCAGTGGTATACAGGTAGGAAAGAAACCACCATCTGGGAATTTGATAAGCCAAAGAGAAACGGTGACCATCCTACGATGAAGCCTATTCCTCTTCTCGCCTATCCAATTTTGAACTCCTCTATGAGTAACACCATTGTGCTTGACCCATTTGGCGGAAGTGGTAGTACTCTAATTGCCTGTGAGCAATCAGAACGCATTTGCTACACGGCAGAACTAGATGAGAAGTTTTGCGATGTCATTATTAAACGCTACATTGAACAGGTTGGGACTTCCAAAGAAGTCAGTGTTCAAAGAGACGGGCTTAGCTATGGTTTTGATGAATTGGATTTAGCTGCAGATGAGTAGTCGGCGCTGTTTGGTTTACACAATTAGAGGGAAATACTTAGGGCTTCTTTCTACACCAAATAATCGAGAAAAAGCTTGCTATATCAGTGCTTTAGAGTGATATATGTACATACCAAAACAAAAGGAGGTTTTGTACATGGTCATTAACTATAACGTAACAGGAGCAGAAAGAAAAAGGCTAGTCGCAGCCCTTAGTAATCTCATAGGAGTTAAAGCAAAGTACCTAGGAATGCCTAGTATGGCATATGAGGTAGGTGACTTTACCATCGACAAGAATGGAAACCTTGAACTCAGTGACAAGGTAAACAGCGAAGAAATCGAACGTGTGGCAGGACATTTAGCCAGCGAGGGTTTTATTGCTGAGGAAGAGATAAGCGCCACAGAGGGCAGACAAACGGCAGACAGCGAGGAGTTTGGCCTTACAGTTTCCATGCCAAGGAGCAACTTTTCTGAAGGCGCACTTGAAAACTTACAAGCACTTGTTGAGGCAAAAGGAGAACTAATTCGTCATGCACTTGATGTAGAAGAATTGCCGATTGAAATTTCTGAAGATGAAGTTTCATTTCCTTGGTTTGAAGAGTTACCAACACCAGAAGAGATTAAAGCATATACCCACTTCATTTCAGCCTTATCAGAGATGGCGATAAATCAGAAACGCATCACGGTGAAAGAGAAAGAAGTAGAAAATGAAAAATACGCCTTCAGATGCTTTTTACTCCGCCTTGGCTTTATTGGAAAAGACTATAAAGATGAGCGAAAAATACTGCTTAGAAACCTGACAGGTTCATCGGCATTTAAAGGAGGAGCAAAAAATGAGGATAATTAGTAAAGAACGGTTACAAAATCTTCGTGAGAAGTACCCTGTAGGCTGCCGAGTAGAATTACTAAGAATGGATGATATTCAAGCTCCAATGATTGGCACAAAAGGAACAGTCATAGGTGTTGATGACATCGGCTCCATAATGGTGTCTTGGGATACAGGCTCCAATTTATCCGTAGTCTTTGGAGAAGACCTTTGCAGGAGGGTTGAAGATGACAAGTAAGATAAAAGAGCAGATTCTTGCCATTCGAGATACCGGTGAAACCAATATGTTTGATGTGCGAAAAGTACAGGAAATCGCTCTGAGGGAAGGATATGACGAGCTACTTGTTTACCTTGCAGATAACGTGGGGGCCTATTCCAGATTCATTCTGACAGGCAAGGAGGAATAAAACCGTGTGGAAAGAAGGTAGCATTAAAGTTCATGACAGCATCATCCATTATTGGGTAAAGTGCTATGAGAAAAGTTCGGAATTTGGCATTGACAAGGGGCGCATCTCAAAGCTGATGCTTAAGCGCAAAGAAGAGTTTATTGCAAATTATGACCGAGGCTGGGACATTGAACCTGTGGATGAGGATACAGAAATTGCGCTTGCAATCTTATTATTAGAACACAACTAAATAGCAACAGAGGACAGTGCCAACATTGGCTCTGTTTCTCGTATAGAAAGAGTAATAAGGCTTGCTTGATGCGGGTCTATTTTTATGCTCATTTTGAAGAGGGGTGACCGCAATCAGAAAATTTAAGAAATATAAACCGACTCCTTTTATGGCAAAGGACTCTATTTACGATAAAGATGCTGCAGATTATGCGGTCAACTTTATCGAATGCTTAAGTCATACCAAGGGGAAATGGTCAGGAAAGCCCTTTGAACTGATTGATTGGCAAGAGCAGATTATCAGGGATTTGTTTGGAACACTGAAACCAGATGGCTACAGGCAATTTAATACGGCTTATATTGAGATTCCAAAGAAAATGGGAAAATCAGAATTAGCTGCTGCCGTAGCCTTGTTACTTACATGTGGTGATGGTGAAGAGCGAGCCGAGGTTTATGGATGCGCTGCAGACAGGCAACAGGCGTCCATCGTATTTGAAGTGGCTGCTGATATGGTACGTATGAGCCCGGCTCTAAGTAAACGAGTTAAAATCTTATCGGCAACAAAGCGGATTATTTTCCAACCGACTAATAGTTTTTATCAAGTGCTTTCAGCAGAGGCTTATTCAAAGCATGGTTTTAATATTCATGGTGTTGTTTTTGATGAGTTGCATACGCAGCCCAACAGAAAACTCTTTGATGTCATGACCAAAGGTTCTGGTGATGCCAGAACGCAGCCTCTTTATTTTCTGATCACCACGGCAGGATCTGATACAAAATCAATCTGCTATGAAACCCATCAGAAAGCCAAAGACCTCATGGAGAAAAGAAAGATTGACCCTACTTTTTATCCGGTTATTTATGGAGCAGATGAGTCAGATGATTGGACAGATCCGAAGGTGTGGAAAAAAGCGAATCCAAGCCTTGGCATAACGGTAGGGATTGATAAGGTAAAAGCCGCTTGTGAATCAGCCAAGCAAAACCCTGCAGAAGAGAATGCCTTTAGACAGCTAAGGCTTAATCAGTGGGTCAAACAAGCGGTTCTCTGGATGCCAATGGATAAATGGGATAAATGCGCCTTTGCTGTAAATGAAGAGGATTTACTTGGAAGGGTATGCTATGGCGGACTAGACCTTTCTAGCTCCATTGATATTACTGCCTTTGTATTGGTGTTTCCTCCCCTAGATGAGGATGATAAATACATCATTCTTCCCTACTTTTGGCTGCCAGAAGAAACTCTAAGTGCCAGGGTCAACCGTGACCATGTTCCCTATGATGTCTGGGAAAAGCAGGATCACCTTAAAACAACCGAAGGCAATGTAGTCCATTACGGTTTTATTGAGAAGTTCATCGAAGAACTAGGCGAGAAGTACAACATTCGTGAAATTGCCTTTGACCGTTGGGGAGCCGTGCAGATGGTGCAAAACCTCGAAGGCATGGGTTTTACTGTAGTCCCCTTTGGTCAAGGATTTAAGGATATGAGTCCACCGACTAAAGAACTGATGAAACTAACGCTAGAAGAAAAGGTTGCTCATGGCGGGCATCCTGTGCTTCGTTGGATGATGGATAACATTTTTGTTCGAACAGACCCGGCAGGCAACATCAAGCCGGACAAGGAAAAATCATCAGAAAAGATTGATGGTGCAGTGGCAACGATTATGGCTCTTGATCGAGCGATTCGTTGTGGCAATGATACGAGTGCTTCGGTTTATGACAACCGAGGCATTCTCTTTATATGAGGGAGGTGATTGGTTTTGGGATTTTTATCATCCATTTTCAAGGCAAGAGATAAGCCTACTGACAGAGCTGTGAGTTCCAACTATACCTTTTTAATGGGTTCAAGCACAGCAGGTAAAACAGTGACCGAGCGGTCGGCACTTCAAATGACGGCCGTATACTCTTGTGTTCGGATATTAGCTGAAGCAGTAGCAGGGCTTCCACTGCACCTTTATCGTTATACAGATGATGGTGGCAAGGAAAAAGCAATTGACCATTCCTTGTATAAACTTTTGCATGATGAACCAAATCCTGAGATGAGTTCTTTTGTGTTTCGAGAAACAATGATGACTCATCTTTTATTATGGGGGAATTGTTATGCGCAGATTATTCGCAATGGCAAAGGTGAAGTTGTAGGACTCTACCCCTTGATGCCAAATCGGATGTCCGTCCACCGAGATGAGAGTGGGCAGCTCTATTACTTATATACCAGAGGTGCAGATGATGTGAACAGTACGAAGGGAATGACAGTAAAACTTAGTACCTCCGATATACTTCATATTCCCGGACTCGGGTTTGATGGACTGGTTGGCTACTCCCCGATTGCGATGGCTAAAAATGCGATTGGTCTAGCCATTGCAACAGAGGAATATGGAGCCAAGTTCTTTGCTAACGGTGCGGCTCCAAGTGGTGTGTTGGAGCATCCGGGAACGATTAAAGAACCTGGGAAAGTCAGAGAGGCTTGGCAGTCACAATTTGGTGGCAGTGCCAATTCCAATAAAATAGCTGTGCTTGAAGAAGGGATGAAATATACACCGATTTCTATCTCACCAGAACAAGCACAATTCCTTGAAACAAGGAAATTTCAAATAAATGAAATTGCTCGGATTTTTAGAGTCCCTCCCCACATGGTAGGCGACCTTGAAAAATCGAGCTTTTCAAATATTGAGCAACAATCCCTTGAGTTTGTGAAATACACCTTAGACCCGTGGGTAGTGCGTTGGGAGCAAACCCTAGCACGCACCCTTTTTACACCGGAAGAAAAGAAAAAATACTTCTTTAGATTCAATGTAGAAGGTCTGCTTAGAGGGGATTATGTTAGTCGCATGAGCGGGTATGCCACAGCAAGGCAGAACGGTTGGATGAGTGCAAATGATATTAGGGAACTTGAAAACCTAGACCGTATTCCTGCAGAGGACGGCGGTGACATGTACCTTGTCAACGGGAATATGCTCCCTCTTACAAAGGCAGGTGCATTCGCAAATACAAACGAGGATGGAAAGGAGGAAGACTTGGATGAAGAACAAGATATTTTGGCGATGGAAGAACCAAGCAAGCGAACAAGAAGAACGAGTTCTTGAGCTTTATGGAACAATCGCTGAAGAAAGCTGGTTTGATGATGATGTGACCCCGCAGATGTTTAGAAATGAACTCTTTAGCGGAAAAGGACCCATCACCTTATGGATTAACTCACCGGGTGGAGATTGCATTGCCGCAAGTCAGATTTATACCATGTTGATGGATTATCCAGATGAGGTAACCGTCAAGATTGATGGGATTGCAGCATCAGCCGCTTCTGTCATTGCCATGGCAGGAACAAAGGTATTGATGGCTCCGACAGCACTCATGATGATTCATAACCCGGCAACCATCACGATGGGCGATCATGAAGACATGAAACGAGCGATTGAGATGTTAGATGAGGTGAAAGAAAGCATTATTAATGCCTATGAGATTAAGACTGGAGTATCTCGCATCAAACTATCTCATCTGATGGATGCTGAAACCTGGATGAATGCCAACAAAGCCATAGAACTTGGCTTTGCAGACGATGTGCTAAAGGATGAGAAACAATCCGAACCCACTTTTTCTGCCTATGCGTTTTCTAGAAAAGCAGTGGCAACTAACCTACTTAACAAAATGGCAGAAAAGAATAAACCAATTCAGGCGGAGGAATCTGCCAAACCCCAAGGGCGCTCAATTGATGAACTCAAGGAGCGTCTTTTAATTATCAAAAAATATATGTAAATGGAGGAATTTTACTATGACGATTACAGAAATGCGTAATAAACGCAAAAAGCTTATTGAAACGATGGATGGGTTCTTGGACACTCATAAAACCAAGAATGGCACATTATCCGCAGAAGATGATAAAACCTACAAAACCATGGAAGATGAGATCACTGAACTCACGAATGAAATCCATCGCATGGAAAGACGTGAAGCAATCGAGGCTGAACTTGAAAAACCTGTCAGCAAGCCAATCATTGAAAATCCGATGAATGGTCGACTGGATAACAGTGAAATTAAAACTGGCCGAGCAGCTGATTCTTATAAGACAGCAATGCTTTCAGCTCTTCGTTCAAACTTCCGTAATGTATCCAATGTCCTGCAAGAAGGTGTTGATGCTGATGGTGGATATCTGGTTCCAGAAGAGTATGACACGAGACTGATTGATGGGCTGAAAGACGAAAATATCATCCGTAAGTTAGGCCATACCATTACGACATCTGGTGAGCGAAAAATCAATATAGCGGCCACAAAACCTGCGGCTGCATGGATTGATGAGGGAGAGGCACTGACCTTTAGTGATGCAACCTTCTCTCAAATTAATCTGGATGCTCACAAACTTCATGTAGCTGTAAAGGTTACCGAGGAACTGCTCTATGACAATGCCTTCCAACTGGAGAACTACATCATTGAGGAGTTTTATAAGGCTCTGGCTAATGCCGAGGAAGATGCCTTTATTAATGGTAATGGTACAGGGAAACCACTGGGTATTCTGGCTGCAAGTGGTGGTGCTGAAGTCGGTGTAACAGCAGCATCTGCAACGGCGATTACTGCTGACGAAGTGATTAACCTTGTGTATTCCTTGAAGCGTCCTTATCGTAAAAATGCCGTGTTCATTTTAAATGACCAGACCATAGCGGCACTTAGAAAACTAAAGGACGGGAACGGAGCCTATATGTGGCAAGCAGCTCTTGTTGCAGGTGAACCAGATAAACTACTTGGCTATCCTGTTTATACATCTGCTTATATGCCTACCATTGAGGCAGGTGCTAAGACCATTATCTTTGGCGATTTGTCTTACTACAACATTGGAGATCGTGGTTCTCGTTCCTTTGCAGAACTTCGTGAGCTGTTTGCAGGTAATGGCATGGTCGGTTTTGTAGCTAAAGAACGTGTGGATGGCAAGTTAGTACTACCTGAAGCAATCAAGGTTCTTCAGCAGAAAGCCTAGTGAGGTGGCACGATGAGTTATTCAGCTAAAAACTATACCGAACAAGGCGGTGACAAAACCGTTATCGGTGGAACGCTAGAGATTAAGGAGGGAGCAACAGTAACAGGTCTCCCTTCTTCTTTTACTCCTGCAGAAAACCAAGCACCTAGTGTGGCAGAAGATATTACGAGTTTAGTTGCTGATTTTAATGCATTGCTTTCAAAGCTAAAAACAGCCGGACTCATAGAAGCTGATTAAAAAGAGAAAGGATAGTAGCGGTATGACACTGATTCAAAAGGTAAAGGCAAATTTGATTTTAGAGCATGAAGCTGATGACGAACTCTTAGAGATGTTCATCGCCGCTGCTGTCAGTTATGCCGAGAGTTATCAGCATGTACCAGAAAAGTACTACACCGATCACCCCATGCCACCGACTACTGAGCAAGCCATTATTATGCTTTCCTCTCATTTTTATGAAAGCAGAGATGGCAGTACAGGTGGCTTCTTTGCAGATAATGTGCAGGCGGGTCAGCAGGTTTGGAAAACGGTCAACCTACTATTAAGACTCGATCGGGATTGGAAGGTGTAAGAGATGAGTTTTGGAAAAATGAATAAATTTGCTGATATTAAAGCAATTACAACAACGAAAGATAGTGAGGGATTTGCCACTACATCACAGACCATGCTTGCCTCAGTTCGAGTTTATCGAGAAGGGCGTCATGGCAGTGAGAAATGGGCAAATCTCTCTGCTTTTTCTGAAGCTACGGATCTCTTTAGATTTCGTGCCATTCCTGGAGTGGTGGTAACTACAGAACACTTTATTGAGTGTGAGGGAGAATTTTTTGATATTACCTCGGTAGAAAACGTAAAAGGTCGAGGTATGTATACAGAAGTTTTGGCAAAGAAGGTGGTGAGCAGTATTGGCAAAAGTTGATATTAAGATGCCCGATGATTTTTTGCTCAAGATTTCAAATCTTGGCTCTGACTTTGACCCTGTTGCCGAAAAGGTGCTAAAAGCAGGTGGCGAAGTCGTTTTCAAACGAACGAAGAGCAATCTTTCTGCTGTAATCGGTAAAGGTACAAAGCATGAATCACGATCAACGGGTGAATTAGAAAAGGCACTCGGTGTCACTTCAGTCAGGCTAGATAGGAACGGAAACCACAATATTAAAATAGGTTTTTCTGAACCAAGGTCTGATGGAGAGAGTAATGCAAAACTAGCAAATATCCTTGAATACGGCAAACACGGTCAGCCTGCAAAACCTTTTTTGAAACCAGCTAAAAGTGCATCAAAGTCTGAGTGTATCTCGACAATGAAAAGCACTTTTGAAGAGGAGGTCAAAAAGATATGAGCATTCTAGCAGACTTACAAGTCGCTTTAGAATCACTAGATGTACCAATAGAAACAGGTGTGTTTTCGGATACTGCCCCTGGTAAGTACATGGTGATTGTTCCGATGAGCGATAGCTTTGACCTTCATTCGGATAATCTACCATGCATCGATGTTCAAGAGGCACGGATTTCAATTTATAGCAAAGGCAGTTATACAGCGTTAAAAAATCAAGTGGTGCAGTTATTGTTGGCTTCCAGTTTCACCATAACCGCACGGAGCTACATCGGCTTTGAAGATGATACGGGCTATTACCACTACAACGTGGATGTAGCCAAACATTATGAAATAGGAGGTAATTAAAAATGGCAACAATTGGTCTGGATAAACTTTATTATGTGACCATCACAGATGATGAAAATGGCGAAGAAATCTATGGCACACCCACTCAGCTGGCAAAAGCAATCTCAGCAGAGCTATCTGTTGAACTGGCAGAGGCAACCCTCTATGCAGATGATGGTGCGGCAGAAATCGTCAAAGAATTTAAGAATGGCACTATCTCTCTTGGAGTAGATGATATTGGCTCGACTACTGCAGCCGCCTTAACCGGTGTCACGGTTGATAAAAACAACGTTGTGGTTTCTAACAGTGAAGATGGCGGGGATCCTGTGGCTGTTGGTTTTAGAGCAAAGAAATCCAATGGCAAGTATAAATACTATTGGCTCTATCGAGTGAAATTCGGTATTCCTGCGACAAACCTAGCAACAAAAGGTGACAGTATTACATTCTCAACACCAACAATTGAAGGTACGGTTCTCCGAAGAAACAAGCCGGATACAAGCGGTAAACATCCGTGGAAAGCGGAAGTGACCGAAGGCGATAAGGATGTACCGGCATCGGTTATCAGCAGTTGGTATACAGAAGTCTATGAACCGGATTACACAGTATAAGGAGGGATAATTCATGGATAACGAACGAACAGCAAGCATTCGTATTGGTGGCGATGAATATGTGCTACTACTTACTACAAAGGCAACAAAGGAAATCGCAGGACGCTATGGCGGTCTTGAAAACCTAGGCGATAAGCTAATGAAGTCTGAGAATGTCGAGATGGCACTTTCAGAGATTGTGTGGCTGATTACCTTACTGGCCAATCAAAGTACCCTTGTCTATAACATCAAGCACAAGGATGCACCGAAGGAATTACTAACAGAAGATGAGGTGGAAATTCTCACAAGCCCGATTGATTTGGCAGAGTACAAAGAGGCAATAATGAATGCCCTTTACAAGGGTGCAAAAAGAAATGTACTCAGTGAGGAAAGCCCAAAAAACGCAGTAGCCCCGTAAGTGACGAAGAGTTATTTACGAGGCTTTTATATTACGGCATCAGTCTATTACATCTGACCATGGATGAATTTTGGCTGATGCCGTTTGGTTTGCTACTAGACTTGTGGGAGTGCCACAAACAGTATCAGGGGCTGGCAAAACCAAAAAGAGAGATATTTATCGATGACATTATCCCTGATGGAATCTGACAAAGGAGGTGGAAAGCATGGCAGATAATTTTGGCTTAAAAATCGGTCTTGAAGGCGAGAAAGAATTTAAAAAGGCATTAACCGATATCAATCGTTCCTTTAAGGTCCTTGGCTCTGAAATGAAACTGGTAGCCTCAGAATTTGATAAAAACGATAAGTCTGTCCAGGCTCTTTCCGCCAGAAATTCAGTCCTTAACAAAGAGATTGAAACCCAAAAAAGCAAAATTGATACCTTGAGGTCGGCTCTAGAAAATGCAGCTACCTCCTTTGGAGAAACTGATAGAAGAACACAGAACTGGCAGATTCAGCTAAACAATGCTGAGGCAGCACTCAACAATATGGAGCGAGAGTTAAGTAGCAATAATGCTGCTCTTGAAGAAGCTAACTCCAATTATGATGATGCTGAAGATGCTCTCGATGACATGAACCGTGAAATGAACGATGTCACCGACAGTGCAGATGATATGGGAAAAGAGATTGATGAGGCAGCTGACTATGCTGAAAAGTCTGAATCTAAGTTTAAAGGCTTAGGTACAACTCTAAAATCTATCGGCATTGCCATGGGAGCAGTTGCTGTTGCAGCAGGTGCGGTGGCTGTCAAACTGGGTAAAGAAGTCATTTCCGCTTATGCAGATTACGAACAATTAGTCGGTGGTGTGGATACGCTTTTTAGAGAAAACTCTCAGCAGTTACAAGACTATGCATCGAATGCCTATAAGACGGCAGGTCTTTCTGCCAATGACTACATGGAAACGGTCACTTCGTTTTCTGCAAGCCTTATTTCTTCTCTTGGAGGAGATACAGAAAAAGCCGTTAAATATGCGGATATGGCGATTACCGATATGTCTGACAATGCCAATAAAATGGGTACAGACATGGAATCCATTCAAAATGCCTATCAGGGTTTTGCCAAGCAAAATTACACCATGCTGGATAACCTTAAACTTGGTTATGGCGGTACAAAAAGTGAAATGGAGCGACTCCTTGCTGATGCCGAGGCTATCTCTGGCATTGAGTACGATGTTTCTTCTTATGCCGATGTAGTTTCTGCCATCCATGTCATTCAAGAAAGCATGGGCATTGCTGGTACGACTGCTCTTGAGGCAGAGGAGACTATTTCAGGGTCCTTGAATGCCTTCCAATCGGCTTTACAAAATCTTTTAGTTGGTTTTGGGAATGCAGATGCAGATATGGAACAACTCAGTAAAAACATGGTGGATGCCTTTCAGTCGGTGGTGAAAAACATTACTCCAGTGATTGAAAATATCGTAAAAGCACTACCTATAGCCATTGAAGCATTGCTAGATGCCATCTCAGATTTGTTACCGACACTCCTTGCCACCGTGACAGATTTATTTACTCAGGTACTGAACGCACTGATGAACCTACTACCTACCCTAATACCGGTAGCAGTTGATTCCATTCTCACGATTGTGAATGCGTTGATTGAAAACTTACCACTGCTAGTGGATACAGCCGTTCAGTTAATAGCGGCTTTAGTAGATGGCCTTGGGCAAGCAATGCCAGAACTGATTCCTGCGGCAGTTAATGCAATTACTACGATTGTGCAAGGTTTGGTGGATAATCTACCCATGCTGCTCGATGCAGCACTGCAGTTAATACTTGGTTTGGCTCAGGGGCTACTCGAAGCGATCCCGCAACTAATTGAGGCTCTCCCTACGATTATTTTGGCAATCGTTGATTTTATTATAAGCGCAATTCCTCAGATTATAGATGCAGGTATTCGGCTATTAACATCGCTGGTTACAGCCTTGCCTGAAATTATTACGGCAATTGTTGAGGCGATTCCACAGATTATTGATGGAATACTAAATGGGATTTTAAGTTCGATTCCACAACTCATACAAGCGGGTGTCGACTTACTTGTTGCACTGATTCAAAATCTACCGACCATTATTACCACTATTGTGGCGGCAATCCCTCAAATCATTTCAAGTATCGTAAATGCCTTGATTGGAAACATCGACAAGATCATTATGGCAGGGGTTCAGCTATTTGTAGCACTCATTCAGAATTTACCAACCATTGTGGTAGAAATCGTAAAAGCAGTGCCTCAGATTATTGGCGGCATCGTCAGAGCATTTACAAACTCCATGGGTTCCATCGTGACGGTGGGTGGCAACATTGTAAAAGGACTATGGCAGGGTATTCAATCCCTTGCTTCTTGGTTATGGAATAAAGTGAGTGGTTGGATTAGTGGCATTTGGACGGGCATCAAGGATTTCTTCGGTATCAAATCACCATCGAAACAGATGGGGTGGGTTGGTGAAATGCTTGTGAAAGGTCTTGCAGGTTCTATCCAAGATAATGGTGATGAGGCTGTAAAAGCGGCTGAAATGATGAGCGAGGATATCAACGATGTGATGACTAGTCTGGCCAGCGATATGAGTACATCCTTGCCTACAGACTTTTCAGTGGATACTTCTGTAGGTGGCGTGATTTCAAATGCAGCGACCTCTTCCCTAGGTGGTGTCAGTGGATCGCTGGTTACTGTACAGCAAATGATTGTACGAAGTGAAGATGATATCAGAAGGGTATCTCAAGAACTTTATAACTTAATTCAGACAGGCTCTCGTGCTCAGGGTCGGTTTTCTACAACATAAGGAGGTGTGCCAATGGGTTTTTTATATGACGATATTTCTTCAAAAAGCATGGGACTAAAAGCCAGGCTCACTTCCTGGCAGGTCTGTGGAGGGATGCGAAATTTTACCACCACCGTACCTGGAAAGTATGGTGTGACAGACTTTGGGGCTGATTTTGATTACAGAGAAATCAATGTAGCTTGTAATATCTATCCCAAGCACAGCTTTTCTGCTCTGGTGAGTACCCTTGACGAACTGTCAACATGGCTTGATCCCATGCAAGGATTAAAAGAACTCGTTTTTGATGATGTGCCAGACAGGTATTTCATGGCGAGGCTGAATGAGAAAGTGGATTGTGAACGACTCATTCGTTTTTCAGGCAGTTTTAACTTGAAGTTTTTCTGTCCTGACCCTTTTGCTTATGCCATTACGGATGAAAATTATTTAATAGAAAGCGAAGGAAGTCACACGATAACAAGACAGACCGGTAATGTAGCATCCAATCCTATGTATCGCTTGAAGGGAATTATCACATCGGGTGTGAACAATTCTATTTCTGTTACAACCAATGGCTTGGAAATGAAAATAGTGAATGCTGTACTTTTGAAGGAAGAAATCCTTGTCATTGATACAGATAAGATGACGGCTTATGTGGAAGACGAAAACGGGATAATTTTAAGAAACGCTTTGCCATACCTAAAGGAGATACAGTTTCCAAGTCTTCATGTAGGCACGAATATCCTAGCAATTACAACAAATAATGCTGTATTTACAGCGCTTGAAATAAAGGCTCGCAGTAGATGGAGGTGATCCAGTGGCACTAAAAACAATTTTAAATAAACAGACAGATTTTACGGGAGAGTTCCCAGTCGAATATGCAAAATCTGGACTGTGGCGATTTAATGATGTATCGGTAGATGAAAATGGATATCTTGCAGACTCTTCTGGGTTAGACAGAAAAATAGAACTTGTCAATTATCTAGGAACAACTGCAAGCCTTCAAAGCGGCCAAAAAGGGAGACACATCCGAATCAACATCAACAATCCCGCTACAGAAAAAACCTACCTTAAAGTGGCCAATGATGGTACTTTCTTTTCGGAGATGGGAGAACGAATCCTTGTTGGCGGATGGATGATACCGACTACTTATTCGGTTGGAAATACCTATTGCCCTATATTAAATACGCGCTATGGTCCTGGTCAGCCTATCTTTTACCTGTCGCTCTTTGCCGGCAGACCTAGAATCATGCTTTATAACGCTAGTGGTTCTCTTATACTCGACCAAACAACGACACCGCCTTTTTCTTTAATCAATGGTGGTGTGTATTTTATTTGCACGGTCATAGAACCAAACAATAAAAATGCATGGATTGTACTGGGAGATAAGACGAGTGGAACGAGCTGGGTATCCCCGACCTATTCCTTTACAGGCACACTAAATCCTTCTTGCACGGCCGACATCATTATGGGCATGCAGGCAGATGCCTATTGGTATGCTGGAAGATTTGATGACTGGTTTTTCGATATGGATTCCTGTCTTACAACGGATGATTTGATTGATTATTTCAATGGGTCTCTTTTGACTAACGGTGGTGATATGGGTGGTGCTGTTGATGCCCTTAGCGTACCGGGAGTCGTGAGTTTAAGGGAAACAGAAGGTGTTTACCCTACGGAAGGAACACTATATACGGCTCCGGCAACGTGTAATCTGTCTGGCACAGGTCGGATTTCCGTTACCAGTGAATATATTTCTGGGGTAACTGCAGTTGGGCCAATAGAAACCTCAACAAGCGATGACCTAGTTCATTGGAGTGATTGGACAGCCATTGCACTTGATGGAAAATTGATATCTCCGAATAAGGCATACATTCGCTTTAGAGTCACGCTTACTACCACAGATACGAGTAAGACCCCGCGAATTATTGATATCAGGCTTTATGACATTCCAAAGTCACCTTATGAGAGGATTGGTTTTTCAAGACCGGTCGTACTGGATTCAAATGGGGCTTGGGAGGCTGTGTTAGAAAATGCTTATAACATTGTAGTAACCAGTGAAATCAATGGCGAGGATACGCTCTCCTTTATGATCCCCTACCGTGATACCAAGCGGGGATTTATTGATAGTGAAAAGAAAATCCAGATTGTTGATGACGTCTACAAAGTAAGGACTTTGACAGATACAAAAGACAGCGAAGGGAATTTAGCGACAGAAGTGTATGCCGAAGCAGAGTTTTATGACCTAACCTTTTCAGTGAGAAAAGAAGAACATAAATTTGATGCGGAAACTGCTGAGGCTGCTATGGCTTACGCTCTAGAAGGTACGGAGTGGAGTGTAGGCACTGTCAATGTGAGAACAAAGAGAACCTGGACCAGTACAGAAAAGAATGCTTTATCCATACTCCGAAGCGTGGCAGACTTACATGGAGGTGATCTCGTCTTTGATTGCCCCAATCGGCTGGTCCATCTCTTAACGGTCTATGGTACGGATAGTGGTGCATTGTTCGCCTATAAGAAAAATATGAAGAGCATTAAAAGAGTCGTTGATACCAGAAGTCTTGTAACAAGGCTCTATGCCATTGGTAGCGATGGTCTTACCTTTGCAGACATCAATGGTGGAAAGGCATATGTGGAGGATTATACGTATTCGTCTGATATTCGGATATCAACGCTTGATTGTTCTTCCTTTACCAATCCCTATCAAATGAAAGAATATACACAGATGCGGCTTGCTCAGTATTCAAAACCAAACATCTCTTATGTTTTAAACGCAATGGATTTATCGGTGTTAACAGGTTATGAGCATGAAGCATGGTCGCTTGGCGATTATGTTCATGTAGAAGATAAAGATTTAGGACTGTCGGTGACAACTCGTGTTATACGAAGAGAATATAACTTACAAGAACCATGGAATACAGTATTAGAACTATCTACTGCCCTTAAAAATCTGGGTAGTTCTGCAAGCCAGTGGGATAACGTTGCAGATTCTCTCGAAGGCACCAGTATGGTGACGAACAATGATATCCGGGAAATGGTGCCTTTTAATCTGCTGCGAAATTCTCGTGCTGATGATGGCATGGCTTACTGGGTTAATTCAGGCTTTGAAGTAGATGGTGATAACGGTGTAAGTGGGTCGACATCCTTTAAGGCGATTGGTGTAGCCAATATGACAAAGAGTATGGCTCAGACCATCTATCCAGCGAATCGTTCTAGCTACACGCTCTCGGCACAAATCGCATCTGAAAACCTAGGCAAGCTGAGTAGCGACTCACAGGTTGGCATTGAAGTGGTTATTGAATATGAAGATGGTACGACAGAAACAAGATTTATTGATTTGTATTAAGGAGGTGGATTGGTGGCTTATTTTTCAAGAACATCAGAAAAGATACTCCCAGAAAGCTACTCTTCTAAAGTAAAATCCATTACCATCCGTGTCTGTGTCACAAATTGCACAGGCACTTTTTATATTACGGATCTCTTTTTACAAGCAGGCTCAGTGGTCACGGGATGGGTAGGTCATCCCTGTGAAATAAGGTGGACGTTAGATGGTTAAGGTTAAATTTATCAGGTTAGCGGAAGTGATAAATAAAAAACAAGATAAGCGTGTCATGAGTGTAAGCATAAAACCTACCCTCTATGATTGCACTGGCATGATTTGGTTTACGGACATCCAGTTACAAGAAGGACCTGTTCTAAATGGTTATGCGCCTCATACAGAAAGTAGGTTAGAAAAACTAAAGGAAGATGGCAGTATCAAGAATCCTGTTTGGTTTAACGGTGTGGTCCGTTCAGAGGAAACCATTATTTTATTTAATGTTGGTGAAACCTCTGCAGGACTTGATATTCATATCTATCCAAAGCTTTCTATGTCTGCGGTAACAGTGAAACTAAGCCAAGGTATAGGAGGGCAACAGGTCTCCTTCCCTGGAACCATTGGAAAAGATGTTGAGTTGGCGCTCCTAGCATCTACACGAGAGTGTACCAAAAACGGAGTAAGCGAACCCAAAGAGGGGTTCTATCAATACAGTGCTGCTTGGGACTCAAAGCACAAAGTGACCCTTGAAAAAGGGAAATCTGCAAGGGTGCTGTTTACCATGCAGGAAATGCAAGACGGAGGTGAGCCATTCTAATGGAACGACTAAAAGGCAAGAAAATCATGGTGTGGACTTTTATGGGAAATGCACGAATGTATGAAGCTTTAGAGAAATACGGAGACCGGATTGATACCATCGGTCTTTTTTCTTTTAAGGTACGAACTACCGGTGAGATTGTTGAGAGTGGTGTCACCATCAGCAGTATGCTCCCCTACATTAACCGTTATCGTCACATCAAATGGCTACTGACCATTGCCAATGATGGTGCAAATAGTATTTTTAGAGCATTGAGAGACAACACGAATGGCGCTCAGGAACTGTTTCTATCCGAGCTTATTCGTCTTATGGAAAAGTATCCTTGGTGCGATGGTATTGATATTGACCTAGAAAGAGGCGATGACTATTCCACTCATGCTGAGTCAACGACCATGTTTAAAAATATTTACAACACCATCAAAGCCTATGATTCAAGTAAACTGATGAACATTTGCCTTCCCGGTATGACCAGTGTCAATGGTTCAGTAGGTGGTGAGAATTGGTGCGTTTACGGAGACTTAGACCCTTATTGCGATACCGCATCAATTATGAGTTATGGTATGGCTTGGTCAGGTTCTGCACCGGGACCTGTATCTCCAAGAAGCTGGCTTGAAGGCATTTATGATTATGCCGTTACAGTGATGAATCCCGACAAGATTTTCTTTGGAATGCCTGCTTATGGCTGGAACTGGCAAATCTATGACACACCAGAAAACCTAGGTAAAGCCTATAGGGGAACGTCTCATACCTACTATGCGGCAAAATACTGGATGACAGGAGCCTATAATTTCACAGACGATGCGCCTCCTCAACCGTTTATTCCCATCGTGGCTTACTGGGATGATGAGAATAAAGTGCCTTGGGCATTGCCGCATGTCTACGATTATATGGAAGGAAGAGATGCCACTCGCTATAGCTACCCACTCTTATCTGCAAGCTACAATGGCAGACAGTATCTGACGGCCTATGGCAAACAACAAAAGTTAGCCTTTGGAACTGTTTATGTGGATCATGATGCCATGCCGGATAGTTATTCTGGTGTTGTTTCTGTTTCTAATAGCGTCACAACACTGGGGGATGAAGGTGCGGCAACCTATCATTTCACGCTTGCTCAGGCAGGAACTTATGATGTAGCAGTAAAGCTAGGCTTTCCCTTTTGGGATAAGAATAGTATTCACATCTCCCTTGATGGAAATGAAGTAGATTTTTCTGAAAACAGACTGTGGTGGCCTTATTGGAGAACGACTTTCTGGACGGTACTGAAAAAAGGAGTGAGCCTTTCTCAAGGAACACATACCATCACCATTTCGCTTGGGGCAAAGGGTGCACAGTTTTATGGATTTAGAGTCTGTTCTTCATTTTCTGAGGAGCCAACAGTTGGTGAAGCAGAATATACCCTTGCTCCTAGACATTTCAAAGATGTAAATGGTGATATGGTAGGGCCTGCAACTGGTTTTAAGTTGACGCTTGAGATGCTTAGAAGAAAAGCAGATTCTGCCCTTGTGTGGTATGAGGATTTTAGAGATGATAACCCTCTCCCCCAAAGCTACTGGACAACATTATCGGGGGAATGGAGTGTGTGGCAAGATACAAGCAGTTCGATGAATAGACCCTATTCCCAACTGGAGGGTAAGGGTCAGTTAGCATGGAACTACAACAATTTTTCAGATATACATTTAAGGGCGCAGATTATTTTTCCTGAGACCTTTAGTGGCAAGGCAGGTGTTTTTATTGGAACGATTTATTGTTGCTTTAATTATGATAACCAGCGTATTGAACTGTATGAAGGTTCTACTTTAAAAGGTAGTTATGCCACCAGCTTTTCAAAAACATCGGCCGCAAACATTCGATCGAATCCAAGCTTTTACACTCTAGAAATTCGAAAGCGTGGCAATCAAGTGCGGGTCTATTCCTCTGCATCCAATACACTGCGCTTTACAGCCACTTGCTCGGATGTGACAGGGTATGTAGGTATTCGTTCGGATAATAAAGTCCATTGCCAGTTGCTTCGCTTAGGCGATGCTTGGACCTATGAGCCTTATGAACGCTTTGACGTGCTTATGCCAGATGGGGCATTTAAAACATATGGTCGGCTATCAAGAAGTAACTGTTCTTGGGATGATGAGTTTCAAGTGTTTACTTTAACAGCAGACCTTGAAGAATCAGCCACAAGAAGTGAAAGCATCTCCCTAGATTATGATTTTTTTCATTCAGATATGATGCCATCCATTCAGTGTGGAAATGACTACAGTGTCACCATCATTCTAAGGGATATTAACATCTGGATATCTCGTATTTTCTTAGGTGATGGTGACGGATTTTCCATTCTTTATTATCAGGATGTGGATAGCCTTGTGTACTGGGCAAATGAAGCAGCTTATCGGTGGAAACTTCGAGGCATGTGTATGTGGTCACTAGGGCAGGAGGATTTAAGACTCTGGGAGTGGCTACCAAAACAAATAGAGTAATCAAAGGAACATCTGCAAAAGTAGGTGTTCTTTTTATTTCATCAAAAGGAGGAATTTAAAATGAAAGAAATATGGAACTGGATCCAAGTTGTGATAACAGCAATCGGTGGATTCTTCGGATGGTTTTTAGGAGGAGCAGACGGATTTTTATATGCGCTACTAGTCTTTGTAGTCATCGACTATCTAACAGGTGTCTTATGTGCAATCGCTGATAAGACCCTATCAAGTGAAGTGGGATTTATCGGAATCAGCCGTAAAGTGCTGATTTTTGTTTTAGTGGGTGTAGCCAATATTTTAGACGTTTATGTGATTGGTGATGGGAGCGTACTAAGAACAGCGATTGTTTTCTTCTATCTATCAAATGAGGGAATTTCGCTGTTAGAAAATTCAGCTCACCTTGGACTACCTATCCCAGAAAAACTAAAAGATGTATTAGAACAGCTTCATAACAAGAGCGACAAGGAGGAATAATCATGAAAACTAAAGGAATTGATATCAGTACGTGGCAAAAACCAAGTCAGATAAACTATGACCAACTTGCAAAAGAAGTTGATTTTGTCATCCTTCGAGCAGGATATACGGGCCACGGTACAGGAGTAAGTTTGCACAAGGATGATGCCTTTGAACAACACTACAAAGCCTTTCACGAGAGAGGTATTCCTATCGGTGTTTACTGGTACAGCTGTGCGAATACTAATGCCAAAGGCGTAGCAGAAGCGAAGAAATGCCTAGAAATTATCAAAGGCAAGACCATCTCTTATCCCGTATTTATTGATACAGAGGATAATTATCACCAGCGGCCAAGTGGCAAGAAAGCCATTACCGATGCTTTAGTAGGCTTTTGTGCAACCGTAGAAAGTGCTGGCTACTATTCCGGCATCTATGCGTCTAGTTCTTGGTTTCAAGATTTAACAGAACTGGATCGTCTAGAACCTTATGATTTCTGGGTCGCTCAGTGGTCCAGTAAAGAACCGACTCTTCGTCATGGTATCTGGCAGTACACAAGCAAAGGTAAACTAAGTGGTTACTCAGGAAACTTAGACATGAACTATGCCTATAAAGATTACAAAGCGATTATCCAAAGTGCAGGGCTTAATCATCTTGGTAAAGAAGAAAATATACCTGCTCCTACAGAAAAGAAATCGATCGAGACGCTGGCCAAGGAAGTCATTCAAGGCTTGTGGGGTAATGGTGAAGAACGAAAGAAACGCTTAACGGATGCAGGCTATGATTATGTGGCAGTGCAATCAAAGGTCAATGAAATGTTATCTAGTAAAAAGTCTATTGATGCCATCGCAAAGGAAGTCATTCGTGGCGATTGGGGTAACGGACAAGATCGAAAAAACAAACTTACAAATGCCGGTTATGACTACATTTCGGTACAAAAAAGGGTCAATGAACTCTTGAAATAAGAACTAGTAAGATTGCCTATCAAGGAGTATTTCTCTTTGGTAGGCATTCTTTTTTTCTAAACCGTCAGATTCTATCACCTCCCGTGGCTACTAGGTAGAGGGCAACAAATAAATCGCCCTTTGGAAAGAGGTGATGGATATGAAACACAATCTCAAAATTAGTGTTTCTAAGAAACCACAGACAGGCGGACTTGTTACCTACCGTAATGTGTCCGTAAGGGAACGAATTCTTCGCTTTCTTTTAGGGAGTAAACAGCGTGTAACGATTGTGATCCCTGGAGATAGCATCGAGGAACTCTCTATCTGTGAAATGACGAAAGGAGGAACTGACCTTGAGCAAAATAAAATTACTGCTTGAAGTGGTCAATGATATGCGAAGTCTTGCTGACAGCATACAGGCAGTTTGCGATGCGATGACAGAAGGAGATCCTGCTCCATTTGCAAAAGCTGCAACGGAACAAGAACCAGTAAAAGAGCCGGATATCCCGCTTGAAAAAGTGCGTATGGTACTTGCTGAAAAGAGCCAACTTGGATTTACCGCCGAAGTGCGAGGACTCATTCAGAAGTATGGTGCAGACAAGTTAAGTGCTGTTGATAAGGCTTATTATTCTGACATCTTGAAAGATGCGGAGGAGCTTGGAAATGGGTAATCATGCAATATTATCTGCATCCTCATCCCACAGGTGGCTCAACTGCCTACCCTCTGCAAGACTTGAACTGGAGTTTGAAGACCAAAGTGGTGAGGCAGCAAAAGAAGGCACAGCGGCTCATGACCTGTGTGAACACAAACTAAAAAAGGCACTTCATATGAGAAGTCAGCGACCTATCTCTGAGTATAACTCTGATGAGATGGAGGAATGTACAGATGCTTACGTGGACTTCGTTATGGAGCAGGTGGAACTTGCAAGAAAGTCTTGCACAGATCCTATCGTTCTTATTGAACAACATCTTGACTTCTCTTGTTATGTTCCAGATGGTTTTGGGACAGGAGACTGTGTAATCATTTCAGATGACAGACTTCACATCGTAGACTTTAAATATGGACTGGGTGTGCTAGTTGATGCAGTGGACAATCCACAGATGAAGCTCTATGCCCTAGGAGCACTTGGAATCTATGATCACCTGTACGACATTAAAGAAGTGTCCATGACGATCTTTCAGCCTAGAAGAGAAAATGTCAGCACCTGGACAATACCGGTGGAAGAACTAAAAGGCTGGGCGGAAGAGGAACTAAAGCCCAGAGCTGACAAAGCCTTCAACGGTGAGGGTGAATACATCCCCGGTCCATGGTGTACCTTCTGTAAAGCGGCAAACAGATGTCGGGCCAGAGCCGAAGAAAAGCTAAAACTTGCAGAGAAAGAATTCAAGATGCCACCTCTGCTGACGGATGCTGAGATAGAAGAAATCTTACTTATTCTTCCCGACCTTACCAAGTGGGCGAATGAAATAACAGCCTATGCCACTGATGCAGCAGTCAATCACGGTAAAGAGTGGAACGGTTTTAAAGTTGTGGAAGGTCGCTCGGTTCGCAAGTACAAAGATGAAGGAGCCATTGCAGAAAAAGCCGTGGCAGGTGGATATAAGGACATTTACAGAAAGAGCCTTATTCCGCTGACAGAGATGCAAAAACTGATGGGTAAATCCAAATTTGAGGAACTCCTCGGTGACCTCATTTACAAACCACCGGGTAAGCCGACTCTTGTTCCAAACTCAGATAAAAGACCGGCAATGAACGTAGCAGATGCTAAAAACGAATTTAACGAAATTATGGAGGATTAAATATTATGGCAAATATGCAAAACAAGACAAAAGTTATCACAGGTGTAAACTCAAGATTTTCTTACTTCCACGGTTGGGAGCCTGTATCCATTAATGGTGGTGCGGAAAAGTACAGCGTATCCGTCCTTATTCCAAAGGATGACAAGGAAACCATTAATGCTATCCATGCAGCAGTTGATGCTGCCATTGAGGAAGGTATCGCAAAGTTTGGTGGTAAGAAACCAAATAAGGCAGCCATTAAACTACCGCTGCGTGATGGTGATGTAGAGCGTGATGATGAGGCTTATAAAGGCCATTACTTCATCAATGCGAATAGCAAGACAGCGCCACAGATTGTAGATAAAAGTGTTAAGCCGATTATGGATCGCAGTGAGGTGTACAGCGGTTGTTATGGCAGGGTTTCACTTAACTTCTATGCCTTCAACTCAAATGGTAATAAAGGTGTAGCTTGTGGCCTTGGTAACATTCAAAAAATTAGAGACGGAGAACCTCTAGGTGGTAAGACTTCTGCAGTAGATGATTTTACGACTCTTGTAGATGATGACTTCCTTGCCTAATAGAAACAATAAACTTGACGGTGGTGGAGGACTTCCCTCTGCCACCTTTTTCATTTAGGAAAGGTGGTAGCTATGAAAAACTTAGAAATTGATATAGAAACCTATTCTTCTACCAATCTACAAAAAAGTGGTGTTTATCGTTACGTAGAAGCAGATGATTTTGAGGTGATGCTGTTTGGTTATGCGGTTGACGGTGATGAAGTTAAGGTCATCGATTTGATGAATGGAGAAAAGATTCCAAAAGAAATCCTAGATGCCTTAACCGATGAAACCATTACGAAGTGGGCATTTAATGCTCAGTTTGAGCGAGTATGCCTTTCACGTTATTTGGGCTATCCCACTGGGACTTATCTAAATCCTTCCTCATGGAAATGTTCCATGGTTTGGTCTGCCTATATGGGTTTACCTCTTTCTTTAGAAGGTGTAGGTGCAGTGCTAGGACTTGAAAAGCAAAAGCTGACGGAGGGTAAAGACCTGATACGATATTTTTGTCTTCCATGTACTCCAACAAAAATAAATGGTGGTAGAACCCGTAACCTACCCACTGATGAAATCGATAAATGGCAGCAGTTTAAAGTATATAACAAACGTGATGTGGAGGCAGAAATACAGATACAACAAAGCTTGATTAAGTTTCCAGTACCAGAGGACATCTGGGAGGAGTATCATCTCGATCAAGAAATCAACGATCGAGGCATAAAGGTGGATATGGATTTTGTTAAGCAGGCCATTACCATGGATGACATATCTCATGAAAAACTACTAACTGCCATGCAGCAGATAACAAATCTCGATAACCCAAACTCTGTACAACAGATGAAAAGCTGGCTTTCTGAAAACGGTCTAGAGATGGAGACTCTCGGAAAAAAAGCTGTCGCTGAGAAACTTAAGGAAACCGATGGTGAACTAAATGAAGTTCTTTCACTTCGTCAGCAACTGGCAAAATCCTCGGTAAAGAAATATACAGCAATGGAAAATGCAGTTTGTAGTGATTCAAGAGCTAGAGGTATGTTTCAGTTTTATGGAGCAAACAGAACCGGACGTTTTGCCGGAAGGCTTGTGCAATTACAAAACCTCCCTCAAAACCATATGCCAGACTTAAAAGAGGCGCGAACTATTGTCAGAAATGGTGATGTTGAAACACTAGAACTGCTCTATGAAGATATACCCGATACCCTCTCACAACTGATTCGTACAGCCTTTGTACCTAGAGTGGGTCATAAGTTTATTGTGGCTGACTTCTCAGCCATTGAGGCTCGTGTGCTTTCATGGCTTGCAGGCGAAGCATGGCGAACAAAGGTATTTGCTAGTGGTGGTGATATCTACTGTGCATCTGCCTCCCAGATGTTCAGTGTTCCCGTTGAAAAGCATGGCGTGAACGGTCACTTGAGACAGAAGGGTAAAATTGCTGAATTGGCACTTGGATATGGTGGTTCTGTTGGTGCGCTAAAAGCCATGGGTGCATTAGAGATGGGGCTTGAAGAGGAAGAATTAAAACCGCTTGTGAATGCCTGGAGAATGTCTAATCCCAACATCACACAGTTCTGGTGGGATGTAGATCGGGCGGCTAAACAATGCGTGAAGGAAAACAAATCACAAGAAACCCATGGCATCGAGTTTCATTGTTTTAGTGGCATGCTTTTTATCGTTCTTCCCTCTGGCAGAAGGCTTGCCTATGTAAAACCTCGAATTGGTGAGAATCAGTTTGGTGGTGAGTCTGTTACCTATGAAGGAGTAGGTGGAACAAAGAAATGGGAGCGTCTTGAAAGTTACGGTCCTAAGTTTGTAGAGAATATTGTTCAAGCCATCTCCCGTGATATTTTGATGCACGCAATGAAGTCTCTCCGTCATTACAGAATTGTGGCTCATGTCCATGATGAAGTAATTATTGAAGCGAATCCTCAAATAGCGGTTACTGAAGTATGTAAACAGATGAGTCAAGTGCCACCTTGGGCAAAAGGGCTGCTTCTTGACGCCGATGGCTATGAATGTGACTTTTATCAAAAAGATTAAAGAAATCATCAGATTTCACCTCCTGCCATGGCTACTAGGTAGGAGGTGTTTTTCTATGAACATTTATGAAGTAAAAGATGGTTGTCCGTTAAAGGGTAAGACCGATCAGATGACAGAGGAAGAATTACAAAAGGAATATGACTTTCACATAGCGGAGAGCATTGTCGCAAACCTATATAAAGAAGGCAAAATCACAGCGGATGAATTACACAAAATATCAGCCTTGAACAGGCAGAAATTCTCTCCCCGTTTAGGCGAGATTATGTCCTAAAAAGCTTGCTATTAATAGCTTTTAGAGTGATGTATGTAATGGGCGAAAGCGAGGTGAGATGATGAAAAAGATAACAAAAATAGATGAACTGCCCCAAATGCAACCATCCAACACTAAACTTAGAGTTGCAGCTTATGCCAGGGTATCAACCGATAGTGATGAACAGCTTGAAAGCCTTAAAGCACAGCGTGAACACTATGAGCGATATATTAAGTCTAATCCAGAATGGGTGTTTGCTGGTCTTTATTATGACGAAGGGATCTCCGGCACCAAGATGGAGAAACGGACTGAACTGCTCCGCATGATACGAGATTGTAAGCAAGGTCGGATTGATTTTATTATCACCAAATCAATCAGCCGCTTTGCTCGTAATACAGTAGATTGTCTAGAGTTAGTAAGAAAACTGATTGATATCGGTGTTTATATTTATTTTGAAAAAGAGAATCTAAATACGGGTGATATGGAAAGTGAACTCATGCTTTCTATCCTTTCTGGATTTGCTGCAGAAGAGTCTGCATCTATTTCACAAAACTCAACATGGTCCATTCAAAAGAGATTTCAAAATGGCAGTTATGTTGGTACTACACCGTATGGATATTCCAAGGCGGATGGCAAGATGTTTATAGTTTCAGATGAAGCTGAAATCATCAAACGTATTTTTTCTGAATTCCTATCTGGAAAAGGTAGCAGTACCATAGCAAGAGGTTTGAACAAAGACAAAATCCCTGCAAGTAGAGGTAATCACTGGAGTGCAGGCACGGTGATTGACATGCTTAGAAATGAAAAATATATGGGTGATGTTTTGCTGCAAAAGACTTACACCGATAGTAACTACAATCGCCATCCAAATACAGGCGAAAAAGACCAGTACTATTACAAGGACAATCATGAAGCAATTATTAGTAGAGAAGACTTTGCTAAGGCACAAGATCTCATTGATGAAAGAGCCAAGATGAAGTGTAAGGGCGTGAAAAAGAACGTTTATCTTAATCGATATGCTCTAAGTGGCAAGATGGTCTGTGGAGAGTGTGGTCGCAATTTTAGGAGAAAGACAAACTACTCAGTTGGTAGGAGTTACATTGCTTGGAGTTGCATCGGTCATATCGAAGACAAAGAGAGTTGCTCCATGTTGTTCTTGCGAGATGGGGAAATCAAAGCCACATTTACAACCATGATGAATAAGCTTGCTTTCAGTAACAAACTAATCCTAGAGCCACTTTTCAAATCAATTAGCCAAATCGATGAAGAAAGCGACCGTGAAAGAATGGATGCTATTGATAAGCGAATGGAGCAACTCATGGAAGAACGCAACACCCTTATTACACTGATGGCCAAAGGTTTCCTTGAGCCAGCTCTTTTTAATCAGGAACGTAATGTCTTGGATAGTGAGATAAAAAATCTTACAACTGAAAAAACAAACCTGGTAACGAACTTTACGAGTGGGGTTTTACGAGCAAACGATATAAAGGACCTCATTGATTACGTGTCAGCAGATAATTTTAATGGTGACTACACGGAAGAACTATTTGAAGAATTTGTAGAGAACATCATTGTAAATTCCAGGGATGAGCTGACATTCAATTTGAAATGTGGTCTCTCCCTGAAAGAAAAGGTGGTGAGATAGATGGCATATATTCCATATGGATACAAAATTCAAGACGGAGTGGTTACTGTCGATGAAAAGGCAGCAGTTCAAGTAAAGGTATTCTTTGAGAAATACATATCAGGACTATCCCTTACAGTGGCTGGCGAACAGGCAGGTATTGATAAGACACACTCTGTGATGGGACGTATTTTGAAAAACGTCAACTACCTTGGAAATGATACGTATCCAGCAATTATTGATAAAGAGATATTTGATAAAGCTGAAGAAGTTAGAGAGAAACGTGCAAAGGATTTAGGTCGAGTGGTAGAGCTTGCCGCTTTCACCTCTCCCCCTCCCAAAGAACGATTCAAAATGAAAAAGGCAGATAATAAGATGCCAGTGGATCCTTTTGAACGAGCAGAATACTTATACAGTCTGATAGAAAGCGAGGAATAAAGTGACAGAGAAAAATATAATGGTTATTCCTGCTCGTAAAAGAGTAGGAAGTACAGCCGCAAAAGAAAAGATAAAGAAACTTCGTGTTGCTGCCTATTGCCGTGTTTCTACAGAAACAGAAGAACAAAATTCTAGCTATGAGGTTCAGGTCGCACACTATACAGAGTTTATAAAGAAGAATACTGAATGGGAGTTTGCTGGCATCTTTGCAGATGATGGTATCTCCGGTACAAACACTAAAAAGCGTGACGAATTTAATCGTATGATTGCAGAGTGTATGGATGGTAACATCGACATGGTTATTACTAAATCCATCAGCCGATTTGCACGTAACACCCTAGACTGCCTTCAATATATTAGACAGCTCAAGGATAAGAACATATCCGTCTACTTTGAAAAAGAGAATATCAACACCATGGATGCCAAGGGTGAGGTTTTGCTGACTATTATGGCATCTTTGGCACAACAGGAAAGCCAGAGCCTTTCACAAAACGTTAAGCTTGGGCTACAGTACCGATATCAACAAGGAAAGGTGCAGGTCAACCATAAGCGATTTATGGGCTACACCAAAGATGAAGATGGAAATTTAATCATTGTTCCCGAAGAAGCTGAGATTATCAAACGCATCTACCGAGAATACCTTGAAGGTCAGAGTCTAGTGGGTATTGGTCGAGGTCTTGAAAAGGATGGTATTTTAACAGCAGCAGGAAAACCAAGATGGCGACCAGAAACCGTTAAGAAGATCCTTCAAAACGAAAAATACATTGGAGATGCCCTCTTACAAAAGACTGTTACTTTAGATTTTCTAACCAAGAAACGAGTGAAAAATGAAGGGCATGTTCCCCAATATTATGTTGAAAATAGCCATGAGGCGATTATTCCTAAAGAGTTATTTTTGCAGGTGCAGGAAGAGATTCATCGAAGAAGCAATATCTACACAGGAGAAGGCAAGAACAAACGAATTTATAGTAGTAAGTACGCTTTAAGTGCCATTACCTTCTGTGGAGATTGTGGCGATATTTATAGGAGAACCTATTGGAATATTCATGGCAGAAAAGAATTTGTCTGGCGATGTGTGACTAGAATCGAGCAGGGTCCTGGGGTCTGTAAGAACCGAACCGTAAAAGAAGATGAACTCTATGGTGCTGTAATGACCGCAATTAATAAACTGCTTGCAGGTGGCAACAACATGATAAAGACCCTGGAAGAGAACATTCATGCCGTGATTGGAGAAACAACAGAATATCAAATATCAGAGATTAACAACTCACTAGAGGAAAAACAAAAAGAACTCATCAAGCTGGCTAATAAGGGTCAAGATTATGAACATCTAGCAGATGAGATTGATGAGCTGAGAGACAAGCGACAGCTCCTTTTAGTAGAAGATGCCTCCCTCAGTGGCGAGAACGAGAGAATCAATGAGCTGATTGAATTTATCCGCAAGAACAAATTCCGTACCTTAGAGTACGATGATAAGCTTGTAAGGAAGATAATCCAGAGCGTTACAGTCTACGAAGATAACTTCATCATAGCCTTCAAATCAGGCATCGAAATGGAAATATGAAAAAGTTGTGATATATGAAGATAAACTCACGATAAATTCAAGTCAAAAGTCAGAATTGATATAGAGTTGTAATCTTTAGAAAAAAACAGAAAAATCACAAAAGCAGAAAAATTATATTGGATTTTTGAAGATAATATGATATAATGAAATGACTTGGAGGTGGAAGAATGTATAACTTTTCTTGCTAATTATATGATGCATAATAAGATATTTAAAGAAACGGATATAGAACCGTTTGTTTTGTTGTGCAAATTGCAAGAAAGTTAAGTATTCGACACTCAATAATACATTACAGTAACCTTATATATTACAAAAGGTAATAATAGTATTTGTTTTTGAGCCGTAAGAATTTACTTTCTTGCGGCTTTTAATATTTGTAAAAGAAAGGAAGATAAATGTGATAGACAATAACACTATGCCATCCATGACAAAATCCATGCAGAGTTGGATAACATTGTAGAGTAATTAATGCCGAAAACCAACTTTGCTTATAAAATTTTTATAATGTAAAGGAGGAAGAAATACATGTCTTTAATAAATGTTTCAAATCTAACTTTTTCATATGAAGGAAGTTATGACAATATTTTTGAAAATGTAAGTTTTCAGATAGATACAGATTGGAAACTCGGTTTTATTGGAAGAAACGGACGCGGAAAAACTACTTTCTTAAATTTATTGCTTGGCAAATATGCGTATTCCGGCAATATAAGTTCTACAGTTAAGTTTGAGTACTTTCCTTACGATGTGGAAGATAAGAGTCTATATACAATTGAAGTAATGAAGAGTATTTGTACGGAATGTATGGATTGGGAGATTTTTCGTGAAATATCATTGCTTGATGTTCAAGAAGATGTTTTATATCGTCCGTTTAATACACTGTCAAATGGTGAGCAGACAAAGGTCCTTCTTGCATCTTTATTCCTTACAACGAGTTGTTTCCTGCTTATTGATGAACCTACAAACCATCTTGACCTCGATGCACGTAATGTAGTGCAAAACTATTTGAAACGCAAGAAGGGGTTTATTTTGGTATCTCATGATAGGAGTCTACTTGATCAATGTGTTGACCATATACTATCTATCAATAAAACGAATATCGAAATCCAAAAAGGAAACTTTACTTCTTGGTGGGAAAACAAAGCGTTACAAGATAATTTTGAACTGGCGGAAAACAAGAAACTCCTTAAAGAAATAGGAAGGTTGTCTTATGCAGCAAAACGTAGTTCAAATTGGTCAAATAAAGTAGAAAAAAGTAAATATGGAACAACAAATTCTGGCTCAAAACTGGATAAGGGCTATGTTGGACATAAAGCTGCAAAAGCGATGAAACGTGCCAAAAATATTGAGTCAAGACATCAGGAAGCTGTTTCACAAAAATCAGAGCTGCTCCACAACATCGAACAATATGACGACTTAAAAATTTCGCCACTTGAATTTCACAAAGAGTGCCTAATAGAAGCGAATGATTTATCATTGTCTTATGGAGATAAAGAAGTATGCAGTAATCTTAATTTCAGAATCAATATTGGTGATAGAGTTGCCATTATCGGAAAAAATGGGAGTGGTAAGTCTAGTATCCTAAAATTGATTAATGGAGATGATATTAAATTTACCGGAAATTTTATTTTAGCAAGTGGACTAAAAATTTCTTATATTTCGCAAGATACTTCATATTTAAAAGGTAATCTATCTGAGTTTGCCTATAATAATAAGATTGACGAAACTTTATTTAAAACGATTCTTCGTAAACTGGATTTTAATAGAGAACAGTTTGATAAGAACGTGGAGGATTTTAGTGCTGGTCAGAAAAAGAAAGTACTAATTGCTAAAAGCCTTTGTGAAAGCGCACATTTGTATATATGGGATGAGCCATTGAACTATATTGATATTTTTTCACGTATCCAAATTGAAAAAATGATTTTAGAATATTGTCCTACACTATTGTTTGTGGAGCATGATGATGCTTTTTGCAATAATATTTGTACGAAAAATATTAATTTATGTCTATAGAGATTTTGAGTTGCCACAATAACTAAAAGATATTTAGATGAAAGGGTGAAGAAATGTTAAAACAAAAAGAATTAATTGCAAATGTTAAGAATCTTACTGAGTCAGATGAACGAATTACAGCTTGTATGATGTATGGATCTTTTACCAAAGGAGAAGGTGACCAATACTCGGATATAGAGTTCTATATATTTTTGAAAGATAGCATAACCTCGAACTTTGATTCATCCAACTGGTTGTTTGACGTAGCTCCGTACTTGATGCTTTATAAAAATGAGTATGGAACAGAGGTAGTTATTTTTGATAATCTTATACGTGGGGAATTTCATTTCCTTTCTGAAAAAGATATGAACATAATCCCCACGTTTAAAGATTCAGGTTATATTCCTGATATGAAGGATATGCTTATTTACGATGAAACAGGGCAATTAGAAAATTATTTATTAGAGATAAGTGGTGCAAGACCAAATAGACTTACTGAAGAAAATGCTAATTTCTTGTTGTGTGATTTCTCTAATCTATGGTTGATGGGAATCAATGTTCTAAAAAGAGGAGAATATGCTCGTTCTTTAGAACTTTTATCACAGCTTCAAAAAAATATACTACAACTTATACGTATGGTAGAAAAAAATGCGGATAATTGGCTAAATATGAGTAAGAACCTTGAAAAAGAAATTAGCCTTGAAAATTATAAAAAGTTTGCAAAGACCACTGCTCGATTAGATAAGGTAGAATTATTTGAAGCCTATAAAAATTCTTTACTGTTAGTTATAGATTTGCGAAGTCACCTTCTTGAACAATACAACTTAAAAGTTACACATGATATTTTAGAAAGATTGTTGAATTACATTAGTGAATAGAAGAGTAACGTTATTTAGAGCATTGGTTACTAAGAATTAACAGTATACCTCGGTTTTCAAAAAACAGCGAAGTCTATGGATATGTTCCCACATACGCAAGCCCTCAGTGGATATGTTCCCTCAAAGACAATAAAGTTCATGTCCCTAATTTTTGACAGCTATCCCCTCCTCTCGAAACATGTGGAGTGTGTGGCGTTGATAGAACGAATAGATAAATAAGCGTATAAAAAGAGGGGGATTCAGTGGTTAGAGAAGCCGACATATCTGATTTTTTAGAATTATGCGAAATTTGTGCAGAAGATTTAGGCTATAGTTGCGAACCGGAGTTAATAAAATCTAGACTTGAAAATATTGATAAAAACCGAGAACGAGTGTTTGTAGCGACTGTTGATGATAAAGCTGTAGGCTTTGTTCATATAGAAAAATACAGGACACTTTATTTTAGCGATATGGCCAATATTCTTGGATTAGCGATTGCAAAAGAATATCAGAAAAAAGGATATGGACGAGCGTTAATGAGGACGGCTGAACAATGGGCGAAAGAAATGGGTGTCAACGTAGTTCGCCTTAATTCTGGAATAAGCAGAAACGATGCTCACATTTTTTACAGAATGCTTGGTTATAGTAATGAAAAAGAACAAATTAGATTCCTTAAGTATCTATAAGTTTTGAGCAATTGATATCTATTCTAAAAGAACAGATTACATAAAAATATTCAGGCGATTTATTTTTGACAGCTAGGGATTTGTCTCGTCATGTGTGGAGATAGTCAAATTGCTGACACAAAAGAAGCAAAAAAAATTATTATAATTAAGTGGTTTGCATAATTTAGAGATTTCAGATTTTGGTCTGGAGTCTCTTTTTTTGTTTGCCCAGCATGGGCAAACTCTAACGGGTTCAAGTACCGAGTGCGTCCAAGGAGTGGAAAGCACTCAGCCAAATGCAAGGGTGTCCGTGGTGACATGGAAACCTGTTTTGCGAGTAGCGATTCCAAAACCGGATGGAGGAAAACGGCTGTTGGGAATCCCAACGGTTGTCGACCGAGTTATCCAGCAAGCAATTGCACAGATTCTTAGCCCAATCTATGAAAAGCAGTTCCATCCAAATAGCTATGGTTTTCGCCCTCGTCGCTATGCAGAAATGGCCATTCTTGAAACGTTAAACCACATAAATAATGATTACCAATGGATAGTCGATATTGATTTGGAACGCTTTTTTGATACGGTCAATCACGACAGATTAATGAACTTAATCGCAAGAACAATCAAGGATGGAGATATCATTTCACTGATACGTAAGTATTTCGGTCAAGAGATAAACCAACAAATCAGACGGTGGGAAATCCCCATCGTTTTTCATTAGGAGCAACGACATCAAATAAAAATGTAACAGAACAATCAGCCATGCAGATGACAGATATCTATGCTTGTGTTCGGGTATTGGTAGAAACTGTTTCTGGTTTACCTTTACACATTTATGAATATCGAAGCGCTAAGTGTAAAATATATTGCGGTAGGACTAGAAAAAAAGAAAGAAGACCATTATTCTTAATGTTAGGTTTAGCGGCCAATAACAAAAAGAGGATGGTCTTCATGGAAACAATTATAAATGATTTGGTAGAGATTTTAAAGAGTGATACAGACAATATTTCAAAAGAGAAACGTTTGGGCACTTCTATTCGAGAATTCGTCAAAAATGTTGTTGGAAAAGTTTTTGAATCCTATGACGATACCTTGATTGATTCGATGAAAGAAAAAGGCTACCAAATTGAAAAGAAAGTTCCCCGCACCATTGTAACCACATTTGGGGAAGTTTCGACCAATCGACGCCGTTATATCAAGCCCGATGCCACACCCGTTTACCCTCTTGATGAAGCAATGGGCTGGCAAAAGTATGGGCGGTACAGTTTGCTTCTTGTACGCAATTTAAGTGAGTTTGCGACGAAAGTTTCCTACCGAACGGGTGAATTAGCGATTCGACTCTTTGCCCCTTTTACGATTAGTCATCAAAAGTTGAACCAGCTCGTGACACAAGCCGGCCAAGAATTCAAAAAACAACAAACGTCTGATGAACGCTACATCGAATTGAAACAAGCCAAACGTAAGCCTAACGTGTTGTACATCGAAGGAGATGGCTTTGTTTT